>JANMEV010000699.1:0-17138 GCA_031377305.1 Planctomycetota bacterium | reverse complement strand
TGATTGAAGCGAATCAATCGCCTGCTGGATAACGGCTCGCTGCGATCCTGACGTCGAATTCAGCTTCAGACCGGCTTCACCCGCATAAGTCACGATGGCAATTTGATCATCTTCGCCCATCTTCGACACCAGCACGTTGAGTGCCTGCTTGACGAGCGGCAGTTTGTTCTCCGCGGCCATCGATCCTGACACGTCGATAAGAAACACGAGGTTCGTTGCGGGCCGTTTGTCTTCAGCGATGGTCTTCGCCTTCAGACCGACTCGAGCCAGTTTGTTCTGCGGATTCCACGGACATGTCGCCACATCAATGTTCACCGAAAACGGACTTCCATCAGCCGGCTCAGGGTAGTCGTATCGAAAGTAGTTGACGAGTTCCTCAATCCGCACCGCGTTCGCCGGTGGCAGTTGTCCCTGCTGAATGAACCGCCGCATGTTCGCGTACGACGCGGTATCGACATCGATCGAAAACGTTGACAGCGGCTGTTCCATTGGTGTGAGGAACGCGTTTTCGACGATGGATTCGTAGGCTTCGTTCGAAGGCGCGGCAGTGCCGAGGCCACGGTTTCGGCCTAGTTGTTCTCGACGCAACTCCAGATTTTTACCAAGGGGCTCCAATTCCGCGCCACGTCCGCGCACTGCTGGATCGAACGACCAAATGTTGGCCTTGATTCGCATGTCTTTAGATTCCGTCGGCGGTTCCAGCGAGCCACCGCGAGTTGGAATGCCTGCGCTTGCGATATTCCGCGAATAGCCATCAATCGATGGAGTCGCTGGCTTTGCTTCCCCAGCATTACCGAAGATGAGGGTTGCTGTCGTCGAATCAGAAAAGGTGTCTTGTACACTTGCGGGCGAAGTCTCGGCCGAAGCCACTGACATACGGGCTTCGGATTCCGCGAGTACTTCTGATTCGACAGAACCCATTGACTCCTTGGTCAGAGATTTGCCGTCGGAGTTACCCGCAACCGCTGATCCGGTGGCAGTGGCATCAGCCGAACTCACGATTGTGGTTCGCGTGGTCCTTACGATATTTTCACTTGCATCTGCCTTCCATTTAATCGGCGTGGTCGCGTCCGCAGCTTGGCCACCCAACGCGACGTGGAACGGGAGACTATCTGACGCACCGCCCGATGTAATGATCGAAATGCCTTCGTCCGAATTGGACTGGATAGTGTCTCCTCCCTCGACCGAGCCCACAATCAAAACGCCTTCGCTAGCAGCCGGGGGGGCAGGATTGGTTGAGCCCTTCGGTATCATCTCTTGAGGTGCAGAAGCTATGTTACCTGCTGTTCCACCAACTGCTGTTCCACCAATCGTGTTATCTGTAAGCGAGATCTCTGGCCGGCCATCCCCAGTTCCCGCCTCTTGCTCTGCGGTCATCGACGGGGAAGATGCAGCTTGCAACTCTTCCAATTGCAGAGCATCCGACGGAGTTCCTTGCACAGAGTCGCCAGACGACGCGTTCTGCGAAGCAATGACCGTCATACCGCTTTGTTCCGTTTCGTCCCGTGGCAGCATCCGGCTCAAGTTAGGGTTAGACGTCGACTCGGAGGAAGCCATCGTCATATCACTGGTCGCCCGCAACGCACCATCAAATTGCAGACTCCGCGAAACGTACGGAACCGCGACTGCCACCGCCGCAACAGCAGCAACCGTCGTGGCCGTTCGAGCAATCATCACCCAGCGAGCCGACTTCACTGAAGTCGGAGCCATCACTGTAGCCCGTGTCCCCGACGAGGGAACCTCCATTGTTGCCCGTGTCTCCGACGCGGGAGCCTCCACGCCCACTGCTTGTTCAACAAATCTGCGTTGCGAAGTAGTCAGAGTCAACGCGGGCTCGAACGTTAGTTGTCTGGACAGCAGCCCGATGGTCTCGCGAATCTCTTCCAAAGCCGTTCGGGCTTCAGAAGATTCCGCAAGCATCGCCTCGATCTCAGCTCGCTCGTTGGGATTCAATTCGCCCAGAGCATAAGCCGTCAGACGAGGATCGTCGGGTTGAAAGTTGAATGTGGACATGGAACACCTCAATATTTCAAATTTGATACTTCAGATTTTGTGTTTTGACTTCAGGCGAGCGGGGGATGTCAATCCCCTGATCATTGCGATTCGTGTGCTGTTCTAACTATCAGCCGGAACGCGCTAGCGTCCGGTTTCATCGGAGCTCCTGCAAACCGGGTGCTAGCGCACTGCGGCTGATAGACACATGCCGTTGTCCGGCTAACCGGCCGACAACAGCTGTTCATTCTGCAACAACTCCCGCAGTCGCTTCAGAGCCGTGTGCAGCAGGAATCCGACATTCGTGACGGACAAGCCGGTGACGTCGGCGATTTCCTAGTACGTCATCTCGTTTTGAAACTTCAGTCGCACCACTTCCTGCTGATTGTCAGGAAGCTGATCCAGCATTCGAAACACTTTGCTCGCCGAATCCCGAGCGATCACGCTGGCTTCGGGCGATTGCTGCAACGTCGATGGCTGCTCAGTGAGTTCCGCAGCGGTTGTCATGCGTCGTTCCTTCCGTTGAAGATCGAAAGCTCCGTTCCGACACACCGTGAACAGCCAACGAGCCAGATTCCCGTCGAAGCTGTTCGGCGGCTGCCGACAGAGCTTGAGAAACGTGTCCTGCACAACATCCCGCGCTCGATCCAGATTGCCCGTTAGCCTCAGCGCGTAGTGGATCAGAGGACTCTCGTACTGCTCGAGCGCCCGCTTGATGAACTCCGATTCCGGCTGCGAGATCGATTCTCGCTCCGAATCGTGGTCCTGAGACTGACTCATCGTTCTCCCTTCGTCCACGGCAACGTCATGCAATCCAGTTGACGAACAACCCATGAACCACCTTAGACGAAATTCAGAAAATTGTCGCTTCAGACGGCCGGAAGCGATTTTCGGGCGGCTCAAGCAACTACTGCGGGACTCACGCTGAGAAGTTAACCCCATCGGTCGAACTGGCCCTTCAAAGGCCACGAGACCGGGCGAATTTGTAACGCCGACGCCTTATCCGTGAATGAATTCTTTGGGAAACTCGCAGGCGGAGCCCTCGTCGGCCCGGTTTTCAAAAGACCGAACCGAGGGCTTTCGCTACAATCACCGGTCGAAAGATCGCGCTGCGGCGCGTTGATTCCCTGGCTGTTGACACTGGAATGTCTCATGCTGCCTTACAGCGACGTCCGGATTTTGTTTCTGCGAAGCACGTTTCTCGCAATCCTGTTTTGCATGGCAAGCTACGCTGCTGCATTTCAGCGGCAGGACGATGTCGAGCAGCGAGGACTGCAGCAACTGATTCGCGAGACCGAATCTTCACTCGCCACCAAAAACTGGCTTGAGGCCGTTGAGAAATTCGACGCGGCGTGGGCGATGGCTTGCGAAAAAGAAGATCCGCTGATGGTCGTCACCGGGGCTGATGTAAGACAGCTCGCTCCGGGAGAAACTCAAAGTCTGGCTGGCGGAAAAGCCAAACTGGAAGCCTTATTTCAACAGTCACCTGAGCTGTTTCGAAAAGAATTCGCTCAACAGTTTTCTGAAGTCGCCGAAAACGAAGTTGCTGCAAGCGTGAAGGCAGGCGACCTGGCGGCGTTGCGTCGAACGTCGATTCGCCACGCGTTTAGTCCCGCCGCTCAGAAGGGGCTCGCTGTCCTGGCGAAGCTGTCTGTTGATCGAGGCGACGACCTGGAAGCAGCATTGCTCGTAAGTCGATTGCAACGCAGCAGGATCAGCGCAGATCCAGCGTTGTGGATTCAGATTGCTTTGTTCTACTCAAGAGCCGGCCTGCATGCGGATGCACTTGATCTTGTGAATCGCGTCGTCGCTGAGGCAAAAGTTGAATCCCTTGTGCTCGCGGGGCAAAAAATTGATCTGCCCGTGTCAAAGTCGGAGACAGCAGCGTGGATCGAAGAGAACTTTGGAAAGTCCGAAGCGTCGGACTCTGGCTGGCTTCAGCCCGGTGGGGGATACCGACGGTTCGCCAACCAGTCGCGAAGTCCGGCTCGGTATCGGACGTTGTGGAAATCAAGTTTGTTTTCTGTGCGAGATGTGCTGTATGCCGAGCAATACAATCCGCTTTTGAGTGATTTCTCCGAGACGATTGAGCAGGAAGCCTCGCGACTGTTGCGGCGGAACAGCACGGTCATTCCGACGGCGACTCCGCTGATTTCTGGCGACCTTGCAATCATTCGAACTCCTTTTGGAATACGTGCACTGAAGATCTCCACGGGAGAATTGATTTGGGAAGTGACTCGGCCCGATAGTCAACTCCGCTTGCTGCTGGATGAACGACTGCTCGCTGGAAACGAACCCGACGCCGCCCGCCGTCAAATGGCACGAAGACGTTTCCGTGGGTACATGGATCCGCGAATCCAGTTACTGTACCAGCAGATTCGAACGAACACTGCTTCGCAGATGGCGATCAATGACCGAACTCTGTTTGTTTGCGATGAATCGTCGGCTGCGACGTGGAGTGATGATATCGGATACAACCCCGGCGGCGATCCGAATTCGTCGATGCCATCAAATTTCATTCGAGCCTATGACGCTGTATCCGGTTTGTTCAAGTGGGAAGTCGGAGGACAGACTCAGAATGCAGCTCAACCCGCCGGGCGGGGAAACCTGCTGGCAGGCTACTACTTTCTTGGATCGCCGCTGGTGCTGGGGAGTCGAACTTATGTGCTTGCAGAGAACGGCGAGGGCATTTTCCTGATTCAGATTGGCGAACCCAACGGAGTTGCCAACGATTCAAACCCGCAGATTCTGAGTTCGCAGTTGCTGACGGTTCCGCAAGTCAAGTTGCCGTTGCATCCGGTTCGCAAGCATGCAGGAATGGTGCCATCGTTTGCTCAGGGTCTGCTTATTTGTCCAACCTGCGATGAACGAATTATCGCGGTTTCTGCTGAAGATCATTCGGTTCGCTGGGTGTTTCGATACGCCGGGAACGCTCGCGCGCAGGAGATTGGTGGTGACGGAATCGTGCTCTTCGGCGGTCGCGATCCGATGGATACTCGACGCGTTGATATGGATTCTCGCTGGATCGACTCACTGCCACGCATTTTAGACAACAAGGTGTTGGTGACACCTCGTGACTCAGACCAACTGTACTGCCTGGATTTGATTTCCGGAAAAGAACTTTGGACGTTTCCACGAGGAGGATTCCATGCCATCGGAGCCGTAGTTGATGATCGCATCGTGCTCGTTGGGAACCAAAGATGTGCAGCCGTGCGAGTGTCCGATGGCACAGTGCTGTGGTCAACAGAATTGACGGACGGCGTCGTTTGCGGAACAGCCACCACCGATGGTTCGATCATTCAGATTCCAACGGACGAGCCTTCGATCATCTCTTTGGATCTTGAAAATGGCCGACGCCTGGCAAGGCAGTTCGGTGATCTCGAGAAGATGCCTGGAAATCTGCTGATCACAGACTCGGGAGTCCTGTCCCAGAATCTCACGTCTGTTGCCTTTCTACCGCAAGTTTCAAACGGCGGTGAGCCGGCAGTTGCTGACCTCGCGATGGAGCTGTTGCTGGATCGAAAACCCGCTGAGGCGATGTCTCTGCTGGATGCTGCTTCTGAAGCCGGTCCCATTGACGGTCCATCGCGCGAGCTGCTCATTGACATGCTGCTCGAAATCCTTCGAAACGACTTCGCAAAGAACCGCGCACTCGTGCCACGCGTTCGCTCGCTGATCGAGCTGTCGGCAAACGATCTGGAGATTGCTCCTCTGTTGCATTCAATGCTTGGGATGAACCTTCCGGATGCGGCCGTGTTTTCAATGCAAACTCAGGGTCGATCGGAACGATATCATGGCAAACTGTCTGAACTGGTGGCGCGAGGAATCGAAACAATGGCCACTGCGTCAGCCGGGGAACTCACCGACAGCCTGCGAACTCTGCTCGGTGAACTTCCGGCGGCACGACGACAGGCTGTGACATCCGGATTTCTTGTTCGCACCAAGGCGACAGTCCTGCAGGCCGGAATTCGCAATGCACTGGTTTCAAGGCCTGAATCCGAACGTCATCAGATTCAGGAAGCTCTGCGAGGTACCGCCGTCGATGTGCTGCGAACATTGGATGCTGGCGAACCTCGAGTTGAGTTCCTCTGTGGACTTGCCCAGTGCGGGCTCTCGGAAGTGGCATTGGCGGCGATGCTTGAACTCGCAAAAGAGACACCGGATCCGCTGGATGCACTGTTCGCTGAAATGCTGCGAATCGAAATCTCTCGAACGTCTTCGGTCGGTGCTGCCAAAGCATCCGTCGAACTTCTTGAATCATGGCAGGCCAACGGTGACCAATCCGCAATCTCAACGTGGATTGCAGACGTGGCAACTCCGCTGGATCCTCGAACATCCCTGCGAATGAGATTAGTTGACGAGGCCACGCGGGAAACGTTCCTGGAAGCTCTGAAACAACAACCCGAAGTCACTCATAAGGCCAACTCAGCCTGGCTAAAGACGCCGTTCAAACGGGAGTCCGACGAACGAACGATGCTGGGGACGATTCCGGTCCCGGATCTGGTTCCCAGCACTTTGATTCCGTTATACGGAGCGCCCGGTCTGTATCGAGGCTGGTCGTTTGCTCGCATTCTGAACTCAGGCGACCTATGCGGCTTTGATCCGGACGGAGTTATTCGCTGGACTCTAAAATCACTGGGCGGGCCTGAAGATTCGCGATACGGCTTCGCTGCAGCATCCTATATCACGGCGTACGGCCACTTACTGGTGGTGAATTTAAACGGTTCCCTCCTTGCACTGGACCCGACTCAACTCAACAAGGCTGCCGAACCAAAAGTACTCTGGCGAAAAAACATCGAGCGACTGGCTCCGGATGCTGAAGCCGATCTCTACCGAGACTACGTTTCTCCCACCGACCGCCTGCCTCAGTATTTTCCTCAACCGGCTGGATACTTCCCCGTTGGTCCGACATCACTTTATGGCGTGCCGGTCATTTCTGGTCTTCGACTTCTGGTACTGAATCCGTTGACCGGAAATAGGATGTGGCAGGTAGAGAGCATTGCACGCGATTCTGTGATGCTGTGTCAGGATGACAGCGTGCTATTGCTGTCAGAAGCGTCCCGGCAGATCGAAGTTCGCAGCCTTGTCGATGGCTCGGTGAGATCCGTCGTGCGTTTGCCCGAGTGGTGGGGCGAAGCTAACGCAAATGTGGGTTCGTCGGTTCGAGATATAGAACTTGAAGCGGGCGTGGACACTTTGTGGAGGATTCTGTTGCATGGAAACTCGTGCCTGCTGTTTCGCCTGACGACCGGTAAGGCCATGCTGGAAAGTCGTAATCTTTTGACCGATACCGTGACCTGGTCGATCGATCTGCCGCAGGAAACGGTCTTCTCGAATGTTATCGACGATGCCGTCGCACTGTTGAGCAATGGCAGTCAGCTCAAACTTGTTCAGGTCGACACGGGCCGAGTGCTGTCTGATCTGGCTGTCACAAGAGTCACCGAACCTCGGGATCTGTTTCTCCGGGAATCACATGGACATTATTTAGTTCTTCCAGAGGCTGTCGATGATGCTTCATTGGACTACGATCCTGTGATCGATGCGATGCATGTTTACGGCCGGATCTATTCGATCGCCAAAGAGACTTACACGCTCGCATGGGACAAGGAACTGGACCATCGTCATATCAAAGTGATGATTCCGGATCGCGCAACGATCCTGCCGAACGCGCCGATTCTTGTGCTGCTGTCCCGTGGAGGCAGCGTGAATGCTCAGTCGCCGATCCGAAGGACTCACTACGGAGCACGCGTGTTTGATGTTCGCACGGGAGATCTGCTGTATGAAGAAGAAGATGTTGGAACGACGTTAAATAATCACTGGCTGCGAGTTGATGCAAATGCGCAGAAGTTGGATTTGAGCTTTGACCGACGAGTTATCACACTCGACTATTCCGGGAACGAGACCAGGAAGGCGAAATAGCGTCCAGCGATTGGCAGAATAACCGAGGTCGCTAAACGAAGCGGAGTTATGAAATCATGATGGATCGCGTCCTTCCAACGTCGTTTGATCCGACGCATCTCGTCAGCGAATGGTTCAGCCGCCTTCAGGAATATCGAGTGTTGCTGAAATTCGATCCCGGCAACGACATTGCGGAGCGGTGGCGAATCCGAATCAAAGTTTTGGAGTACCTTTTGGCACGATACGGAAGCGACCCAACTTTGCGTTCGGCCCATTTGCCAGCGAGTGACTTTTGCTGGATCGAGCCGTTCCATCAACAATCAGTGCCCAACGGAACAAGAACACGAACTCGAATTGAGTTCCGGGAGATTCTCGATCGAATCGCTGCCGCGAAGGCTTCGTGAACATTCCAGCGTCATCACGTTGTTGCACATCGAGCCGCAGCAGCAGTACGGGCGCCAATCGATTTCCGAAAAGTGCTGCAAAATGAATGGTCGGCAACAAAACAAAGCCAATCGGATTCGACGACGCCTGCTGATCATCGCCATCGGATGCGTACTGCTTTTGGTTTTCAGCTTCCCCGCCATGCTGTTGATCTCGTCAACCGCCGGCGTGATTGGTGGACTTGCGATCATTTGTGGCTTCGTCGTGTTGCAGCTTCCCATCTTTGTTTTGTTCAAAAAAGCTGGTTGGTTACCAAACGTGGATCGCAAGGATCCTCGTGATGAAGATCAGGAGTCGAAGCGAACCTTGCATTTTTGAAATATCGCTGCCGAATTACTGTCATTCGGCGTAGGTCATCGCACAAACTTCGTCACAAAGGAAGTTCCTGAAATCCGAGTATTAGACTCTCTAGCAGGCCACGAGTTTCGATGGCGGACTCCAGTTCGAATCAGGCACCCAACCCAACGGTTGATGTGAGGAATCTTGTAAAACGATTTACTTCGGCGAATGGCGATGTTCATGCCGTCAATGGTGTCTCGTTACAGGTGTCGCCCGGCGAAGTGTTTGGGTTGCTCGGAGCCAACGGTGCGGGAAAAACGACGACTCTGCGAATGATCCTCGGGCTGCTCAAGCCAACATCAGGAACGGCGCTCATTGCCGGCTACAACGTGGCGATTCATCCCGAAGACGTCAAACGCAACGTCGCTTTGGTGTCAGCCAGCGCGGGGTTGTATCAGTGGCTGACACCCCGAGAACTGATGTTGTATTTTGCGGATCTCTACAGCGTTACTCCCGAAGCCGCCGCCGCGCGAGTTGACATGCTGGCCGATCTCTTCGATCTGAAGGGCTTCATCGATCGCCAATGTGCGGGGATGAGTACAGGGCAGCAGCAGCGAGTCAATCTGGCCCGTTCGTTAATGCACGATCCACCGGTGATATTGATGGACGAGCCCACTCGAGGCCTGGACATCGTCGGAAGCAAGCGGATCTTCGATTTCACTTCTCACTTAAAGGACCTGGGCAAGGCGGTCATTTTTTGCACTCATCGTCTGGAGGAGGCTCAACGACTGTGCACTCGATTCGGCTTGATGTTTCGAGGCAAGCTCCAGCTTGAAGGCAGTTTTGCGGAACTTCGACAGGCCACGGGACTAGATTCAATTACCGATATGTTTTTGGATCTGATGGAGAAAGAAAAAAGATTCGATCTTTCGCCACAAACACTCCCGGAAAATGGCAGCCAGGCCGGAAAGACATGACTGCGTGACTCCTCAGAATTCGCCCGACACTACAAATCGCTCGGCAACGATCCTCAAAGCCCATGACGGACTGCGAGACTCGCTTCGCCGTGTCGCTCGATTGGCTCGTAAAGAACTTCGCGAATCCCTGCGCGATCGCCGCACGCTCGCCACATTGATCATGATGCCGCTGATTGTGTATCCGCTGTTGGGTTCTGTTGTCCAAAAGTTTGCGATCTCACGCATCGACCCGAACGCGCCTGCCGCCAACCTCTTTGTGGATACTCGGCTGATTCACGAATTCGGAGCCCTGTTTCCAACGCCGGTGAAACCTGAGGACACTGAAGACGTAGTCAAACAAAACTCGACGCAAACGACATCCGACGCTTCAACTAAGGACGTGTCGGAAGGTTCAGCGGATCCCATTGAGTCGCTTACTCGGCAGATTCTTTCAGGCCAGTCGCCACTGAATTCAGCCGAATCAGCGGTGTCGCTGGAAGCCCACCCGCTGGACGACAGTGTCGATGCTGAAGAGTTGATTCGGGATGGACGAGTGGCCGACGTCGTACTGAGGCTCCGCCCACTGACAGGCGATCAGGTATCCGCTGAGAAGCCAATGCGTGAAATTCAGATTCTGTGCCGAAGCAACGACGCCTTTAGTTCCAAAGCAGCCGCAGAGGTCGAACGACGAGTGCGTGAGTTTCGTGACGGCGCGGTTCGTGCCTACCTGGCAACAACCAGAGCCGGCTCGAGTTCCATGCCGCTGGTGACACGGGTGGCGCTTGAATCTTCGGGGCCAAAGGAATCGCCGCTCAGTGCATTCGTGCCGCTCATGCTGGTTCTGATGACGATGACCGGCGCTGTTTACCCGGCCATCGATTTGACAGCCGGAGAACGGGAACGCGGCACTCTGGAAATGCTGATCGCGGCTCCCGTTTCACGGCGATCGCTGTTGACGGCAAAGTTTGTGGCTGTCTTTACGGTGGCTGTGCTCACAGCAATAATTAACCTAACTGCCATGATTTTGACGTTGTATGGAACTGGCTTTGACCGAGTGCTGCTCGGAGACGGCGCGACGATTGGGATGTTCCTGCAGGTGCTCGTGCTGCTGGTCGTGTTTGCATCCTTCTTTTCTGCCGTGCTGTTGTGCATCACCAGTTTTGCTCGCAGTTTTCGTGAAGCCCAGGCGTGGCTGATTCCGCTGATGCTTGTGTCGCTCGCTCCGGGAATTCTAAGTTTAATGCCGGGTGTTCGGCTGACGATTGGTCTGTCCCTGATTCCGCTGGTGAATATCGTGTTGCTTGGGAAGGAGCTTTTTCAAGGTATCGCCGCAGCGCATCTGTTTGTCATCACATTGGCCGCAACACTTACTTATACCATGTTTGCATTGCGCATCGCTGCCCAGGTTTTTGGAAGCGATACGGTGCTGTTTGGAAGTCACGCGAGCGTCGGAGGTCTGGGCAAACGACCAACTGAGCTCATCGACGTTGTGCCACTTAAGTTGGGTGTTGGCTGGCTGGTCGTGCTGGCTCCGGCCTTTGTCGTGCTGGCGGGCCTTCGAAGTCACCTCGTATCGCCCGAGAATCTTTCGGGGCAGTTGGTACTTTCCGGCGTTCTGACAATCATCCTGTTCGCTGTGTTTCCAATTGCGTTGACGGCATGGAATAGAATCCGCTTTGTGTCCGCCTTTGCCGTCAAAACGTTTAGCCCCATCGCATTGTTGGGATCGCTGTTAATGGGAGCAACTCTCTGGGCATTGACTTATGAGGTGCTGCTGTTTGGAAAAGGGAGCCTTGGCTGGACTCAGCTGTTAAGCAATCCCAAGCTACAGGAGCTGGCTCAACGGTTAACCAAAGACACACCGCTACTGTTGCGGCTTCTCACGCTGGCAGCGATTCCCGCAGTCTGCGAAGAATTGTTCTTCAGAGGATTCCTGATGAGTGCTCTTCAGGATAAATCCCGAGGCTGGAAATTGCCGTTGTTCGTCAGTACTTTTTTGTTCGCCGCTTTTCATGTTGTCGTCGATCAAACACTCACGTTCGAACGGTTTCCGGCGACGTTTGTGCTGGGACTTGTCCTCGGCTGGATTCGGTTGTCAACGGGCAGCATCATTCCCGGCATCGCGATGCACGCTCTCAGCAACGGCCTGCTTTTATCGCTGATGGATTTGGAACCATTACTGGCTCGTATTGGCCTGAGCCTCGCCGTCGAGAACGAGACTCACCTTCCGATCTGGTTCCTGGTCTCAGCATTCTGTCTCGCTTCGCTGGGAGCCGGATTGGTCCGGCTGACTCGACGGCCACTGAAAGACAGCGGCGACGTGATCGCAGCAGCTTCCTGAAGGCTCCCTCAGATTCGAACCACCCCGTCGCCTTCCGTACAACTCGGCAAAAAATGCCGCAGGAAAGTGGGTGTATTCGTTAACGGGATCCCGGATTCTCTTCCGCTGCGGGAAGAACACGGAATAGACTCTCAGGCCACCGTCAAACGATCGATCAATAGACCGTGGACAGTACTTTCAAAATGAGAAACAACGGGCACACTTGAAGGACGCCCGGGAGGCTCGGCGATGAGTTCTCTAGAGGACTTGAAGACGAAGCCAAAACTTCGTCTCTATGAGGCTCCGGTCACACCTGCGCCGTCTGAAGCCACGGGTTCTGCACGGCTTGAGTTTCGGCCGCTGACGTATCGCGAATTGCGACGGCGATTCTGGCACATGGCTCCCGGACTGTTGGCGTTTGTTTTGCATGCTGTTCCACATCGTGACCCAATCTCGCACACAATGCGATCCATTATCATTGGATGCTGTGTTGTGATCGCCGGAAAGATCCTGCATGGGTTTCAGAAAATACAACGGCAGGGCGAAGGAGCAGGGCTCGCTGCTGTTTGTGGATATTCGTTGTCCGTGCTGGTGACTCTGTTGGCGTTTCCTGGAGACATCGAACTGGGTCTGTCGGTGCTCGCCATCCTCGCGTTCGGTGACGGATCTGCCACGCTTGTTGGCTTGATGTTTCGAGGCCCCCGGCTTCCGTGGAACAACGCAAAATCCTGGTCTGGGTTCACTGCATTTATCGCCGTCGGTTCGCTGATGACAGCCTGGGTATATTGGGGCGAAACAAGAAACTCTGAAGCGGCTGAGCCTGCGATGTCGTTTGGATTCGCTCTTGCCTTGACTGCTCCCGCCGTCGTGTTGTGCGCGATCGCAGAGTCAGTCCGATCGAGAATCAACGATAACGTGAGAGTCGGGATCGTTGCCGCCGTGTCGCTGATTCTGCTGCATTCATTCCGCACGATGTGAACCGAAAGGCTCATCCGACGGCCACGGTTTCACTGTTGGCATTTCGAGCAATCAGTGCAACGCTTGGCGTCGAAGCCTGAAACAGCACTGACTTCTGGCTCGCCACCAGTCGAATACTTTCAATCGTCTGAAAGAATGCATCGACGCAGCCTGCATCCCATTGACGGCCCGCTCCGTCGCGAATGATCTGTTCCGCCTTTTCCGTCGGCATGCCGCGGCGATACGGACGATTGCTGGTCATCGCATCGTATGCATCGGCGACTGCAAGGATTCTTGCCTCCAGCGGAATGTTCTCACCGGTCAATCCGTGCGGATAGCCTGATCCGTCGACGGCTTCATGGTGATGCAGAACGCCTGGCAAAACGTAGTCCAGATTCTCAAGGTGTTTCAGAATTTCGTAGCCGACCACGGGATGTTGCTTAATCAACTCGAATTCGGCTTCTGTCAACTGGCCGGGCTTCTTCAGGACGTGATCGGGCACGCCGATCTTGCCAACGTCGTGGAGCAGACCGGTCATGTAAATCTGCTCACAGTGCTTCAGCTCAAGCTTCAGTTCTCGAGCGATCTGTTTGGCAAAAACGGCAACTCGATCGCTGTGACCGCAGGTGTAGGAGTCTTTGGCATCGATTGCATTCACCATCGACCGAATCACACCACGGAGCAAAAGCTCTTTCTCCTGGAACAACCCGCAATTGCGACTGTGAGCCGCCAGCACTACCGCCGTAGCCTGCATCAAGCTTGTTTCGATCGAACTAAAATGCCGCTCGCCTGAAGTACTCACCTGAGGATAGGAATCTGCTTGCTCTGAGCCGCCCGACGTCTTCGAGGCGTTTCTGTTGACAGCCAGCAGCCATCCCTGTCGAGACGACTGTGTCGCAACCGGCACAAGGGCACACGACTGAATGCCTCGAAAGACACCTGACTGCTCCTGCAAAGCGTCGTTATTGAAAACCACAATCCGATCCGCTTCATTGCCTGTCAATGCGGCGATGATGCCCAGTGTTCGCTGCCGAGCCATCCGGTAGGCGCCGGTTTGCCAGATGACCGGAAGTTCGTTGTCCATTCCGGTAACGGCAACGTCTCGCACGAAGATAAGTGTCGATGCGTTAAGCAGGCCGCAAAGTGACGGAAGCACGGTCTCCGCAATCTGCTCGATGCTGTTATCACTTTCGCTGAGCTCAAGATTGGTCGCCAAATTCCTAAGCCATTGTAACTCCAGCAGGTCGGACGCTCTGCTGTCCGAACTCTCCATCATGCGTTCGTCATGCTGCCGTAGTTCGCGATGTGCGTGCTGCAACGACATTTCGCGCGTCCACGCTCCCAGCGAAGCCTGGTTAATGAGCTCCGCCAGGACGTCCGGATCGTTCCCAACAAAGCGAACCGCTACGGACAAACAGTTTGCGTTCTCAAACGGGATTGCCCAGGCGAAGTGTTCGACGGAAATTCTTTTGAGCTGCGGCTGTCCCATCGTTGAAACCTGCCGCACCAATTCTGCAACAGAGCTGGCGAAAGAATTCGAAAGCAGAAGTCTGTGATCGGCACTCGTCCCAAACGTTCGGCTGAAAGCCCAGGTTTCGCCGGTCTCGGACCAGAGTGTATAATCGGAACCCATCAGATCACGATGCAGGGAACCTGCAGCGAAAGGCTCGGGTTGTGTGACCGCCTGGATCATGATCGATGACCGTTCCCAGATTCGCGTTGCGATCAAGTGTCAGCTCGTGACCGCCATCAAAGGAGGCCGCCTACGGACAATTCAAACACAGCGCGCGAGGTAAAGCTCCGGGAGACAGGGCTCCGGAGAACGTTGAAGTGTAGGTCAAAAGTTTCCCGCTCCTCAGGCATTCCCTATTGTTTAGACCGAAACCCGCCGGCACATTCCGCAAAGTTGACTTGATCGCGCCGTTGAACTGGACGTTTTGCGATCGCCACAAACCGATTGACACAGGCCGATCCGGTCGCCGGATGCTTCCGGCCGCAGTTTCCCTACAATGCTTAACAATCGTGCCGATTGTAGCGGCCGATCTTACCACGGCTCATTTTTGGATCACTGACGGTTCCGTATGACTTCCGAGACTCAACCGACCGAAACCGCCATTCGCCAGGCATTGGCTAGCCTGTTTGCTAAAGGTCAGCAGCTTGACGCCGCAGTGAACAGGCTGCTTTTGCCAGAGAATTCGCTCGCTCCTGCAGATGTAACCATTGAGGATGTGGATCTGGATTTGCAACGAGCAACTCGTTGCGGCTTCCCGGAAGTTGTCTTTGGCGAAGGCAAATCAACGGAGTTGATTCTTCGAATCCTGTCAGCCCAGCAAACGGCGGGACAGGATAGCCTGGTGACACGCGTTCGTACGGATCAGGCGACGGCCATCAAATTGCAGTTCGACAAAGCAATCCATAACGACTCAGCCCGAACGATCAGAATCCATCAATCGTCCACCAGAGCTGAATCCGTATCTCGCGGCGGACCAGTTTTTGTTCTGACCGCCGGTAGCAGCGACCGTCATGTCGCGGAAGAAGCCATCGAAACGCTGCGGTGGATGAAGATCGATAGCGAACTCATCCAGGACATCGGCGTCGCAGGACCTCATCGCCTTCAAAAGCACGTGAGCCGCCTGCAGTCAGCGGCCGCCATTGTGTGCGTTGCGGGCATGGAAGCCGCGCTGCCTTCAGTCGTCGGTGGATATGTCGCCTGTCCCGTGATCGGTGTGCCCACATCGGTTGGCTACGGAGCGTCTTTGAACGGTATCACTGCGATGCTGTCGATGCTGACATGCTGTGCGTCCAACGTTGTTTCCGTCAACATCGACGCTGGCTTCAAAGGAGGCTACGTCGCCGGATTGATCGCATCTCGGATGGGTAAATGACGCCGCACGAATCAGGCGAAGATGTCGTGATGAACTTCGCCCGCCACGTCCGTAAGTCGAAAATCTCGTCCCGCATAGCGATGAGTGAGTCGCTTATGATCCAGTCCAAGCAGATGCAGCAACGTCGCATGAACGTCATGAATATGCATTGGCTTTTCAATGGCGTAGTAGCCGTATTCGTCGGTCGCGCCGTGACGCAGTCCTCCTCGAACGCCGCCACCGGCCATCCACATGGTGAAGCCTTCCGGATTGTGGTCACGTCCGTCGGTGGTTCCCTGAGCCGTCGGCGTACGTCCAAATTCGCCTCCCCACATGACCAGCGTATCTGACAACAGACCTCGCTGTTTCAGATCTGTCAAAAGTCCGGCAATCGGTTTGTCGACTTCCAGCGAATTTTTGCCATGACCCGCTCGAAGATCACCGTGTTGGTCCCACTGGACTTTTGAGTCGCTGTGAGTCACCTGAATAAATCGGACACCGGCCTCAGCAAACCGCCGAGCCATCAGACATTGGCGAGCAAAGTTCTCTGTCACGGAATCGTCCAGCCCATAAAGTTGCTGCGTTTCGAGCGACTCGTGCGACAGATCCTGAAGCTGCGGCATCTCGGACTGCATGCGAAACGCCAACTCGTACGATTGAATGCGGGCGTTGAGTGCCGATTCGTGATGGGACTCAGACAAATGCTGTTCATTCATGGACTTCAACAAGTCCAACTGAAGTCGCTGCGCTGAAGTCGACCATTTCTTGTTGGCGATGTACTTCACAGACGCCGCGGTTGCCGGTTGGCTGGCTACTCCCAGAGGAATGCCCTGACTCTCGGCCGGCAAAAATGCCGATCCCCAGTTGTTGACTCCGCCATGGGCCAGCGTCGGACAGATTGTGACGAATGACGGAAGGTTGCTGTTTTCCGTGCCGAGGCCGTAGCTGATCCAGGCTCCCATGCTGGGGCGCACAAACGAATCACTGCCGGTGTGCAACTTCAACGCCGCACCGCCATGCGCTGAGTTGGTGCCATGCACGGAGTTCAGGAAGCAAATGTCATCCACATGCTGAGCCACATGAGGAAATAACTCGCTGACGTGAATGCCGCTTTCGCCGAATTGACGAAATCTCCAGGGTGAACCCAAAAGATTGCCGGTCGGAGCAAACTGGACTCGAGGCTTCGCAAACGGCAGCGGCTTGCCGTCGTCCTGCTGCAACTTCGGCTTGTAGTCAAACGTATCAACCTGCGACGGGCCACCCTTCATGAACATGAAGATCACTCGCTTCGCACGCGGAGCGAAATGAAACGGGTTGGGCAGCTTTTGCTCGTCAGCCGCGGTCTGGTGCAGCATTGACGCCATCGCCAGGCCGCCAAAACCAACAGCGGTCGATTGCAGAAGTTTTCGTCGAGATTGTTCACGATTC
>JANMEV010000677.1:0-20192 GCA_031377305.1 Planctomycetota bacterium | reverse complement strand
CCAACCCGAAGCGTCAGCGAGGGATCGTGTTTTTGTGTCTCGGCAGAATTTCCGAAGATCCCTCGCTGACGCTTCGGGTTGTGAAAACCCCTTGAATCAACACTCACCTTGCCACTCGCTAAGTTCTCCCGTGAGGGACTATCCCAATGGATCCTGGGAAGCCGGTCATGAGGATTGTCGCGTATTCGGTTTGAGCGGACTTTGGGAAAAGTTCCTGAGTTGCAGCGATCGTTCTGGACAGATAGGGGCTTGTGTTGTGTTTCAATAGTGAACACAATTCAAATCGGCACCAAACCCAATTGTGCAACGGACTTCTGATGGTCGTAAAGTCGGCCCGGCGAAAAACCGGCAATTCGTTTGCATGAATGGATTTTGTGCCAAAACCTGTCCGATCTCCTGTCGAAACGAGTATGACTCTGGGGTTCCGCAGCTTGGTCTCTTCTCGGGGTTTTCCCCGGAAAAATCAGCCTCGGCCTCTTGCAACCCTTTGCAATTCCTCCGAGAAACCATCACGCGACGACGGGTGACAGGCATTCCTGGCGCTTTTGTCATGGCAATTGGTCCAATTTTGCGGCGTGATTCGCAGAATTCGGCTGTTTGCCTGCAGTGGTAGAACCTGATCCGGTCCTGGTTGAAGTCGATTCGGAGTTAAAGAATGCGTGACTGGCTGGAACGCTTTGTCGACGATGGCACAATTGGAGAATCCCAACTGGAAGAGGCTCGCAGCATGGCTGCGAACCTTGGGATCCCCTGCGAAGACGCTCTTGTGCGGTTGGGCTACATAGGAGCCTCGGACCTTGGGCGAGCTCAGTCGGAGGAGTTCGGTTACGAGTACATTGAACTGGAAGGTCGACAGATTCCCAACAGCGTGATCGAGATGGTGACCGAGTCGATTGCTCGCGAAAATATTGTGATTCCGATCGAATCGGACGGCGAATCGGTCATCATTGCGATGCACAATCCGAACAACATCGAAGTGATCGATAAGCTTCGATTCGTGCTCAACTGTGAAATTCGGCCCGTTATGGCGCCAATGGAAGCCATTCAGGCGGCAATTAACCGCCACTACGGCCAGTCTGAAACCGAATCTGTGGACTCGATGATTTCCGAGTTCACCGAAACGGCGATTGACTTTACGGATCTGGAAGCATCGCAGGCGATGCAAACAGACGAAGACGACAGCGCACCAATCATTCGATTGGCGAACCTGATTATTTCAGAAGCCGTCAAAGAGCGTGCCAGCGATATTCACATCGAGCCGTTTGAAGACCGAGTCCGAATTCGGTACCGAATCGATGGTCGATTGATCGAACGCGACAGTCCACCCAAACGACTGTTAGGGGCATTGATTTCGCGTTTCAAAATCATGGGAAAGATGGATATTTCGGAAAAACGTCGCCCCCAGGACGGTCGAATCAAAACCCGTGCTGGCCAGAAAGAATTCGACTTGCGAGTGTCCATTCTGCCGACCAATCACGGTCAGGCGGTGGTCATGCGAATTCTGGACCGCGATAACATCAAGATCGGTATCCGAAATCTGGGCTTTGGCGAAGACAACTATCGCACGTTTCAGAACATCATTCGTCGTCCTAACGGGATTTTTCTCGTGACGGGACCAACAGGATCCGGTAAGACCACGACGCTGTATTCCGCGTTGGGTGAATTGAATCGTCCGGACCGAAAGATCATCACCGCCGAAGACCCGGTGGAGTACTACCTGCCCGGAATTAACCAGGTAGAAGTAAAGCACAACATCGGCCTGGACTTCGCTCGAATTATTAAGGCCATGCTTCGACAGGCTCCTAACGCAATTCTTGTGGGCGAAATTCGCGATACGGAAACGGGCGAAATGGCGATTCAAGCGTCGCTCACCGGGCACTTGGTGTTCAGCACGCTGCATACCAACGACGCTCCCGGTGCAATCACTCGTCTGATCGACATGGGGGTTCAGCCGTTCCTGGTGGCTTGTTCGCTGATGGCCGTGATGGCACAGCGACTGGTGCGCGTCGTCTGCCCGAAGTGCAAAGAGCCGTACACACCATCGCCTGAGGAGGTTGACGTCTTCAACATTTCGCCCGAGGAAGCATCGGAAGGCCAATGGGTTCGAGGGAAAGGCTGCAATAACTGTAAACACACCGGATACAAAGGTCGTCGAGCCGTTTTTGAGTTGATGACCATGAACAGCACGCTGCGTGAAATGGCATTCAACAGCGAGCCGGCTCAGAACATTCGCCGTCAGGCTCGACTGCTGGGAATGCGAACACTGGTGGAAGATGCAAAAGATAAAGCGTTCCAGGGACTGACGACGCTGGCAGAAGTTTACAAACTGTCAAAAGGCGGACATTAAGCGAGGGAATTGGGGTTAGGGATCAGAAAATAGCCGATCCTTCGGGCTATTTACTATTCGCTGTTCCCCCCGGCGGAGTCTTTGTTTTCAGAGTGATTGGAGAATGATCCATGTCAACACCTGCAGGTGGGCGTAGTTTTCAGATCGACAAGCTGCTGGAAACAGTGGTGAAGGAGCGAGTCAGCGACTTGCACATCACGGTTGGCCAGCCGCCGGTGATTCGTTCTGGCGGTCGAATGGTTCGCCTGGAAACTCGTACGCTAACGGCCGACGATACGACGAACCTGATGAAGAGTATCTGTCCTGAACGCAACCAGCAGGAGCTCCAGGAACGCGGCGGGACAGACTTTGGATTTGCGTTTGGGGATAAAGCTCGTTTTCGCGTGGCTGTGTTTAAACAGCGCGGAATGATCGGCATGGTCCTGCGACGAATTCCCAACGAGTTCCTGACGTTCGAACAGTTGGGTCTGCCGACCGTCGTAAAGGACCTGATCCAGCGCCCCCGCGGATTGTTCCTCGTCACTGGACCAACGGGTTCTGGTAAGACGACCTCGCTGGCGTCGATGATTAACTGGATGAACCATAACATGGATCATCATATCATCACGCTGGAAGACCCGATTGAATATTATCACGAACATCATCATTCCACGATTAACCAGCGGGAGATCGGCGTTGACGTTGCGACCTTTCCGGAAGCCCTGCGACGTGCTCTGCGAATGGACCCGGACGTAATTCTCGTGGGCGAAATGCGAGACCTTGAAACCATCTCCGCGGCGATCACCGCAGCCGAAACCGGGCACGTGGTTTTCGGAACTCTCCACACCACTGGTGCTCAGGGTACCGTGGACCGAATCATCGACGTGTTCCCGACCAACCAGCAGGAACAGATTAGAACTCAGTTGGCGAACGCGATTATCGGAATTCTCAGCCAGGCTCTGTTGCCTCGAAAGCCAAAGGGCCTGGTCGCTGCTTACGAGATGCTGGTGGTGACTCCGGCGATCGCGAACCTGATTCGAGAAGGCAAGACGTTCCGAATCAACAGTTCGATACAGACAGGGCGAAAGTTTGGAATGATCCTGCTTGACGATTCGCTGTTTAATCTGTGGAAAAGTGGGATTTGCGAAGAAAAAGACGTCATCTACAAGTCCAACAACCCGGGCGAATTGCGAGCTCGAATTGAACGAGCAAAACGCGGCGTCTTTGATGACTCCAACGATGACGAAGATGAATGACAGGCGGGGAAAGAAATCGCGCAAGGGAATAGGAAATAGAGTGACGATTCAGCTGGCCTCAAAACCTATTACCTATTCCCTATTCGCTACTCCCCAATCGCTAAACTTTGTGAACATTGAAAACTGAAAACTGAAAACTAATTCCCATGGCTCAACGAAAACTCGGTCAGATCCTGGTCGATCTTGGCTACATTAACGACGACCAACTCTGGGACATGCTGGAAGAGCAAAAGCAGAGTCCAGGAACGGTCATTGGTCAGGTCGGAGTCCGCATGGGGCTCGTGACCCAGGCTCAGGTCACGGAGGCGCTGGCTGAGCAATGGGGAATGCCGGTCATCAATCTCGAAGAGACCAACGTCCAGCCCAACGTGCTGGAATTGGTCCCACAGACGATGGCCGAGATGTACCACATCATGCCGGTTTCGTTGAAAAACGGCGTGCTGACAGTCGCCATGGCCGATCCGCAGAATGTCGGCGCTCTGGACGACCTGCGAAACTTTCTGGGACACGAAATCCGAGGCGCAGTTTCCTCTTCAACAGAAGTTGAAGCCGCGATCGCTCGTTACTATGCCGACCGTGAAGAGAGCATCGAAGACGTTATCGAATCGATGTCGACGGACGAAGACGCCGAGAAGAGAATTAAGGGCTACGACCTCGCTTCGGCCGAAGAAATGTCGGACGCTCAGCCTATCAAGAAGCTTCTGAACATGGTGATGTTGCTGGCGATTCGCGACCAGGCCAGCGACATTCATTTCGAACCTTTTGAAGACGAATTCAAGATTCGAGTCAAAGCAGACGGCGTTCTGTACGAAATGGTGCCTCCTCCGCGACACCTTGCCAATGCGATCGTCAGTCGTATCAAGGTCATGTCAAACCTGGACATTGCCGAACGTCGCATGCCGCAGGACGGACGTATCGAATTGAACGTCGGCGGCGCCAGCGTGGACTTGCGAGTCAGCGTGTTGCCAACTTTGTTCGGCGAATGCGTGGTTATGCGAGTTCTCGACCGAACCGTCGTCGCGCTCGACCTAAACAAGATTGGGATGGACGCAGCTCTGCTGAGTAAGTTCCGAGGGATCCTGAAACGCCCCAACGGAATTGTGCTCGTCACCGGCCCAACGGGAAGCGGAAAAACAACGACACTGTATTCTGCGTTGAATGAGCTGAACGATACGGAAACAAAGATCATCACCAGCGAAGACCCAATCGAATACGACATCGAAGGGATTATTCAGGTGCCGGTGAATCCGGATCTGGGTGTGACTTTTGCGGCCGTTTTGCGAGCCGTTCTAAGGCACGATCCAGACAAGATCCTGGTGGGCGAGATTCGAGACTACGAGACCGCGGAAATCGCCGTCCAGAGTTCGCTGACAGGACACCTGGTGTTCAGCACGCTGCACACCAACGATGCCCCTTCGGCCGTGACTCGTCTGCGAGACATGGGAGTGCCTGCGTTTCTTATCACGGCGACTGTCGAAGCGATTCTCGCTCAGCGATTGGTTCGGCGAGTCTGTTCCGAATGCCGAACTCAGTTCGCTCCTTCGGATGAACTGTTGATGGAACTGCAACTGCCGCTGAATACCGCTCGAAAGTACAAGTTCTATTACGGGAAGGGCTGTGCTCGCTGCAATAACTCGGGATACAAGGGCCGTATCGGGATCTATGAGTTCCTGATTATGACCGATGAGATTCGTGATGCCATCGCTGCGGAAGCGTCCGCCGACGACATCCGAGATATCGCCCGGCAGCAGGGAATGACGACGCTCCGCGAGGCCGGGTTGAAGCTGATTTTCGATGGTCTGACGACCATCGACGAAATTGTCCGCGAAACAATTGTGGAGGACGTTTAGCAGAGCACCAAGCTCCCTACCAAGTAGGATGGGCATTCCTGCCCGTCTGAACCAAGCCGCACTCTGAGACGGGCGGATTTGCTTTGTGTCGGGATCGCGTAAAAGTCGAGAGAATGTGTTCTAAGCCGGGAACGCAGGCGCGTTTAATGCCGGAGTTAAGAAGGGGCGTCGATTTCATCACAACCCGAAGCGTCAGCGAGGGATCTACGGAGACACTTGTCAAGCACTCCGGCTCAATCCCTCGCTAACGCTTCGGGTTGGGATGGCCCAAGACACGCAACGTCAAAAAATGCTGGATGTTGCTCGGATCAGAACACTCTTTAACATACCAACAAATCTTGAAGCCGCACTTTGACACCGTCAAGACAATCTCACACCGTCGAACTCGCAACGTCGAACTCAGACCGTCGAAACACAGTCGGACTAGAATGTCCAACCTGCAACGGCAGAATTCGACATGCGTATCCCGGAACTCTGAACCACAATACGAAGCGGAAATCGCAGCAAAATGCATCACAATTAAATCAAGTAACACACTGCTGCGACATCCCGACAAAACGCTTCTCTCTGCTCAAAACTCTGAACTCTGTATGATTCTGCTGGAGCAAAAAGCTGCACAGAGTCGTCTAACTGATCGTGACGAACAGAATAATCGATGTAAACTGACCTGAAATCGACGCCGTTGACTTCGTTATCAGCAACGGCACAAACTTTGCCTCTGAAATCCCGGTGATTTGCGATAGATCAACGTCGCAGCGGGTTTCGGAGAGTTACTTTTCACTGAAACACATGTTTCTGTAACCACCGGAACTTTCTGGAGAAGACGGCATGCCAACCTTTGCATACGAAGCAATGGACAGCTCGGGGCTTGAGGTGAAGGACACCATCGAGGCCCCGTCGGAAGCCGAAGCTCAGACGATGATTCGTGAGAAGGGCTTCTACGTCACCAAGATCCGGGAGAAGGATCGAAAGAAGAAAGATCCCAAAAAGGGACCGGCCAAGGGAGCGGCGGGCAAAGGTGGAAAAAAGGGCAAAGCATTCACCATCGGTGGTGTGAAACCCAAGTTGTTGTGCCAGTTTACTCGCCAGCTTTCAACACTGCAGGACGCCGGACTTCCGGTGCTTCGCAGTCTGCGAATTCTGGAAGGTCAGAATAAGCCAGGAGCGTTGAAGAACGCTCTGATGGACGTGATTGAGGACATTGAAGGCGGTAACACGCTTTCAGAAGCAATGTCGAAGCAGCCAAAGGCGTTCGACAACTTGTACTGCAACATGGTGAAGGCCGGGGAAGCCGGTGGTGCGTTGGAAGTCATTCTTCAGCGTCTTGCCGAATTCAAGGAAAAGGCTCAGTCGCTGAAACGAAAGATCGTCGGGGCGATGATCTATCCAGCGGCGGTTATCACGGTGGCGGTGGTCATCGTGTCGTTCATCATGCTGTTCATCATTCCGAAGTTCAAAGAAATCTTCATTGGCTTCGGAGTGGAGCTGCCTGGTCCAACGATTCTGTTGATTGGTTGTTCCGACTGGATGATGAGCTATTGGTACATGCTGTTTATAGGGCCCATCGGGTTTTGGCTCTTTGTCAAAATTGTGAAGAAGAACAAAACGGGAGCCTATGTGATGGACTGGCTCTCCTTACGAATACCGCTGATAGGCAAGATTTTGCATATCGGCACGATTGCTCGAGTCACCAGAACACTTGGCACCCTGATTTCGTCGGGTGTGCCGATTCTGGAGGCTCTGTTGATTTCAAGAGATACCGCGGGGAATGCAGTGTTCGTGCGAGCCTTTGACAATATTTACTCGGCAATTCGCGAAGGGGAAACCATCGCGGTACCGTTGAAGGAAGCAAGAATCGTCGACGACCTTGTGGTCAACATGGTGGACGTCGGTGAAGAAACAGGTGCTCTGGACGACATGCTTTACAAGGTTGCCGACGTTTACGACGAAGAAGTCGAAGTACGAGTCGAAAGCCTTGTGAGCCTTCTGGAACCCATCATGGTCGTGGTCCTCGGTCTGATCGTCGGCTTCATCGTGATCGCATTGTTCATGCCGCTGATCAAGCTACTCAACGACCTGTCGTAATGTGATGCTGGCATGGCAGGGACCATTCGCAAGCTGTTGATTTAATCCTAACCCGAAGCGTCAGCGAGGGATTGTTGTTCAAAAAAACGACAAATCTTATCCCTCACTGACGTTTCGGGTTGTGAAAAGCCATTAGATCAACAGCCTGTTAGCTGCCTGCACATGAAATTTCCTGTGCTTGTCCGAAAACTGAAAACTGAAAACTGAAAACTGAAAACTTTCCGGCCCGCAGGTCTCCCCATGAAACGCAACATCAAACCGCAGTCACTCCGAACGCCACGCAGCGGTTTTTCGCTCATCGAGCTGCTGGTGGTTATCGTCATCATCGGCATCCTGATGGCGTTGATCTTGCCGGCGATTCAGCGAGCGAGAATCAACGCGAGGGAAGCTGCCGTTTCCGCAGAAATCACTCAATTGGATCAGGCGATCGCCAGCTTCAAAGCACGCTTTGGAGCGGAGCCGCCAAGTAGCTTGAATATTCCAACATCGGCGACAACCTGGACTGCAGAAGACCGTCAGAAAGTGACCAGTGTTTGGGATCAGTTCGACTTTGCGACGCTAGGCGGGTTAGGATCATATCCCCCATCGGAAACTCACTTGAACGGTGCTGAGTGCTTGGTTTTTTTCCTTGGCGGAATCAACTCAAATCCAACCGGCGTACCGTCTCTGATTGGCTTTTCGAAGAATCCCCGTACGCCGTGGAACAAGGATGCTGGCAATCGTGATGTTCCTTTTTACGACAAGTTTACCCCAGATCGACTGGTTGATCTGGATGGGGACGATGCTCTTGAGTTTCTTGATGGACTCCCCGGTCAGAAAACTCCGTATCTCTTTTTCTCGAGCCAGGGCAAGAGTTACCGAAAGACCAATAGCACGACGGCCTATGACCAGTTCGACGTGTTCGGAGGGCCAACAAATGCAAAAGATATGACATCAATTTATCTTGCAGCCGATGGCAAGAATCCTCAACGCGCCCAGGGCTATCAGATTATTTCACCCGGCTTGGACGGCGAGTACGGCGTTGGTGGAGTGTATACCGACGGCACCGAGATTACGGGATCACGAAGCGTAGAGGCGGACAACATCACCAGCTTCTCCGGCGGTCGCATGAAAAACTAGTTTTGGCGGTTGTTGAAGAAGTTCCGCGAACTCATTGGTGAGTCTCATGAATCGTCAACCACAAAGATTAAACAGGCTATCCGGCTTCACGCTGCTGGAACTGCTGATGGTCATCACGATCATTGGAATCCTGATGAGCATGTCGGTCGTTGTGATGCTCGGCTTCCTTGAAACTGCCGAAGTCGAAGCGACTTCCGCGACAATTCAAAAGCTCTCCCGTTTGATGGAGCAGCGGACCGAGGCGTTTGAACGGGCGTTTAATGGTGTTCGCAAACAGCAATCGATGATTGCAATGCGGTCCTTGCTTGCCGACCCAAATAAAGACGGAGATCGGAGCGACGGCATTTTTGGTGTGTATGACGAAGCTGTTGAGATCCTCGCAAAGAAAGCTCTTTTTCGATTCGAGATGCCGCAACGTTTGGAAGAAAGGCTCTTGTTCGGCGATCCGGATACCAATGTTCCTGGAATGCCGGATTCGATCTATCTGGCTATTGCCGCGCCACGTGCGCGAACGACGCTTGGGCTGCCGACATCAACCGCTTTAAATCACCCAGCAATCATAACAGAAGTTACTTCAAAATGGGCAAATCACAATACACTCACGGAAAGCGCCGAGTTGCTCTACTTTGCACTCTTCGCGTCAGGTGGCTATGGGTCATCATCGGTTGATGCAGATCGGTTCACTGACGTTGAAATTCTAGACACAGACAATGATGGACTTCCTGAGATAGTCGACGCCTGGGAGCAGCCGTTGCGGTTTTATCGTTGGCCGACCCGGCTCATTGATTGGAACCCGCCGACTCCGTTTCAGCCAGTTCTTGCCAATGTGAGTGATGCGACCGACGTGATGATGAACATCGATACTGATAATGACAACGTTCCCGACACGACAATCGGTCAGCGAGCAATTTCCGGTGACCAACGTGCCGTTGCCAGTATTCTCTTGAAAGGATTGCCACCTTCGCCATCAGCCTTTCCGAACGGAGTACTGCCGCGGGACCTGCTACTCACCGATCCTGATGACCCTGTTGGGACGTTGTATTCAGAACTTGAAAGACTGAATGGACTGAATGGCTTCCCATTGCTTGCCGCAGAGTTCAATGAGGCCAAGTACCATACTCCTGATACTTTCCATGCTCCTTTGATTGTCTCAGCAGGGCCGGACGAAGCAATCGGTCTCTATGAGCCAAATGACACCGCCAATTTGGGAAATCTGGCCGCCTATAACGCGGATCTGAATGGAAACGGAACACTTGGCGAGCCGGCCGACTTTGCGGCGATGCTTGATCTGATTACTGACAACATCACAAGTCGTAATAAGATTGCGGGGACACGCTGAGTATGAAAACGACATCACGCACCCGAGGGGTCTGCGACAAACTTCAAAATAATCGTTCCGGGTTTACGCTCGTCGAATTACTCGTCGTAATCACAATCATCGTGCTGCTGCTGACCATGACGGTGGCCGCTGTGAATTTCAATCGTGATTCTGAACGCGTCGTTGGAGCTGCTCTTCAGGTTCAGTCTTTCCTTTCCGGAGCACGTGACAGGGCAATTCACGCCAAGGAAGCGCGAGGAGTGCGTTTTTTCCTTGATGCGAATAACAATCGAGCTATTTCATCCATGATCTACATCGACCCGGCTCACTATTGGGACAATGGAACGATTCAGCTTCAACGCCCCGATGCAAATGGCGACAACATTGCGGATTCCGCTCCAGTGACGGTGGTGGCCGGGGCAGGGACGCAATGGTGGCAACTAAAGCGCAGGGGCCTGTTGTTTGATGGACTGAGAATGCGAATTCCAAAGGGCCCAAAGGGAACATGGTATTCGGTTTCCACAGCAAAGATCGATCTGACGGTGTCACCACCGGCGACTCAATACCTGGTTCTTCAAACTCCCTACGCCGACCCGGCCGATACGCAGCGGAACAAGATTCAAGCGTTCGACAGCGGTGGCCCTGAGGATTACGAGCTTGAATTGCCGCCGCGGATTCTCTCCATGGATCCAGTTAAACTTCCGGTCGATACGATTGTTGATTTGGATGGGTCAAAGATCCCGCTTGGATGGAGGCCGGGCTCAACTTTGGCAACAGGAGGATCTGGAAACACGCAGTACTCACAGTTCATGGATGTGGTGTTCTCTCCACGCGGAACTGTTATCGGTGGTGCGTCAGCGGGCGGAGTCATTCAGTTCTACATTTGTGACGGAACGGACTCCATCTTACTAAAAGAGTCATATGTCGACTCCCTGACAGACGCCATTGGAACATCGAATAACACTACTTTCACTGCCAACGGGAAATTACTGAATCTAGGCAAAGTGATGACTTTCAATGCCCTGATTCGCGGCCAACGCTTTATCCCGACAAGTGAGATTCGCACTTCGTCTGCAGCATGGCTGGCGGATCACGCCGATGACGAACCGTATCTGCCGCGTGATCGACGGGTTGTGACTGTGTTTACTCAAACCGGCGCCGTCTCGTCACATCCTGTGTTTACCACGGATGGCGACTATGACGGTATTGAAAACGATCCCATGTACTTCGCCGAAACCGGGAGGACGGGCCGATGAAACGTTCCAGTGGTTTCAATCGTTTTGCAAATGTGCCTGGCTGTTCGATTTGGAATCGATCGGCAACGTCAGGATGGTTTCGTGAGTTGCATTCGCTTGCGGCTTCGCGAGGTATCACGATGATTGAAGTTCTGATGTCGCTCATGATTATGAGCATCGGAATTTCGGCAGTGGCAGTGCTTTTTCCTATCTCGGTGCTGCGTTCTGTTCAGGCCACGCAACTAACGAACGCGGCCATTCTGAAGTACAACGCTGAGGCGTTGTTTCAAACCCGTCCGGCGTTTGTGTTTGATCCAGACGGAGACACCAACTTCCAGGAGCATTTTCGAAATGCTACTGAAGAACAATACATCATCGATCCAGCCGGTTATTTCGCGATTGGAGAAGTGGGCACTTTTTCGACATATCCCACGCTCTCTGCGAACAACGACTTCACCAAACCCAACGATTCGACTTTGCGAGGTCTGGCGGATTGGTTTGGCAATCTGGACACCAACAACGATGGAATCCCAGAGCCATTTGTGGGATTGCCTCGTTATGATGGCGGCATTCGTACCGCGACGATAGACGTCCCAATGGGCTTCCCAAACGGGTACCGACCCAGCGGTGGTGATCCAGAGGAGGCTCGAGCACTTCGGCTTCTAGGCTCTACGTTGTCCAAACTGGGTGACGGCTGGGACACACAGATTGATACGATTCCGGTGGATTTCGTGCTTTCGGATGGTAGCACTCCAGGGGGTACCGCTGCGAGCACCGCTTCAATAGTCGGGCTGAAGCTTCCCGATGACATTGACCTGAGCGGCATATCCACAGCTCAAAACTATGTCCCCAGAATTTCCTCAAACCAAGTCATTCCGGATCCGGAAGTTTGCCGAATTATTATATTTTCGGCGGATGGCACCTTCAGCGTTTCTCTTCCTCTGGTCGGTATTGATAACACAACAAAGATAGCCGTCTGGTCAGAAGATATTAACTTCAATTCGACTGGTGAAGCCGGTGAAGACGTCAACCTGAATGGGACTCTTGATGTCAGATCACTGCCCCTGCAGTTTGTCAATTCCGTGTCGAACAATTTTGCGGTTGGAAAAGTCCTTCTGCAGTCTTCCCGGACACATGATTACAACTGGTTGTTGACTGTTCGCCGAGGAAGCGATGGATCGGCACGCGGCGTGGATGTAGTGATTACCCATAACAAAGGTATTACACCGGACGAAGAGCGTTTGTTTTCGACAAGTTTCAACACTTCTACGCTCGCTGGGAATTCACCATATGTCATAAGTGTGCTCGCATCCAGCGGTAAGAAGGCCGACTTGGAAGATGCCGAACCCCTGCTTCGAAAATCCGGTTATGTGCTTGATGTTCAGAATGCTCGATGGTACAGAATTCGGGATTATCGTGAAGAGACCGTCACAGTCGGAGTGACAACTGGTCCTGGATTTCGAGTCACTCTGGAAACGCCCGTGCTTCAGAATTCACTGTCTGGTGCAGCAATGTTTCTGCCGGGAGTGATCGACGTCTATCCGATGGGATCAATTCCGATCCCACCGAATATTTAGAGGCTTTCAGTAAACACGGACATGCACCTTCTCGCGATGATTTCATGAGCCACTCCAGTATAGTAATCCGGGAGCCAGTCTCGGCTTTGTTAGGCGTTCCTGGTCTGTTTTGAATGCTGTCTCCTGCGGGCTTTAAGGCCATAGTCATGTGTCGAACAAACCGTAACCGTTCACGACCAAACACAAATCGATCGGCGTTCACGCTGGTGGAAATGCTGGTGTCGGTAACGCTGGTACTGTTGATGATGACGTTGTTCGCGTCCATCTTCCAGATGGCGACTGGAACAATGGGTAAGCAGCGAGCAATTTCGGAACAGGACCAACGAGCGCGAGCGCTGACGACGGTGATACGAAAGGATCTTCAACATCGCACCAGTCGTTATCCATTTGCTTTCTATCCCGGAGAAGATTCCGCGACCTCGCCAACGCCTTTCACGAATCGCTCCGGCTACTTTTATATTTCCACCAATGATCCGAACAGCGGCCTGGATGATTTGATTCAGTTCACCGTGAGTGCTGACATTTTGTCGGAAGATCCTGATGGGACGCCGTTCTTTGGAGGTGCGATAGAGTTGGTTGATCGTCGTCCAGCAGGAGCGTCGGCGACCGAACTGGCGATCAGCCCGAATCAACCAGAAACGGACGACGGTTCAGTATCTGCGAACGGGTTTGGCAGTTCGCCGGCGGCTGAGATCAGTTACTTTATTCGCCACGGAAGTCTCTATCGTCGAGTGTTGTTGATTCGCGAGCCACTGCCGTTTGCAGGGCAGAATCTTTCGCCGCAGCCGACTTCTGCGTCTGGCTATGATTACTTTTTCGGTCAACCCAATACGACAAACGCAGGGACATACGATGGTATGTTTCAACCCAACGGTCAGCCGCTGACGAACGACTTCTATCGATTTTTCGATTATTCAGCTTATTCGTCAACTCGAGCAGGTGGACTTCGACAGTCGACGTTTCTTGGAATAGCCTCGTTGGGAAATGAGACGGCCGGCGCTGCTGCCGAATTTCTCGCAAACCCACAGCGCCGATTTGGATTCAATCCAGTGACGGGCCTGTCGCGGGAACACAGTTCAGTGGCATCGCCTTTTTTTCTGGGCCGATTCCTTCAGGCTGAAACATCAACATTGAATTTCAATTGGCCTCAGGGATTGTCAACAAATGAACCGGCTGATCCATTGAATGCAAGTGTCGCAGATTTGGGGACATTGACAGGAACGAACGGGAATCCGCTGGACATTACCAACAGCCCGTTGGCGTTAAACGTTGGCAATGGACTTGTCTCCGCATTCGACGCCGTCGCAGCGGCGGGGACTGAAGGGCGAGGAGGCACTCGTCGAACGGAAGATCTGTTGCTGGCGAATGTGCATGAGATGAAGATTGAATTGTGGGATGACCGAGTCTCGCGTTACGTGACTCCTGGCCATTCGGGCGGCAATCTTGCCACTGGAGAATTTGGCGACTACCACGTTTCTCGTTGTCTCAATCCTTCGTTCAGCCCAATTCCTGGCGTTCTGACAGGAACTGTTTTCGATACGTGGCACCCACTGAATGGTGCCGATTTTAATGGCGTGGGGGGCATCACGCCGGCAGAAATGTCTGCACCGTATGTGGCATACCGCTTTTATCCACCGATGCAGAATGATCTCTCTGTAGCTGGGCCAGGTGCCCCTCCGGGTCCCAGCCCGCTGACCATGCCCGGTCCAATTAGAACCTATTGGCTCCCAGCGAACACCGGTAACTATTCTGCTGGTGCAGCCAATGTATTAATGGACGGAAGTGTGGTTTTTGCACCGGTGGCCTTTGATGGAGATCCAGGGCCAAAAGAGATGTTCGAATGGCCAAACACGGGGAGACCTCCACTGGTTGCTCCAACTGCCGATAACATCCCTTCACAGGCGTTTCAAATTGGTTATGTGTGTGTAGCGACAAACGATCTCGATTCCGACGGGGTTATCGAAACCGGAGCAACGGCACCGAGTTTTCCAACATCACCGGGCCGTCGGATCACAGACAATGAAGTTGTATGGGAGTCATTCGACAACCGTCGGCCATTGAAATCTATTCGCTTGCAGATTCGCTTCTTCGATAAAACGTCGGATTCAATGCGGCAGTTGTCGTTAGTGATCCCAATGACGGAAGTGAAGTAGCGGTCAAGTCCCTACTCCCCCGAATCGGGAGGAGAGGGGACAGTGCAACGAGACAGTCGCAAAATAAACAATTCACATGCTCCGTTTCGGGCGGGCCAGGTCCGGTTTCGGGGAGTTCAAAACTATGAAAACCAAGTTGTCAAAAATCGGTGCAGTTGCAGAACGCCGAGGCTCAACACTGGTGATCGTGATCGCCTTATTGGGGCTGCTCGCTTTCACCGGGATGGTCTTTTTCACGTTTTCGTCACAGGAACGGTCTGCGGCTGAGTACTTTAGTGAGGCCGCAAAGGCTGAAGTGGATGAACCCGATAATGTCTGGGACCATCCGCTTCGGCATATCATTGTCGGTGGCAGTAATCGTCCCACAGATCGCGCCAGCATTACGTGGAGTGCAACCCGACGCCACAGCATCGTGAGCAACCTGCTCGGAAATGACTTGGCTCCTTTGAGTGGCGAGGGAATTCATCTTATTATGGAAGATGATCCTGCAACGGGAGATACGACTCCGGTACCACGTGTAGACATGGACTGGGATGGGACAGCCGAAGACGAGAACGGTGATCCCGGTGAACCAAGCAACCAGTCACTTTTGAACTTTGTCGACTCACCTGTCGCCAGATTTGGCAACCAGAAACGCCCTGACACTCCACCAGCGCCGGACGCCGACTATACCGCCGCCGACATTAACAGCATGTTCCTTGCTTACAAGGGTTGGGCTATTCGAGACAATGACCCCGCAAGCGCAGGCGGAATCACTCCGCGATATGAACGAGTTCCCATCATCATTCCATCGTTCTTCCGCCCACAGTATATGAAGACAGGCGGTGCCAATGGCTTCGCTGGGAATAGTTCACCCACAGACATTGACTGGGCCTCATCATTTGACGGTACGAATCGGCCGACGGCCAAGTACCCCCAACGAACGATGCGACCTCACCCAAGTCATATTGCGGGATTTCAGGCTAACGGTACAACCCCCGTGTTTCGCTTCCTGACGAACGCTGAAGCTGCTGCTGTCGTCCCACCATTGACTGGTGGATTCCCGTTTGTGCCTGACGACAATGCCGCCGGCAAACCGGGCGGTCTGAATGGAATTAAGGGCGAGATGGGTGTATGGACAGGATCAGATGCAGAGGCCTACGAGCTGGATGCGGATAACGATGGTGACGGCATTCGTGAAGGCATTTGGATAGACACAAACTATCCAGTGCAGGAGTATGTTGATGGAAGTGGCAACACAAAGCTTTACGTGGTCATTCACTCTTTCACGATCTATGAACTTGATGGACTTATCAACCTTAATGTTCACGGCAATCTAGCTGGCCTGGACCGATCAGGAGATGTGCAGGTCATTTCGGGAAGCGGATTGTTCGCTCAGCAGTCTCTTTCCAGGTCGAATCTGGGTCTTGGCCCGAACGAAGTGAATCCGATCTGGGCATTTCGTACCAATCTAGCAACGGCCGTTACGCCCGATGTTGCTCGGCAGTTCGTGCACCACTTCGGTCATGTGCCAGCAAATATTCTTGAACAGGCCAACATGGAATGGCTGTGGATTCTCAGCGGGCGGGCTCAGATTGATGCCAGCAACAAGCTCGAGGACCTGTTTGCTGGTCGTTGGGGTGAGACGGACCGACTCTTCAACGCGTTTAAGCCAGGCGGTACGTTTGACGTTCAGGATTTCCCTCGGCCAGGGCGTCCGGGTGCGGCTCAATCGAACCTCAGCGCCGGGGTTCGGTTTGGAGGAACCTTTGCGACGGCAGGCCGCGATGGATTCGACGATAATCTGGATAGTCTTGACGGGGAACTCGCGGGCCAACTCGGAAGGGTTCGTGCTTTTGGAACCCCGCTGGACTACGCAGGCACGGGGCGAAATCACAATGGGTTAGTCGGTGCATTTAGCAACCTTACGAAGACATTCGATCTGACTGGCGGTGATATTCGAACCCCGTTGCTACACCATGATACGGCCAGCACAGGCCCGGAACGGTTCATGCGGTATAACGGATACTCATTGGGGCGGGATGTCGATGCAACGCAGGCAAGATATCTGTTCGGTCAAAACGGTACGTTCGACAATTGTGTCAGCGCATCCGACGACCTGATGGTCAATCCATCGCTGGACGCGTTGTTCGAAGATCCGCTGGAGTCCATTTTTGATGCGGAGTTTGCACAAAGGGACTTTGAGCGGGTGTTCGGTCCTCAGGACGCGTTTGCGTTGCATTTGACAGCAGCGGATCTTGCGTCATCACCAGATGAAGTCAGCGAGCGTCTGAAGGAACTTTCTCCGTATGCTCTTGATGATGGCAACGCTCCATTTAGTTTCAACGAGAAGGCAACACCAGGCGTACGAGGGCGATTCACAACCATCAGCAACAGCCTTCGCCGTTTCCTTATGCGAAGTCCTTTTGGTGCAGACGGCAAGCCAGGAATTGCAGGTATCGATGACAACAACGACGGCACAATTGATAACCTGCTGGATTTGACCGACCCGGCAACGAATTTTGTGAAGGGCGTAATTGCCAACGGCCTCGGTGACAACGATAGCATCAGCCGTTCCTGGGAATTCTCAGCCGACACAGACGGCAATTCAACGGATGGCAGCGGATTCCCAAACGGCGATGGCTTCCTGGAATTTCCACCCGCGTTTGGCAGTGCTTCAAACATGGGGCGGCCTTACAGCACTACCGATCCCTTTCGGCCGCAAGTACGTCGATTGATGACAGTGGAGTCAGGCGCTTCCCGGAGTTTGGTGGGACAACTGCCGCTTAGCATCAATCATCTGTTGGACGTCGAGCGGAATCAGCAAACTCCAGCAGAAGGGTCGGCTCAATTCTTACAGTACCTGCAGCGAGCGGGTATGCGCTTTCGGCCATTGACCGATCATCCTTCAGTAGTCGAGGGAAACACGGTGCTCGCTGCGACAGCCATCCCGGTACACACAACGGCCTCGCCAGTTCTATTTCCTCCAACCACGGTGGAACAGCGTGAATTCTGGGCTCGACGTGATCGCCAGAAACTGGCTCGCGACATTTATGTGCTGCTCTATACCACAGGTGGTGCAGGTGTGTCTGGTGGCAACTCACTGGACTACCGAGTGACGAACGATCCATCTGCCGCTGTTGGGTTGTCGCTCTATACTCATGAGCAATTGCGTCGTATGGCACAGTTCGCCGCGAACATGGTTGACGCGATGGACTCAGATAACGTCGTCACCAAGTTTGAATACGACAAGAACCTCGGACCCGATGCGTCGAACACCTTTGGTGGATGGAACATGGATGACGATCCATATGACACGAACGCGGTGGATGCTGCAAGAGGTTTGAATGAAGATGGTGCATCCGCACTGCCGGCAGTGACCGGAAATGGTCTCTATCAGGAAGACGGCGTTGAACGTGGTGTGGTCTACGGCGTCGAAGCTCAGGAGTTGGCATTCAGCGAGGTGTTTGCTGCGACCAGCCCCGATTTTGGCTCCACGTACGCGGATAGTCCTCTTACGGTGCACACCGATGTTTCCGGCGACACAAATTTTCTGCACATTGAAGTGCAGAACATGCGTCCAACAAAAGTCGACATGGCGACGACTGTGACAGGATCACTTGATGAAGAAAAAGCGGTCTGGCAGTTGGCACGTTACGATCGAACTGCACAAACAGACCCCGAGCCAACCAGTCCGACCGAACGATTGACTTTGATGCAGGGGAATCCTGCCGTTGATGGTGGCGAGAAGTTTACGATTGCGATTGCTGGAAAGCCCGGTTCTCCAAATGAAATGGATCCAACAGGATGGCAAACGGCTGATCTCTATTTGAACTATGACGCCGACGCCGGGAACACTTTCGAGCTAATTTCCCCGGACATGACAACGCCGCCCGTAACCAGCGGGACTCCAGTAACGCCTCAGTGTGATCTGGACTTAATCGCCAGTGCTCATGCTGGTCGTTGGTTGGCCACGGGAAATAGCTTACAACCGGGCCAGTTCATTAATGGCAGCCCGCTGCCGAACTACGGAGGCAATGATCAGTTCGATGTAGTGGCTGGTGCAGACGCGGCGTTCGAAGGTTTTGATATGGTGCTGCGTCGACGAGCCAATCCGAACATGCCGCAATTGCCATTGGCATCAAACCCATGGATCGAAGTCGATCGAATCAAGGTCGTATTTCACGACATCTTCAAGGAAGTGACCGATCCGATGACCATGGCAACCGACATGCAGGTCAAGCTGGACGAAGCATTGGCATTTGAACGAGCGGAAGTGCTTGATGCGACGAATGGCGTCTATTATTCATCGACGCATGTTGGCGACCCGGGCGTTGAGGCTTATCGCTTTCATACGATCAACAGTGTGATCAACCGTGCAACGGCAGCAGATGGCGGTAGCTTCAACCTGCTTCAGCGTCACTACGATCGTGAGTTTGGATCCGCGATCGAGCTGACCCAACTTCCGCTTGTAGGCCCCAATTTACTGACCAACCGTCTCAACCGAATGAGGTATTCGCCTTATCAGCAGGTATTCGATATTCCAAATTCTGCACTTCCAGCGGGAACGCCTCTGGAGAGTTGGGTGTCGTCTGCAGAGGCAATGTTGTTGCAGCCCGATTTTCCGAATCTGTCCGTTGCCGAAGCCGTCGCTGTTAGTTCCGCTCCCACAGCGACAGTGAACCAGGCACTTGATAATCGCTGGTATCGATTGCTGCAGTTTGTCGAGGTTCCATCGCGAGTACACAGAATGCTGGGGAACTATATCGCACTGCAAAAGCTTCCGGGCAAATTGAACATCAACATGATTCGCCACCGCGAAGTTCTCGCGGGACTGATTGACAATCCATATCTTGCTGATGTACCGAGTCTCGCAGATTTGACACCCGGCTATGTTCCGGGACCGCCAGATCCGGGCAACTCAGCAGAAGATGGTCCGTTTATGACAAGTTCAGGCAGTATTGGTAGTCGAGATCTTTGGCATGACTTCATCAAAGATCGCGATGGTTTGCCGATGACCAGTTGGAACCCGGTCACCGGCTCTGCGGCGAATTTCTGGCTCCCCGCCACTCCTAATGCCAAGCCCTTCAGATCTCCTGCTTTCCGACACGAAAATTCATCGGCTGAAAATGGCTTCGATGATACGATCCTCTTCATCGATCTCGTATTGTTGCAGCTTCGATCGTTCGAGAAATCTTGACAGAACCATATGGCAAATCTTCTTTCCAAGCGTTCGGGACAAAGCCATAGCTTCGATCGATGATAGCTTGATTGTAGATGAGACCCCCTCGGCG
>JANMEV010000402.1:0-2095 GCA_031377305.1 Planctomycetota bacterium | reverse complement strand
TTTGAAAATTGAAATCCCATTGGTCATTGGCACTTAGTCATTGGTCATTTCGCGAAGCGACGTCCGATGCCATGCGTTGTAAAGGTAGCCCTTTGGGTTCCAGGGTACAGACTCTGGCATTGAGTTTCCGAGAGAATCCGTCGCACGCACGCAGACGACTGTTTCAGGATTCACAACCGCTAAAGTCGCCGACCATAGTCGCCAGCAGAACTCGCCGACCTGCTCGCCCAGCGTAGCATCCATCCAGGACTTTCCGCTATCTGTTGAGACTTCGACTTTAGAAATTGAGCACCCTTTCCGACCTGTCGGTAATGCGTAACCGCGGAGATTGACTTTGCCATCGTTGATTTCCGCAGAACACAACGCCGCGTTCACAGGATATCTGTAAATTGGAGCCGTTTCATCGATTTCAACTGGAGTTCCGGAATACACCATTTTGTAGACATCGGCGATGAAGTGATTTGGCGAAGGCTTGTCACTGACGACAATCTTTCGCAGCCACTTGACACATCGAGCCCCGATGTAGCCGGGCACGATTGTTCGAAGCGGAAAGCCGTGATCCGGAAGCAATGGCTCACCATTCATGTGAGTCGCCAGCAGCACGCCGGGAATCTTTTCGTCTTCTTCAAACAGCTTGCTCATCGGCACTGAGCCGCCAAACGGGAACGTGGCCTTGCCGTCCACGACTTCATCCGCGCCTTCGAACCAGACATGTTTCGCTTCTGGCTTGATTCCGGCGGATTTCAGAACGTCCGACAGACGAACTCCTGACCAAACGGCGTTGCCGATCGGACCTTCCTGCCACGGAACGCCCTTCATTTCCTTCATCTTGATGAATTCGTACCGCCGAATTCCCGCACAACTGACCGTGCAGGTCATGTTCGACTTCGGAAATCTTTCGATCAGCTCTGGAATAGAAAACTCCAGCGGCCGTTCAACCATGCCATCGATCGACACTTTGAACTGATCCGCCACAATCGCCGGATTCGATCCGTGGCTGCGAATGTAAAACTGAGACGTCGGAGTCACCCAATTCTCAACCAACTTTTCAAGCTTTGGCTCGCCATTGCGAGGTGCTCGAGTTCGATAAATCAAACCGGCTTTCGCGGGATCAACAGAAGCTTCATCCCAAATCGCCGCAGAAGCTCGCGAGGCGACCGACCACGGCAAAAAAGAAGCCGCTGCTGCCCCGGTGAAACCCGCTGCAGCACGGCTCAAGAAATGTCGTCGGTTGATTGAGTTCATAGGAGCCAATCATAAAGCAAATCAACTCGGCGAGCGGCAGGGCGTCAGCCCTCCGCGCTCAGCGAGCCGCAGGGCGTTAGCCGCGGGTACCTGCCGGAAAACACGCGGAAAACACCCGCGGCTAGCACCTTGCGGCTCAAATCCAATTCCAAGCCGCAACAACCCATTGGTCATTGCGGCTTAGCCATTGGTCATTCCACTTGCGGCCTACTGGCAAGCTTCGCAATCAGGGTCCGTGATGCTGCAGGCTTTGTACTGAGAAACCTCAGTCACAGGCACCACGTGCGGTGCCGGGATGTCAGATCGGCCCTGTTCAGGCGAACGATCTTCGTCCATGCGAGCCATCTGGATATCGCTGGAGGCTGAGCGGCTCTTGACCCATCGAGGCTGAACACCAAACTTGTTGATGTCGACCGTCGATTTCTCAATCTGAGTCGCTGCCAGGGTGCGAAGATAATAGGTCGTCTTCAGGCCTTTTCGCCATGCCAGCATGTACATCTCATGCAGCTTCTTGCCGCTTGGTTCGCACATGTAAAGGTTCAGCGACTGCCCCATGTCCAGCCACTTCTGGCGGCGAGCCGCACATTCGATCAACCACTTAGGCTCGACTTCGAAGGCTGTCAGATAACGAGCCTTGATGTCGCCAGGAATTCGACCGATCTGAGACAAAGTACCGTCATAGTACTTCAGAGTCTCAAGCATGTCGGCATCCCACAAGCCGCGTTCCTTGAGTTCGTTAACAAGCGAATTGTCCAGATGAGTGAACTCACCGGACAAGTTGCTCTTCACGAACAGGTGCTTGTACATTGGCTCAATTGACTGAGCCACGCCGATGATCGTCGAGATCGTC
>JANMEV010000655.1:0-7090 GCA_031377305.1 Planctomycetota bacterium | reverse complement strand
CTTTGCCGTTGATCGCTTCAGTAAAGTAATCGAACGTACCAGACTCTTCTCCAGCGCCGAACAAAACCAGAGGAACGTCCGGCCATGAAGCATCAACGTCTTTCCATGATTTTACTGTGCTGCCTGGTTCCCAAATCTTCTTCAACTGAGCAACGGTGATGGAATCCACCCAGTCATTGTCCTTGTTGACGCAAACGGTCAAGCCGTCGAGAGCAACCAGAAGCTCAAGCACTTCGATCTGGTTCTTTGCGCAATCAGCCTTTTCCGTCGACTTGATCGCTCGCGACGCATTTGCGATATCAATCCGTCCAGCGATCATTTCCTTGAAACCAGTTCCGGTTCCGGTCACTTTCAAGGCAACCTTCACATCGCTGAACTTGGCCTCAAACTCTTCCGCGACAGCCGCGGTGATCACCTTCACGGTGCTTGAGCCGTCAATCTGAATTCGAGTTGGCTCACCCGTACCGCCGCTTGCAGCCGGAGTTGTGGCTGCGTCCGTCGTGGATGCACCAGCTGGAGCTGGTGCCGATGTTTCCGATTCAACAGAACAGCCAATGAAACTCAGTGAAAACACGCTCAATGCAGTAAACAGTCTGCGGCTGATATCCATCCCAATAGCCCCTTAGTGAGTATTATTTGTTCAGTTAATTGGCTCAAGTTGAACCTGTTCTCACAGATTGAACGGACCAATTGTTAAGATTCCATGAACGCAGGCACTCGTCCGGAGAATTCTTGCCGGCTGAATTGTTAAGGAAATCGCGGTCTCGGTTTTTCAACCGAGAGCGGCAGAATGGATTGTTAAGATTCAATCCAGCTCGATTCAGCCGGATGCCGTTGGTGCGAAAAACCTGCGATTTTCCCTCCGAAATCGTAAGTGTGTGAGCATGCATGCCTGTCCGGCGCGGCCATCTCCCGTGCGGCCAATTTTTGAAACAGAATTCAGGCTTGCCGAAACTGGACTCGAAACTCGCTGCCGCGGCCGAGTTCGCTCTTCACCGAGACGGTCGCTCCAATGGCCTGGCAAAAGTGCTTGACGATCGCCAGTCCAAGTCCTGAGCCACCACGTTCTCGAGAACGGTCTCGCTCGACTCGGTAGAATCGCTCAAAAATACGACCGAGCAATTCCTCGGGAATCCCTGTTCCTGTATCCCGAACCACGATCGCTGGGGCGGCGTTGTTGGCAACAAGTTCGACCACCACGAATCCCCCGGCATTTGTATGCTTCAGGGCGTTGTCGACAAGATTGCTGAGAATCGTCTGGACAGCCTGATCGTCGGAGAAAACGGTCATTTCATCTGCTCCCTTAAGAAGCAGTTTCACAGAGTTCTTCTCAGCGACCATACGAAAACCGCGAAGGATGTCGCCAGCAATCGCGACCACATCGACGGACTCCATGTTTAGAACCTGCTGACCCGACTCGACTCTTGCAAGTTGCAGCATGCCCAGAATGAGTTGTAGCAGCCGTTCTGACTGTTCTTCAATCTGCCTCAGAAAACGCTGAGCGGCGTTGGGGTCCGAGAGCGCTCCGTCAAGAAGTGTATCCGTGCAAGCTTGAATCACTGTCAGCGGCGTCTTCAGTTCATGCGAAACGCCACTTACAAAATCGCGTCGCATTGCTTCCAGGCGTCGCATTTCCGAGACGTCGCGCACCACGGCAACGGCGCCAGGATGGGGGCCTCGAATAATCGGAATCACCACCAGCACCAAATGAGTGTGTTCGCGAGTTGTACTGAACTCCAGCGTCTGCATCTGCTGCGACGCCAGCGTGTCGTTGACTGTTTCAAGAAACGCCGGCACACGAACCGCTTCGTAAAGCCGATTGTCAACGCCGATCGCATCGCTGATTCCCAGCAGTCGGCGAACACCCGAATTCAGGAAGACAATGCGTTGGTCCGTGTCGATGGCAACCACGCCTTCCATCATCGAATCCAGAACCGTCTTCAAAAGGTCGACTGATGACCTGGCTTCGCGCTCGGCAAGCTGTAACGCACTAATACGATCCTGGCGCTCTTCTTCCAGAATGTGGAGCGAAGAAGCGACTTGCCCCAGCTCGTCATGACGATCGGATATCGTCAAAAGCATGTCTTCTCGTTGAGTTCTCTCAATTGACTGATGCAAATTCAACGACATTGCCTGCAGCGGTGTCACCAATCCGGCAGCAACAAATGCAACACACAGAATACCAATGAGCCACGTAAACACGGCTGCTCGTGTGGCCGCTGAGTTGATAATTGCGAACTCGGTTTGAACGATCTCTGGATCGATCACTGACAGCAGGACTCGAGGATTCTGTTTGTTGAGCGATGCGTCCAAAGCAAAAGCCAGAACCTCCGGGCCGTCGGCTTTGAATCGAACTCGCCGTGCCGACTGCCCGGACTTCATCGCTGACTGAACTGCCGATTGAAGAGTGATCTCGACCGGCGGACCTTCCACGGCGAACGTCAGCGATCGACAATCCTGATCAACCAGCCAAACCTTTTGTCCATCGCGACGAAACACTTGCTGCCACGCGGCCATGATGTTCAAAGGATCGTCGGTTTCTCCGAGCTCCTCCCGAATTGACTGCAGTGCCCTCAGTGCTTTTTCGTTTTGCGCGACGTTGGCCTGACCGGACAAGCGTGAACTCAGAGTGACCAGAAGTCCGATCAGGGCAAGCAAAGACAGCAAGGCATAAAGCCCAACTATTTTCCAGAACAACTGCGACTTAAGCCAACCCACAAACCACCATTTAAAGAGCCGGAAACAGTAAGTCGTTCAGGAGCGATTTCGCACAAACACTCATTGCCCCGGGAAATCAAACTCGTGTCGGAAGTTGCCTTCCGTTGCCGAAAATATCCGTAAACACTATCGAACAGCAGCGGTTCGACCTTCATCAATCACACACTCTGCGGCCGATCAACAAACCACTTGCCCAAAACGACTTTTCGCTAACCCAGATCATACCAACGCCAATCCAAGTTTCAGTCGGCCAGCGCAAGGACTTCTGGAAGTTAACAAACCCAGGCCAAACAATTCCTGCAAACGGCCTTCACAATTCCGCGATCGCGAACATGAACGATTGTGTAGATTCTGAAAAACGCGACAATCAGAACTTTTAACCCAGTGTTTTGACGTATGTCGTCCGCCGGGTCCGGAAGTAAGTAACGCCCTAATGGTGACTCATCGAAAATGACCAACGATGCCAATTCGAGTTTTCCCTACTCACGTCTTCGCCGCAATCGTCGCACCGAATGGTCACGTCGCCTCGTCCGAGAAAACGCTCTGACCGTTAACGATTTGATTTGGCCGGTTTTCGTTGTCGAAGGAACGAATCAGCGGATCCCCGTGGCGTCAATGCCAGGCGTAACTCGATACTCAGTCGATGTCTTTGTTGAGGAATCTCGTAAAGCCGCTGACCTTGGCATCCCAGCGATTGCGATTTTTCCCGTGACTCCACAGGAGAAGAAAACTCCCGATGGCGAAGAGTCCAACAATCCCAACAATCTGATCTGCCGCGCGATGCGAGCGGTTCGGGACGCTCAGATTTCGGTGGGCCTGATTGCCGACGTTGCGCTGGATCCGTACACCACTCACGGCCAGGACGGATTGGTGCGAGATGGTTATGTCGTGAACGATGAAACTCTCGGGGCTCTGAATCGTCAAGCCATCAATCAGGCGAATGCAGGCTGCGACATCATTGCTCCATCGGACATGATGGACGGCCGAGTACGCTCGATCCGGGAGGCTCTTGACGGCACCGGACATCAAAACGTTCAAATTATGGCGTACTCGGCAAAGTATGCTTCGGCATTCTACGGTCCGTTTCGAGATGCTGTGGGTTCGGCCAAAAACCTGGGCGGCGGCGACAAACGGACCTATCAAATGGACCCGGCGAATACGGACGAAGCAATTCGCGAAGTGGCTCTCGACATTGCTGAAGGTGCCGACATGGTGATGGTGAAGCCTGGCATGCCGTATCTGGATATCGTTCGTCGAGTGAAAGAGTCGTTCGGAGTGCCCACGTTCGCGTATCAGGTTTCCGGCGAGTACGCGATGATCTCAGCGGCCGCTAACAACGGCTGGCTCAACCGCGAAGCCGCAATGTTGGAAAGCTTGCTGTGCTTTAAGCGAGCCGGTGCGGACGGGATCCTGACTTACTTTGCAGTGGAAGCCGCATTACAAATGAAGTGGTAGCCCCACTGAATTCAGCAGCCTCACTGTCCGCTCTTGAGCCCAATCGCGACTGCCTGAGCCCCAAAGGTCGGGCAGCATGGCGGATTCAGCAACTGGGCGCGAAAGATTGAACTGAGTCGCTTCGTAGACGAAACCCATCCCGCCTCGGCCAATCAATCGAATGATCTGATAGCCTCCGACCGACTCAAACGGCGGCGCATCACTTCTGGCGGCCGTTCGATGCCTTGACTTCGAAATCATGTTCTCAGCGAACATCAAGAGCTGGCATTCGCTTCTGATTGCCTCTTCATGGCCAGGATATTCTCTCATGTCAGTACCCGGCGGTGGTCGCGCGGTCGACCTTCATAGTCTGCTGACCCCAGGTGGAATCGAAACAACGCTGGTGACAATCGCAGGGCACGACTACACCGTGTCTTTCTACATGGCCAATGGTGGCAGCGGCAACTCTTCGCTCGATATCAGCGCGGACGGTTCATCACAATCTTTGTCGGTGAACATGCCACTCAGCAACAGTTTCTCGAACATGCACTGGCAGTCGAAAGTCTTCAACTTCACAGCAACTGGAGCCAGCACGACGCTGAGCCTCACTTCGACATCGTTCCTGTCGCAGTACGGACCGGTGATCAGCAGTCTTCGAGTTGTCGACACGACCGCTGCGTTACCAAACAATAGCCCTGCGGGAGTTCCTGTGATCTCCGGAACCATCACTGAGGACCAGATCCTCACAGCAGACTTTTCAGGAATCATTGACGCTGACGGACTGGGCTCGTTTGGTTATCAGTGGCTTCGAAACGGTGCGGCCATCACTGGAGCCATCGAAAACACGTATACTCTTCACGTATACTCTTCACGTATACTCTTCACGTATACTCTTGTTGACGCAGATGTTGGAAACCAGATCAGCGTGCAGGTTGGCTACCTTGACGGACGTGGCACTGCCGAGACAGTGACATCCGCAGCGTCCTCTGGCATCACGAATGTTGACGATGCACCAACCGGGGCGTTGTCGATTGTCGGAACGGTCCTGGAGAATCAGACTCTCTCCGCCAATGCCGCCACGAATTCAGATGCTGACGTATCAATGGCTTCGCAACGGAGCGGCAATCGCCGGCAAAACAAACACGACATATACACTGACCAATGCGGATGTGTATGCACAGAACCGATTCCAGATCAGCTACGTGGACGGCCACGGCTTCACCGAAACAGTCAATTCCGCACCAACAAATGGTGTGGGCAATGAGCAATGGCCCTCTGTTGATGCTGGAACAGTCAGACAAATGTCTTTACGCCGCAAAGAAAAATTGCCGTAATCAGCCGGTGCGATTCGATCGCATGGCCACCGTTAGTGTGACCGAATTGGCCGTTGGCCCGTGATGAACAGACACGAGCAGTTCGGATTTGAGATCGTGCGGAAAGCGTTTGTGTGGAGGCAACTCGCGTCGATCATTCAGAATCGTCGAGCCCAATATAACGGCAGTCCTCGCAATGAATCGCTTCCAGCCGGTCTCTCGATTCCAGGCGGAGCACGCTTACTGGCGATCGCCGACGCATTCGATGCAATGACATTGAACCGAGTGTTTCGAAAAGGGCCTTCTCATGAGGAGGCGTTCAGCGAACTTCGCCGCTGCGCGGGGACTCAGTTTGATCCTGAACTCGTAGACCGATTCATAGCCACCATAAAGGCGATTTCGCCGCGTGGATTGGCCGCCGCAGAACGTAGCGAAGAAGCTGCTTCCGTTCTTCAGGATCTCAATGCTCTGGCAAATTCTCTGTCAGAGCGAGACTTCGATCGAGTGGCGACGATCACCGAACACATGAAGCTATCAGCCAAGCGACTGGGAGCGATCGGCTTGACGACAAAGGCTCAGAAACTTCAGACTGCTGTTCTGTCGGATGCGGATCTTCTGGACATTCTGCACATGGCGAGCGAACTCACCGACGAATGCTTGTCCACGAGCCGCGCGATTTCAACTCAGGATAAAATGGCCGACGCGATCTCAGAAGTCTAACGTCGTCCCAACTGTATGAGCCGATACGACTATCACAGGTGAGGTCTCGCTGTCTCTCACAATGCCGGGCTACAAACCTCTACGCGTTCGTATCGTTAATGTTGATGCTGCCTAAGCCTCTGGTGTCCACATCAATTGCCGATTGCACACAATTGCGTCCCACGTTCTTCGCATGATAAAGCCACTGATCGGCCTCTGCGAGAAACTGATCCACAGAAAGAGAGGCTGCACCATGTTCGAGCGACGCTACTCCCAAACTACAGGTGATTCGCAGAAGTCCCAAATGGCTGGAGAAAGGTAAAGATGAAACCGTCAGTCTAAGCCGTTCTGCGATGCGTACTGCTCCCTGCAAGCCCACCCTCTCCGCGACTACGACGAACTCTTCACCACCGAAGCGACAAAGGACATCGTCTGGCCGAAGTACACTTCTCAGACGTTCACAGAAACCTCGAAGAATCTCGTCGCCGACAAGATGTCCGTGCGAATCATTAACCTTCTTGAAGTGATCGATGTCGATCATGACGATCGATAAATCCTGATTCGTGCTGCGACAGCGAGGTACCAGCTTCTCGAGCAATGCCATCAAGTAACTGCGATTAAAGGCGTTGGTTAGCGGATCCCTGGTCATCAGCTCGTGGACGACGGCATGGTACTGGGCCTCTTCGTCCATCGACGCCATAAACTTCAGGATCGTGGAACCGCAACGAATCAGTTCGCCGCCACGCAGCAGGCGACGCTCGACCAGCAGTTCGTCGTCAACAAAAGTGCCATTTCGACTGCCAACATCGACGACGTAATATGAACGATCATCGCTTTCGATGGCCGCGTGAGTCCTGGAGACGGCAGTGTCTTCAAGCGGCACGTCAGCGGAGAGGTCGCGTCCAATGAGAGTCCTTCGCTTCGTC
>JANMEV010000653.1:0-3200 GCA_031377305.1 Planctomycetota bacterium | reverse complement strand
CTTCCTCATCCCGATCAGGTAGTAACCCCCGTCAACTGCGGGGCCAACCACGACATCCGAATCGTGCAGCGAACGAAACGCGTCGGCCAAATGATCCGCCGTCAGTTCAGGGCAATCCGTTCCGATGACGACAACGTGTTGGAAGCCTATGTCAAAGGTTAAACTTACGGCGTCGTTCATTCTATCGCCGAGCGAGTCTCCGTTCTGCGGCACGTAGTTTTGATTTGAACCAAACAACGCTCGCATGCCGCCGGCATCGCTCCCAGCGAATCGAACTTCAACATCACACGCCTGAATTGATGTGAAGCGATCGATGGTGGCCAAAGTCTGCTTCACCAAATCGACATGCATCGCCGCCGAGCCCTCGGGCCCCAGAGCAGGGATCAATCGCGTTTTGGTCTTCCCAGCCTCAGGATACCGAGCCATCACAATGACTCGCCGACCTATCGCAGCTCCTGAAGCACTTTTGAGTCCAATGTGAATGGGATCTTGTAGCAGCTCGAAAGAGAAGCTCATTGTGGAGAGGACGCTTCGGCGGAGGCACGGCAAAGAATAAACCCAGCGTGAAGGATGACAGGTCAAACCTGGTTCATCAACCGTTCCCAGTTAGCCAGGAGCAAAAGGTCGTTATCTTATCCATGATTGCGGCCACCTACTTTGTCTTCGTTTTACCTAGTTCGAAGTCGAACTTATTCTGTCCTTGAGCCACTGTCACCTTGTCCTTCATTGCAACGATGCTTGGCGGTGCAGTCATGGGAGGAGCCATTACATCCGAACCCTGGTCTGCTGCCGATGGTCCAGCAGTGCTCCCCGGGGTAATCTGAACTCGACAGCTGCCCACGGCAGCTCCTTCCAGATCGCCGTATTTCAGAGCACAAATACCCTCCGAATTCGTGGTGCCGACCGATGTTCTTCCATTGTCCGGAAAGAACTCGACGATGGCTCCGTTGGCCGGTTTTCCTTCCTGAGTTACGACGCCAGTCACAGGTGCAATCGCAATCTCGTCACTCGATCCGCATCCGACGGTGAACGGTGTGAGTGCTGCAAGTAGAATGAGTGCATGCAATGTAAAAATACGTGTCGGGACTTTCATGAGTCGTATCAAAGCTCTCAAAAAAGAAGTTGCTACGCTTTGATTTCTGACCTCAGAGTTTCTAATTCTCCAATGCGGCGACCAGCCAGGCATTGGCTGGTCAAACAGCTCAGCTCGTATTCTGCCATGTTTAGCCAGCTGCCATGCTTGGGTGTATGGACTATGTTTCGCAGTCAGCGTAGCGCGTGTTCATCAGGTGAGCCACTTCAATGGCCCAGTCGACCTTGGTTCGCCGAGGCCTGGCAGTCGTCTGCCGAAATGAGGACAGAGGTTCCGCAAACATGAAAATGCCGGCTGTACCTTTGCGTTCGTATTCGTAATCGACTCGTTCAGGATGATTCTTGGTGGCCGGAATCGGCACTCGGGTTTCTCCGATGAGCTGCACAGGCTGCTCATCCATGGTCACCACTGGATTCTTCGGATCGTGGGGTTTCGCATAGATCTCCAGCACTTCTTCCATACGTGCGACAAACTCAGCGTCAGCGTCCGCCGGCCCCATATTATCAAGTGGTAGTGGCCCAATACTCAATCTTTCGCTTTGTCATGCCGACTTTTTGAGCGTAGTACGGATTGTTTCGAGGCGCGGGCTTGAGTGTCGTCTGGCCCTCGTTCATCGCGCTGCTGCTTATTGGCAGTGCATTTTTCTTTATCGCCCTGAATCGGTTCCGCAGGTCGATCAGTCAGATGTTATGATCGGGCGTGCCACGACAGTGCAGATGTGATCAGAATTGGTTCTAACGAGAGTGAATCCCATGCTGAACGTTTCTTTTTATGACACCAAGTCTTACGACCGCGAGTACATCGAACGAGCCGAAGGAGCCAGCCAGCTCAAGTTTCGGTTTCAAGAGTTTCGACTCACTCGCGAGACTGTCACCACGGCCGAAGGGGCGCAAGCTGTCTGCGTCTTCGTAAACGATCAACTTGACTCCGAATGTCTGACGCAGCTTTCGCGAATGGGAGTCAGGCTTATCGCGCTGCGATGTGCGGGATTCAACAATGTTGATCTGACGGCGGCAAAGTCGCTTGGGATCGGTGTCGTTCGAGTCCCAGCGTATTCTCCGTATGCGGTCGCTGAGCACACGATCGCGCTGCTGATGTCGCTCAATCGTCGCATCCATAAGGCCTATAATCGAGTGCGCGAGCACAACTTTTCACTGGCGGGGCTTGTCGGATTTGACCTGCATGGAAAAACAGTTGGGATCGTCGGCACGGGTCGGATCGGTCAGATCACAGCTCAGATTGTCCGCGGTTTTGATGCGAAAGTCATCGCGTATGACCCGAAGCCAGTACCGGAATGGGCGGCCGCGCATGGTGTCACGTATGTCAATTTCGAGGAACTACTGTTAGCAAGCGACGTGGTTTCGCTGCATCTTCCACTCACTCCTGAGACACGCTTTCTGTTGAACGCTGACACGCTGGCAAAAATGAAATGCGGCGCGATTTTGCTCAACACAAGCCGTGGAAAACTCATCGAAACGTCGGCGATGATCGAAGCACTGAAATCCGGGCAGCTGGGAGGTGTTGGTCTCGATGTTTATGAGGAAGAGGAAGGATTGTTCTTCGAAGATTTGTCAGGCGAAGTCCTGCAGGATGATGAACTCTCGAGGCTTCTAACTTTCCCCAACGTCCTGGTCACCGCACATCAGGCGTTTCTGACTCATGAAGCCCTTAGCGAGATTGCTCGTGTAACGACGACTAATCTGCTGAGGTACTCAGAACAGCAGCCGCTCCTTGATGGTTCTGTTTTGGTGGAAATGGGCAATTGAAGAATAGTCAAGGCATTGGTGTTGCCGTTCTCATTTCGAGTGTTATGATCGACGTCACTGAAGCTGGAATGTTTGACAATATTCCGACTTCAGCATCAACAACGGATGACCAAATAAATCGCAGGCCGGAACATCGAGCGGGCGAGTTATCGTGTAAGCCGACGCGGATCAAACCTTCACAAAAGGGTTCGATCCGCGTCGGCTTTTTTTGTTGCGATCAAGAGGCGGAGCAATTTCCCGGCGCGGCCATTGGCCGCAACCAAAGTAGCCTTCATCGCTCCGCGTGAAGATAGCCGAGCGCGAGTTCCACGCCAATTCTTGAAACAGCAGCCCAATCACAC
>JANMEV010000647.1:0-3638 GCA_031377305.1 Planctomycetota bacterium | reverse complement strand
CGCCCGCTTCAAGGCTGACGTTGGTCTTCACAAGAAAGTGTTCGCTGGGGACTTCCCAGGCATTTCGAAAGTCGCGGCGTTGTTCGGCTTCCTTCTCGACACTGATCCAGTCACCCTTCCACGGTCGCAAATTCTGTTCATAGCGTGCCACGTTCGCTGTGGGCAGCCATCCATATTCGTGCCTGTAGACCTTGCCGCTGCTGCGCATTTTCTTTTCGAAAGCGGAAACCCATTCGCCGCTGTACAAGGCATCGTCTTTCTTCAATGGATCGCGGTAAATCTGCTTTCCCAGAATCGACCGAGCATCCTTGTGGTCAGAGTCGATTCGGATCACATCGCGGACAATCGAAAAGGCCATGGACAGAAAGCCGGCCCGGAGTGCGGAGCGGGCTAACGAGTACATCTCGATCGATCGTGTCTTGCGATGATGCTGAACCTGCAATCGCCACTGCTGCTCTTCCATTGCCAGCGTCTTGTCCACTTCCGGTGTCACCGCGCGAGGCGGCTCGGCTTCTGTATCGGGAGAAAGTAGCTGCAGCTCAATCTGCTTCAGCGTGGGAATCGCTTCGGACTGGTTGTGTTCGTTGCACCAGGTTTCCACAGACTCAAGATCGCCACGAAGACCGTCGAGGATTGCATCTCGTTTTTCAAGCAACTGCCGATGTCGACGATCGCGCGTCGCTTCATCATCAGCATTGACAACGCCAGCAAAGATCCAACCGATCAGAAGCAAAGAGACTGTCAGACGCAGCAAAGCGGGGAAGAATCGAAGCTCAGTAATTCCGGTCAAAGTCATTCCGCGCATCCTTGAGTTTGCTCACGGCCGACATAACTGCCGAAACGCTCCGTGGCTTTCCGCAGGATACCAGTTGCCGAGCAGGTCGAGAATGCGAATCCGACACGGTGCGGAATGCATTTTCAACGAGTCCCCTGCCTTCATGGAGCGAAGTTCGGCGTTAAAGGCACGAGGAAACATCGCGGCGATCTATCGAGCCGTCCACCCGCCGTCGACTGTGATCAGGCTGCCCGTCATGTAGCTCGCAGCTCGACTGGAAAGCAAAATCGCGGCTCCCTGAATCTCGTTGAGCGTTCCCCATCGCTCCATCGCCACCGCGCCGATGATGTTCTTTTTGGCCTCTTCTGAATCGGCGATCGGAATATTCATCGGTGTCAAAAAAGGACCGGGACAAAGAGCGTTACAGGTGATTCCCGTCGACGCAAGTTCAATGCCCAACGCTCTCGTCATGGTGACGATGGCACCTTTGCTCGCCGTGTAAGGAGTGCGATTCGCCAGACCGACAACGCCAAGCGTGCTCGCGATATTGACCAGACGGCCGTATCCGGCGGACTTCATGAACGGCAACACGGCCTTGCAGCACAGCCACGTTCCATCAACATTGGTCTTCTGCACCTCTTGAAACTGCTCGTACGTCAGATCAGCAATGCTGCCTCGAATATTGATCCCCGCACTGTTGACGAGCACGTCGATGCGGCCGGCGTGGCCCATCACGCTCGTAACCATCAGGTCAACGCTGGCCGGTTGAGTCACATCGACCGCTACCGCGAGGCTGCGTGTTCCAAAGCCAGCAGAGATCTCAGCCGCGATCTTCTCCGATTCTTCGCCGCCGCGACTGGCGATGACAGTTGTTGCTCCGGCCGAAGCAAGAGCGGCAGCGATTGCAGCGCCCAGGCCCTTTGAGCCACCCGTGATGATCGCCACCTGCCCGGTCATGTCAAACTGACGAACACCGGGAAGCGTTTTCAAATCGATCGTTGGAAGAGGAGTTGAACTCATGAACGCGTCCTGCTGAAGCTGCCAACAGTCTTTCCATGAGCGCACGATGCACGCATGTTGCCGGAATGAGCAGTGTAAGCGGACTTCGAAGGTCGTACAAACACCTTCACCTAAACGAGCGCCTTCCGCCCATGATCATGCGGCTTCGCGGAATCTCAGCGACGGTTTCTCGATCGTCACGATGGTGTTCTGAGGAATGCTGCGGCTGAGAGTGACGCCAGAGCCAATCTGCGAGCCCGCTCCAATGACCGTCGTCCCGCCAAGGATCGAGGCGTTGCTGTAGATCGTCACTCGATCTTCCAGCGTTGGATGACGTTTCGTCCCGCGAATCAGATTGCCGTCTTCATCGCGAGGAAACGACCATGCTCCCAGAGTCACACCCTGATACAGCGTCACGCCGGAGCCGATCTCACAGGTTTCGCCGATGACGACTCCCGTACCGTGGTCGATAAAGAACGCCGCACCGATTTTCGCGCCTGGATGAATATCGATTCCAGTCTGGCGATGAGCCCACTCGGTCATAATTCGAGGCAGGTACGGAACTCCCAACACCAGCAATTCATGAGCAATGCGATACACGGTGATGGCTTCGATCCCGGGATAGCAAAGCACGATTTCATCGCGCGTCTTAGCTGCCGGATCGCCGTTAAACGCGGCATCAACATCCATACTCAGCATTTTTTGCAGGGCAGGAAGCCGTTTCAAAAACTGATCCGCAAGCGCCGCCGCGCTGGGAGATGATGGCGTTCCTGTGCCATTGTGAAGACGCAACTGGACCTGCCGCGAATGGACGATTGCTCGGCTGATTTCGACGCGCAGTTTCGACTGAACTCGCAGCAGTAAAGATTGATATTCCAACGCGGCTGACCCGGGCAGCATACGGCGCTTGCCGTGAACTCCGGGAAACAGCAATTCCTGCACGTCGCAGACGATCGACATGACGCTGTCGACTGATGGCAACGGAGTAGACTCGGGACACACACCGCCACAACAACCAAGCTGTTCCAGCATGGTGAGGGCGACTTGTTCCAGAGATCTTGACTCAGCAGCATCGTTGGACATCGTGTTTTCTCAAAGAAACATAAACAGAAAAATCATTCGACAAAGGACAATTTGAGCGAGTGGCGAGGTCGTGAGATGCCCCTACAAATCGACGAATACAGAATCGTCCTGGTCAAAGATCGGCTTACGACAGGCAGGTTCTGAATCCAGCGAACAACGCATCCATTCGGATCTGCTGGCTCACCCGTTATCTCAGGCACAGGCATCAGAGTCGCATCCATCCTTCCAATCCTACTTCTTCGGAAAACTTTGAAGCCCGCTTTGCCGAGGAACCGAATGATCGATCTGGGAACGGCGGCCCATGAAATTCGACAGTGCGTCTCAGGAATCAGGATTCTGAGTCGGCTGCCTATCGCAGTTGCTGAGGTCCGCTTTCGTGGAAGTTTCCTGCCTGTATCCGTCGCTTCAAACGGATTTTGAATCAGTCGACTCACGAAGTCGCAGTCGTCGACTTCAGTTGCTTCGCGAACAACTGGTTCGTGAAAACCGTCGATCGGCTGGTCCGTTCAGTCATCCACTTGCCGCCCATGGTGCGCTGTGGAAGCTGAGCGAACAGATTCGAGACGTCTCCAGAATCGCCGACGCTGTCGCGCTGAATGCTGAATCTGCCAGCGACGCTCGTCAGAACGAACTCTGCTCGGACCTTCGACGATTGATGCAGACACAGCAACGCTGGACGGAACGTCTGGAAAACCAGATCTGGCGCATGGAGTCTCAAGCGTCGTTAATGCGACGGTTGCAGCAAGTGCTGCTTCACGGTTCGCCTTGCACCGATCAATTG
>JANMEV010000637.1:0-5304 GCA_031377305.1 Planctomycetota bacterium | reverse complement strand
CCGCTCCTGAATGTTTTACACCGCGGTCAGAACAATCTAAAAATCCCGTTTTGTGATGCCAGAGTTGGACGGCAGCAAACCTTATCGGGCCTGTTCCGTGACCACGTTCAAACTCGATCGCGGAAGCCTTTAACCCCATGTGATTCCGCACAATGGTCACAGCAATAGATAATTCCGTTTGCCTCCAACCCGTGTCCAATGACCCGGCAGCGACAATGTCTGCAGGTCGGCGCTAAGGCTTGAATCGCACATTCAAAACTATCAAACATATGAGACTTTCCCTCACTGATAATCTCGAAACACTTGTCGTACGCATTTCCACAGGTCTCGCACGTTTTCATAGGTTCCGCTCCGCCTTCCTCGCAATGGTTAATGAATTCCATACCGAAACAACTTTCATCTCGCCGGAGCTTGCAGGTTGCTCCCGTCGAACGGCGAATCCGCCCATGGTGTCGTTCCTCTCTCGTTTACGCCGGGGTCAGAACGACCTTGATGCACCCGTCTTGTTTATCTCTGAACGTCTCGTAGGCTGCTGGAGCTTCGTCAAGTGTGAGTCGGTGAGTAATCACGAATGACGGATCAATTTCTTCCGCTTCAATCTTCTGCAGGAGCGGTTTCAGATAGCGCTGCACATGCGTCTGGCCAGTCTTAAGCGTGAGTCCCTTATTCATAAATGCGCCAAAAGGTAGTCGATCGACCATGCCGACATACGCACCGGGCACAGAAATCGAGCCGGCTTTGCGACAGCACATAATGGCTTCGCTCAAAACATGTGCCCGATCGGCGGTCAGCACAGCCGACTTCACCTTCTGCATCGCCGTCGAGAAGAGACCGGCGGCATGAGCTTCGCATCCCACGGCGTCAATGCAGCGATCCGGCCCGCGGCCGTTGGTGATCTCCATGAGCTTGTCGTAGACGTTCTCAGTTTCGAAATTGATGGTTTCGGCAAGGCCGGCTTCGCGAGCCATTGCCAATCTCTCCGGGACGCAATCGATTGCGATCACCCGCCCGGCTTTGAACATCCAGGCACTTTTGATCGCCATCTGAGCTACGGGGCCACAGCCCCAGACTGCAACCGTATCTCCCGCTTCAATATCGCAGTTTTCCGCTGCCATATAACCTGTTGGAAAAATATCCGAAAGGAACAGTACCTTCTCGTCTGGAATGCCGGATTCAATTTTGATCGGCCCGATATCCGCAAATGGGACGCGAAGGTACTCTGCCTGTCCGCCCGGAACGCCCCCCATCATATGAGAAAACCCAAACAGCCCCGCAGGAGCATGCCCCATCGCTTTTCGGGCGGTCGCCGCGTTGGGATTGGATGTGTCACAGCAGGAATAGAGAGACCTTTTGCAGAAGAAGCAGCTTCCGCACGCAATCGTGAACGGTATGACAACACGGTCTCCGCGTTTTAGATTCGTAATTTCGCTACCCGTCTCGACGACGATTCCCATCGACTCGTGTCCGAGGATGTCGCCTTTCTCCATTGTTGGCACCCAGCCGTTCAGCAGGTGCAGGTCAGAACCGCAGATGCCAGTCGCCGTGATCTTCACAATTGCATCACGAGGATGCAGAATCTTCGGATCAGGGACATTGTCTACACGAACGTCGCCTGTACCGTGCCAGCAGAGTGCTTTCATGAATCGTCTCCGGGTAATGAGTTCGACGATCCTGTTGTGGTCGCCTGGGATTGGGCGGATCTCGCTGATGAACCAGCGAAGTTCCAACGTTGACGCTGTGGCATGAGATACGCGATCAGGCAGCGTTCAAGCGTTCTTGACGTGTTACGTCGGAAGTGCTTCTGTCAAACTTCCGATTCCGATGGTGGTTCCGGCCCTCGCAGAAATCCCTGAGGCACGTCCGTCTGTAAATGCAGTCGGTCGCAGCCCCGGGAAACCTGTCTGTGCCAATGGCCCGTTATTTGTCTGGCACAGGAGCATTTTCGTTCGACGTCGTGCGCCGAGTTGTGCTGCCCCTTTGAACGAAGTCGGCTCCAAGTTCTTTGGAGAGTTCCTCAGCCTTCAACATGTGCTGCTCAACCTTTGCCGTTGCTTCGTTGATAAGCCTCTGGAATTTCTCGTCGCCGACTGAATCCATCGCTTTCAGCTCGGCCAGAGCCCACGTATGCGATCCAATCGCAAAGCCGACAAACCCCATATCGAACTCCTGTCCGTCATACTTGTTCAGCATTTCAGTTGTTGATTGGACATAGTTTTCTGTCGCCTGACGTTCTATCGTCAGGATTCGATGCAGTGGTGTCATAGCATGCGTCGTTTTCGGAGAGTTGCCGTGATGTTCACGGTCTTTATCCACGGGCTCATTTCCGATGAGCCGCTCGGCACCGACTGGCTTCCGAGAAGGATTCCTTTCCCCCTTCGCTGGGTTATCGCCAGCATCTGACTTTTCGTCAGCCTCAGTCTCGCCCCGAAAACCTGCAGCATGTGTGATTCCTACACCTTGAAGGTCCGTGACGCTGACTACTCCTGGAGCAGATGCACGAAGCTGTTCGCTGCACTTCGTGTGTTCCTCTACGAGCATTTTTGCGAATTGCTTCACCTTCTCATTCGTCGACTTTGCCTCTGCGAGCTGCGCCAATTGGATGGTGCTCTGATCCATTAAGATCAGTTTGCCAGCAAAGTATTCTGCAATTGCCTTGTCGTCGACCTTCTGGTTATCGCCCGCATTCGTGCTAAGCCGATCCGCTCGCGCCTCCGCTCTGTCAGCCCGCTTCTGTGCAGGTGTTTCCTTGCCCTTGATTTTTGTGTCCTGTGCGATTGCTGCCGTGCACGCAAGCCCCATGAGCGCGAGTACAATTCCGTCTCTGAACAATTTCATATTGAACTCCTTTTTTGAACCAAAGCTGACACGTGTCACGGTGTCATTAATACTGTAACGCAGAACCAATCTGCGTCACTAACCTGACAGACGACTTGTCCATCGTTAACAATTGTGCGGAGATGGCAATACGGCAGCCTTCTGGCGCCGCGAGGAATGTCCTGGGCAAGGATCGCTCCTACTCAAACAAGTTCGAACCGCTGAACGCAGCATCGACGAAAAATCCGAAGTCATAGTCGGTTAAGACGCCACCGCTGATCGTTTGAACGTTGGGGGCAGGGGCGTTGTAAAGCTTTGACGGATCCGTGTAGAACGTGGTATCAAGTCGTGCGATCAGCGTTCCGCTGAGTGGTCGTGGCGCCGGACCACTCGCTGGGTTCCAGCGAAACAGTTCGCCTGCTCTGGTGAGATAGACCCAACCGCGGATCGAATTGGAATATAGAAACCGTTCCTGATTCGTGCCAAACGATTCGAAAAACTTGCCCGTGAAGCTAATCCCAAACTGCTGATCCAAACGATATGCAAGTTCTGCCACCGGAGTGTATGGTGCCGTCTGGATTTCGTTGCTGGCAATCACATGTCGAACGGTATAAGTACCGGGAACGACGTTCGTGAATCGGTACAGACCTCGCTCGACATTGGGATCGATCCCGGGATTGCCGTCGGATTCGACGTCTGCCGAGCGAACTTGTCTTACTACGTTGCCATCGCGATCAACCAACTCTACGATGCGATTGTTAGTAAACAATTCCGTAGATTCTCGGATGCCGTTGCGATTCGTATCTTGGAAGACGCGGCCAGAAATCGCCGTTGGCCGGTAATTGCCAAATTGCGGACCAGCGACCACGCTACCCGCGGTCAGCCCGATCTGCGGATTAACGGCATCCGACAACAACTGTGGATTCGTGTGGAACACCGGATCCAGTTTTTGCAGGAACGTTCCGTTGACAAGGCCGTTTGCTCCGCCGCTTCTATTGTCCCACTGGAACACTGAACCATCGGGAAGAATGTACACCCAGCCGGTAGTCTGCCGCAGCCAGTTTTCGCCGCGCCCACCGAAGTTCGTGTAATAGTTGCCCGTATAAAACAGACCGCGCGCCTGATCAAGTGCGTACGCCGCTGCGGCATCCACTGTGGATGGGCCCGCACTCTGGACGAATGCCCCCTGCAGCACTTCGCGAATTGAGTAGGTTCCGGTGACAAGAACGTCGAATTGATACACGCCACGTTCCGTCTCCGGATCAATCGAACCATTTGCGTTGAGGTCACGGTCCATCGTCACGGACGTGTCAATCACCACGCCGGCTGAATTCAGCAATTCAATTGTCCAGCCATTCAGGAATGGTTCGTTGACGGCTTCAATCAGCAGATATTCATCTCGGTAGAACCGCGTTGGTAGCCGCGTTACGACGGTGCCGGTCAACTGATTTGGCGTGTTGCTCCATTTCGTCAGTGAACCATCAGGTCGAATGAAGTACCAATCCTGATTCGCAGCTCGAACCCACTTTTCCTGACCACCGTAGACATTGAAAAAGAACTTCCCGTTTTGAGCGTAAAAACCGAGGTCCACAAGTGCCTTCGGCAGTCGCACTCCGTCGCCGTTGATATCGAGCCATTTCCGACCTGTGACGCCGGGGACTTCGAATTCCACAGCGCCGATATCGAATCTCACATTCTTTGGACGGGTCACCCCGCGTTGATCGACAGTGACTCCCGACGCCGTGAGGTCGGTACCAGCATCGATCGCCACACTGCCGAGAACCAGCAAATGCGTAAGTGAACCGCCGCCGTTGTCTGCCAGTACCGGATCGAGGATTTCTGCAACCGGACGTGTTCCAACACCAGCAATGCCAACGATGTTGCCGTTAGAACCGTTCATCAGGCCGCCGCTTGATGCCGCGTTGCCTATCAGATTCGTTGCACTGGTAAGGGCCACGGAGCCACTGATATCATCTGACTGCCTGCCTCCGCCTGATTCGTTCCCGGCGACGATGGTATTCGTCAGACTCGTTGTGCCTCCAGTTGTCTTGATACCTCCGCCATTGCCGACACCAGTTGCAGAATTATCTGTCACCGTGCTGTTGCGAACGGTGAGTGTGCCTGTAGACGAATTCCACAGTCCGCCGCCTTCGAGATCGGCCGTGTTTCCACTGACGGTCGAGTTCACGATCAGGGTACGGCCTGCGCCCGTGATGTGAAGTCCACCACCATTGCCGGGTGCAGTACTTTGGGTGCCGAGCGCAAAGTTATTGATCAGGGACACTCTGGTCAGGGTCATGCCTGTGACGCCGACGACGTTGGCTGCGTCTTCGATACCTCCTCCAGCACGTTCCGCTTCATTGTCACGGATCGTCGCGTTTGTGATAGTCACAACACCACCGGTAAAGTTAAAGATGCCCCCTCCGCTTCCAAGAGTACCTCTGGCGCGATTACCGGCAATTTCAACGGGAGCCAATGTGCCATCAATTC
>JANMEV010000634.1:0-2423 GCA_031377305.1 Planctomycetota bacterium | reverse complement strand
ACAAAGGCCTTGAGCTTCGGCTCCCCTGCCTCGCTCACCCACGAGCCCACTCCGCTCCACCCCGATCCGCCAAACCACCCTCTCACTCCGAACGTCGCGAAGTCAAAGCCTTATTGGTTTCGCTTGAGTTTGTGATGCTTGAGTTCAAGACTTGTGATGGTGAGGTGGCGGTTTGCATTTTTTTCGACTCAGATCTGAAGCTCGCCACTGTTTGCAAAGATGGGTTTAGAGTTCGCGGTATAGGCAACCAGAGAGTTGAGCGGGACGCGGAGGCGATGAGGAATGTGGTGTGGGCATTAAAGGCTGCGTTGTTTAATTTTGAGGGGATATTGCGGTTACTCACTGATGACGCGAATTGAGTGTTTAATCGCACCACCGTTCGGTAAGTCAATGACAACGTTCCATGATCCGGCAGATGGGCAAACAAGAATTGCCCGTGATGTTGTGAAGTATCCACCACCACCTTGATGTGTAAATGCTTTTCCTGATTTGAAAAGCGAAAGATTTATGTCGTTGAGGAGAATCACGTTTGCTGCCTTGTCGATGTCAACGATAACGTGATCGCCTTTTTTGAGATGCAGTTGTTTTGTTAGAATAGTCTTTGTGATTTTGATTTTTGCCACGGTTGTGTGTCCTTAGTTGAAAGCGAACAATAATAGGTATCAGGGAAACAGTCGGTGATAAAGCGGATATCAGCCACAATATTTCCACCTGTGGGAAGATATCGGTAGGAGATTTTTCGTGCAAGTGATCCCTTTCGCAGCCGGTGATAAAAGGTAAAAAGCCGGTTTGCGGCAGGGCACATCGACTTGAAATCTGATCCGAGGACGCAATGGCATGAGTGTACGCGAATTCGCACGAGTCGTGAGGGCTGGTGAGTTTGGAGAGAACGACAAGAAATGGTTTCCAGCGTGGCTGCGGAGGTATGCGGAATTCGTCAAACAGAATGACGCTGTCCAGTTGCCGTTGACTCGGGAACTTGCTGTGGCGTTTTCGCAGAGTCTCCGGGACGGGCAGGTCCCAGCATGGCAGCGTCGGCAGGCCGTTCGGACTCTGATGGCCTATCGGGATCTTGTGTTGCAGGTGGATGAGCCAAAGCTGAATGACATGGTGATCAAGCTGGGCGAAATCGCCGAGCGTGAAAAACAATTCGGCTCATTCGGTGCTCCCGGCCTCTCCGACGAGCGGCGGTTGATTGGTGAGATCGATCCTCGGGAATCTCCTATTCTCCAGTGTGTGCGTCGCAGTCTTCGGGTGCAGGGAAAGGCGTTGCAGACGGAGCGTGCTTATATCGGCTGGATCGAACGCTTCCTCCGGTACTGTGGTGTGGATGTTTCTCCAACGGATCGTTCGACGCCGCTGGTGACGGATCTGGCTTCCGACCAGGCGTTGCAGTCTCAGACCGCTGCCGCATTGGCGCATCTGCGTGATAGCGAGATTCGTGCGTACCTGACGATGCTGGCGGTGGAACAGAATGTGGCTCCGAATACTCAGGGACAGGCGAAGTCGGCTTTGCTGATGTTGTTCCAGACGATTCTGGGTCGCGAGGTGGGTTTTCTCGACATCGTGGCGGCTGACAAACCGGAGAAGTTGCCGGTGGTACTCAGTCGCAGGGAGATCAGCTTACTGCTTCCGGAGTTCGAAGGCTTGCGTCGGCTGATGTTTCTGGTGATGTACGGCGCGGGTTTGCGTCATGCGGAGTGTCGCCGTCTGCGTGTGAAGGATGTGTGTTTTGACGAAGGCCATGTCGTGGTTCGATCCGGAAAGGGTGACAAAGATCGGATCACCGTGCTGCCTGATCGCTGTCGACAGGATTTGATGGAACAGGTGGAACGCGTTCGCCGTCAGCATACGCGCGATCTGGCCTCGGGGTTTGGCGGAGTTTATCTTCCGTTTGCTCTGGAAAAGAAGTATCCAAACGAGAATCGCGAGTTTGGCTGGCAATGGGTTTTCCCGGCCCACCGTCTGGCAAAGGACCCTCGCAGTGGCGGGATGAGGCGTCATCATGTCGGTGAAGAATTCTTCGGCGACTTTTTCAAGGTGGCGATCGATCGCGTGGGACTGGCAAAAAATGCAGTGCCACATTCTTTGCGCCATAGCTTTGCGACTCATCTTTTAGAAGGCGGCAGTGATATTCGGACGGTGCAGGAACTGCTGGGGCATAAGGACGTTCAGACCACGATGATCTACACGCACGTCATGAACAAGCCGGGGCTGGCGGTGAGGAGTCCGGCTGATGGGTTGGACTCAATCGGCCAGATCCCGACGCTGGGGCGGCCGTAGTACGCGTTTCCAGCACCGATTTCTGGCAACGCTGTGAAGTTCTTTCGTTCGATGAATCGCCGGGGTTTCGGTTCAACGAGCCATTCGATTGCCTGGCCCGGGTCATCATTGGCCTGGGCCATCATCGGCCTGGGAGGAAT
>JANMEV010000609.1:0-5753 GCA_031377305.1 Planctomycetota bacterium | reverse complement strand
TTTCCGCCCGCCTCTTCCACGGAGGCCGCCGAGGCAAAAGGATCATGCGCAAGAATGCAACAGCGAAACGGCTTCAGTCGGGAGACAACTTCACGCCCAATGCGACCAAAGCCGACAACTCCTACCGTCAATTGCTTCAACGCTTTGAATTGATCCAAGGACGCGGCAAGTCCCCATGTACCTGCCTTCACGGCATTGCTGCTGGTGACCACCTGCCGTGTGGTGGCGAGAAGAAATGCAAGTGTGTGATCGGCGACCTCATCGATGCAATAGTCGGGCACATTACAGACGGGAATCTTCTTTGCTCGAGCCGCCGCCAAATCGACGTTATCAACGCCAATTCCGTACCGCACGATGACGCGAGCATTCCGCATCGAATTGATCACGTCCGCATTGATCGGCGCGAACTGCGTGATGACAGCGTCCGCGTCGGCTACAAGGGCCGTCAGCTCGCTGGCGGGCTTTTTGTCTTTCCACGCCACGATCTGATGACCGGCGGACGCGAGAATATCATCTTCAATTCCGAGATCAGAAAACGAATAGTCTGTGATCGCAACCTTCATGGGGTGGGGCCTTGAAAATGCGAATGCGAATGCGATTGTACGCCATTAACGTACGACAAATTCAGACACTTCGTGAATCTGACAGTTCACCTTCAATCCCTGCAAGTCTCGCAGAGCAACTGTTTGCCTTTTTGAAGAAGCTAAGCTGGACGGCGGGGTCTTGCGGGCGCTGGGCAGCAATCCGTCGGGCAAACGTCGTGGTTGGCTTCAAACAGTCCGACACATTCACGAGCCGCGCCGTGAATGCGTTCCTGAATGAGTTTGCGAATCATTGAGATAAACTTCGGATGGCTGCCCGGTGTCGCCGCACGAACCATGTGAATCCCGTGTTCATCGCAAAAGCGTTTGGCTTCGTCATCAAGGTCGTACATCACTTCCATGTGATCCGAAAGAAAACCGATCGGTGAGATCACCACGCTGGCAACGCCGCTTAAATTGAGGTTTTTGAGGTGATCAAGAATGTCCGGATCCAGCCACGGATCTTCGGGACGTCCACTGCGACTCTGATAGACCAGCGACCAGTTCTCCTGCGGCAGTTGCAACTTCTCCGCCACAAGCCGACAGCATTCTTTCAACTGCTTTTCATAGTCCGAGGTGCTCGACATGCTCGTCGGGATACTGTGAGCCGTGAACGTTATCTTGGCTTGAGCTCGTGCTTCAGCGGAAAACTCGTTGATGGCTTTCTCAACCTGCTCCGCCAAAACCTCGATGAAGTCCGGGTGGTTGTAGAACACTCGCAACTTGTCAATCTTCATTTCGGTGGAATTGGCCGCTTCAAGAGCGGCTGCAATATTTTCACGGTACTGGCGACAACCGGAATAGCAACTAAACCCCGACGTAACGTAAGTGATCACGTGCTTCACGCCGTCACGTTTCATCTGCTCGACTGTTTCAGTCAGTAGAGGATTCCAGTTTCGGTTGCCCCAATAGACAGGCAGGCTGATCCCGTTTGAATCAAGTTCCGTCCTCAACAACGAGAGCAGTTCCCGACACTGATCGTTGATTGGGCTCACGCCGCCAAAGTGGTAGTAATGTTCGGCCACTTCCAGCAGACGCTCACGAGGCACTGGTTTTCCTCGGAGAACATTTTCCAGGAACGGAATGACATCGTCCTTCTTTTCAGGGCCGCCAAAAGAAAGCACAAGGATAGCATCGTAATCGTTTGAGTTCACTGCCACGTTGGTTCTCGCAGGTTTTCGGTCGATGCAATCGCATTCAGACCGTGAATGGGATTCTGTCAGAAGCTATTCCATGATAGCCGAAGTCGTTTCGATCATCGAACGCACTGAAGTCCCCCGCCGAAGAACTCGCGGCCTGCAGAAACGCTTGAGGGAGTGCCCTTTCGATTCTTTCGGTGCAGTTTCATCAATGCTCAGGACCAGCCAGCACGGCTCGCTAGTTCGAAATCATAGTCCGTTCAAAAGGCCGAATCGTTCTTGCGAAAGCCTCAAGGTGTTTGAAGTTGTCGCAGAAGGTTGTGTAACGAAGTGACTGACGAACTTCAGCCGTCAATGCCTGCCCTCCCACAACAAGTGCACAACCCATCGACGTCGCAGTGTCGAAGAGAATGTTGAAGTTGGCGAGGAAGTGAGCCTCATCTCGAATGGCGGTTACGCTGATCCAAAGCAACTGGGGTTTGTCAATTTGGATTGCTCGGCCCAGCGTTTCGAACGGCAGCATGTTTCCCAACGACGATGCCCGCCACCCGCAGTCACGCAGGACAACCTCGGCCATACCGACAGCGATGGTGTAGGGATCGCCGTCAAGAGTGCCGCCCATTGCGACAGGAGCGCCCGGCAATCCGCTCGGGACAGCGCGTCGCAATTCGTGAATGACTCGATTGCACGTTTCGCAGGCTCGACGCTCAGCGTAGATTTCCAGTTGGCCACACTTCCACATATCGCCAACCGTTTTGAACGACGGAGTGATAATCCCATCACAAATACTGGCGACCGACATCCCGCTGAGGTACAGATTCAGAATGATGCGGCTTGCTGCGACTTCATTTCCAGCAAGCATCGCTTCGAGAAAATCGCCATAAGCGCAGTCTTCTTTTTGCTGACCGATCCCAGTGCCGGGCGGCAGTCCGATAATCTCCGGATTGGCAATCGACTTGCCTTTCTCACGGACATACTTAAGCACGGCATCTAGTTGCAGTCGGCGATGACCGCCACCCGTCTTCTCAGCGGAGATTAGCCCCTTGTCCACCCATCGTTTCAAAGATGATTCGCTAACGCCAATGGCCTGGGCGATTTCTTTTGGGGAGTAAAACTCAGTCACAGTTAATTCTCTCAGCTGGGGCAATGAACAGGTCGCAGACACGAAACGACTGCGACCCGGAGTTCGCTGAACCACCAGACTTGCCAACAGCAGGGGGCATCGACCACCCAAGTTTGCTATCTGTCACATCCGGTCGGATACAGCAGTATCTTCAAAGCGTTCTAGTAAGTTCAAAGACCTTGTCCAAATTCCAATTGCACGTTTTGACCGTTTTTGTAACAAAAGGCGATGGGCAGCGGAGGATTTGGCTCTAGAACGGTATCGTTGCATCGAGAAAGAGCGATTTGCAGGGAACGCACAAGGTGTTAGAAGTGCGACGTTCCCCGACTGGCCAGTCGCAAAGGCACTAACCGGCATGATTGTTCAGGACGCGGTCTATGAAAATTGCCATTATCGGAGGAGGAATCTCAGGACTGACCTGTGCGTGGTTGCTGCATCACGATCATGACATTTCGTTGTTCGAAGCGGAACGCCAGCCCGGAGGTCACAGCAACACAGTCGAATTTCAGCACAACGGTCGGGACTACAGGATTGATACGGGATTCATTGTCTACAATGATCGCACGTATCCCAACTTCATGACACTGTTGGCCCAACTGGGAATTAGTGGCGTTCCGACGTCGATGAGTTTCGCAGTTCGATGCGACCGCACAGGGCTTGAGTATTGCGGATCAGGACTTCGCGGAGTGTTTGCGCAGAAATCAAATCTGTTCAAGCCTTCATTTCTCAGGATGGTGGCCGACATTCTTCGCTTCAATCGTCAGGGGACGGCAGACGCTGAACAGGTTCCCTCATCAATGACGGTCGGAGAATACCTTCGGACGAATGGCTACGGAGACCGATTCGCTCAACACTATCTCCTGCCGATGGGCGCTGCGATCTGGTCCTGTCCGACGGGAACGTTCTCCGATTTCCCGATTCAGTTCATACTGGAGTTCTATCGAAACCATGGTCTGCTGAGTCTTACGAATCGACCTCAGTGGTACACCGTTCCCGGCGGATCTCGAAACTACGTGAACCGTATGACAGCGGCGTTCTCAGACCGCGTAGTTTCCGGCACTCCAGTCCGTCGCGTCCAGCGCCGTGATTCGTCGGTCCTGGTCTCAACCGATTCGGCCGAAGCGAGTTTTGACGAAGTGGTTTTTGCCTGCCACAGCGATCAGGCGCTGGCTATGCTGCAGGATTCAACACCGCTGGAACGCTCGACATTGACCGCGTTTCCTTACGAGAGGAATGAAGCCGTCCTGCACTCGGATGTTAGCATCCTTCCTCGTTGTCGAGCTGCGTGGTCGGCGTGGAATTACCGCATTGGAGTTGAGCAGGCTGCTCAGGCAACGATTACCTACAACATGAACATTCTCCAGCACATTCAATCCGATGCCACGTTCTGTGTGACGCTGAATGACACTGCTCAAATCGATCCCGCGGCCATCATTTCTAAACACTCCTATTCGCATCCGCTGTTTACGATCGAACGTGCGGCAATGCAGGCTCAGCATCACCGACTTATTCGCAGCAATCGCACGTCGTTTTGCGGAGCTTATTGGGGAAATGGGTTCCATGAAGATGGCGTGAACAGCGCGCTGACTGTGTGTCGGCAATTTGGAATTCAGGGCTTTCGGTCGGTTATCGGTGACGGTCATTTAATGTCGCACTCTGCAATCAACTCGGCCGAAGCACAAGTGGCTCCAGCGGGAGTATCCTGTGCGTAGCTGCATTTATGAAGGCTTCGTCACGCATCGAAGGTTCTCACCCGTTTCGAACGAATTCCGCTACTCTGTGTTTCAGATGTATCTGGATCTGGCTGAACTTCCGACTGTGTTTGAGACTTCCCGGCTTTGGTCAGCTCGTCGTCCGGCGGTTGCGTGGTTCCGGCGCGCTGATCACCTGGGTCCTGTGGATGAGCCACTTGATGTGAGCGTTCGCAATGAAGTTGAACGACAGACGGGAGTGAGGCCGACCGGGCCGATTTGCCTGCTAACGAACTTGCGGTACTTCGGCTATGTGATGAACCCCGTGAGCTACTTCTACTGTTTCAATGAGGCGTCTGGTTCTCTTGAGTCTGTCCTTGCTCAGGTTCAAAATACGCCTTGGGGCGAACGGCATTGCTATGTGCTGACCGCTCCGACCGACTGTCAGAACGGACGTCCAAAAGTCCTTTGGAGCAATAAGGAGTTCCACGTTTCGCCTTTCATGCCGATGAACATGCGATATCGTTGGCAGATATCGCAGCCCGGCGAGCGACTAGCCGTGCATATTGAAAATCACTTTCGAGTTGACTCAACGACTGAGGATGTTTCATCTCAGATAAACGCGGAAATTCCACGATCGCCGTTCGATGTCACTCTGTCGCTGCAGCGAAAGGAGATCAGTGCGGCTGCTTTACGGCGCATACTTTTCTACTATCCCTGTATGACAGCAAAAGTCACAATGGCGATCTATTGGCAGGCATTGAAACTTTGGTGGAAACGGGTGCCCTTCATTCCTCATCCATCTCGAACCGACCGACAAACTGGCGAAAGTTCCGAGAAGCACTGCGTCCTGCACACATCAACACAATCAATTCACGGATCACGATAATGACACGACCAGCTACTCCAAAACTGTCGGCGTTCGCCTGCGATCGAGCGCTTCCGCCCGCGTGGCCGGCGTTGACGGCTCCTAAATCTGCCGACGGTAACTCAGTCGAAATCGCACGCCCCGCTCGATCGTGGTTGTGTCTCTTCGAACGGTTTTGCCGTCGAGTTCTGCGAAACAACCTGGAGCGAATCACGACTGGCGAAATCGTGCTTGAACACGGCGAACACAGCGAACGATTCGGCAGCCTTGAAGCCAGCGCACTCATGGGACACGTTCAGGTTCTCGCGCCGAAGTTCTTTCGTCGCACAGTCACCGGCGGCGCACTCGGCG
>JANMEV010000607.1:0-9384 GCA_031377305.1 Planctomycetota bacterium | reverse complement strand
CGCAGGTACATCTTTCCGTTGGCGATCAACGGGTGAGTCCAGATGCGGCCCTGTGGATTGCGCTGTGTTGTCTGAGGATCCAGCTTGAATCGGCTGACTTCCTTGTAACCAGTGGGCGTGGCTTCGACGAGGAAGCAATCGCCCGAGCCTTCTTCAAGGCAGTACAGCATGCCATCAGCGAACGCGACAGCTCCCTTGCTGCTGTTCTTTTTTTTGTCGTTCCAGACATCTTCGCCAGTGGCGAGGTTTTGGCAGGTGATTCCGCGATCATCGCTGTGACCATAGATGTGTTCGCCAACCAGAAGTACACCGCCATGGTGATTCTTCATTACCTTGTTCTCGTAGATTTTTTCCACTTTGTTGTTGGCTGTGATGTTGATCAGCATACATCCAGCTCCGTAACCCGCTGTGACATAAACCTGACCGTTGCTGTAGATTGGAGTTGGAATCACAGCGACGCTGCCAGGAAAATCCTGTTGCCACAGGAGTTTTCCCGTCGCTGCGTTGAGTCCGAAGACTTTCTTTTCAGTCAGTTGGATGTACTGTCTCTTCCCGAAGTGATCGACAACAATCGCTGACGAGTAATGTGCGCCTTCGGTGATGTCGGATGACTGCCATAGCTTCTTTCCAGACCGAAGTTCAAGGCATGCGACGGTGCCGTCTTTGCCGCCAGGAGTCACGATTACTTTATCGCCGTCAATCAGAGCTGATTCGCAGTAGCCCCAGTTCGGGATGCCGCCGCCGAGTTGTGTCAGGCTGGCTTTCCATTTTTCTGATCCGTCCTTTACGGACAGGCAAACAACGTCGCCCTTGCCGCCAATGGCGACCAACAGGTCGCTGGCAACTGAAGGAGTGCTGCGAGGACCTCCGCCCCAGCCGTTTTCCAGAAACTCGCCAATGTTGGTTTGCCAGATCTTTTCACCAGTCTTTGCATTGATCGCAATGACGAACTCTTTGGATTCTTTTGCTGTTCCATCAGCTCCCATGGTGTAGATCACATCGCCGACGACGGCAACGCCCGAGTACCCAAGTCCAGCGTCCTTCGACGTCCACAATTTCTTTGGTCCGCCTTCTGGCCACGAATTGAGCAGGCCGGTTTCGGTGGAGATGTCGTCGCGATTTGCCCCGCGCCACGTCGGCCAGTCGCCTGCCTGACTGTCGAGAGTTGAAAGACCCAAACATCCCGCAACAAAAACTGCAATCATCCTGAACCGCATAACACACCTTGAACGAAACAAGTCGAAATGGTTTTAGAAAAGGCCGACAGTTCGTTTGCTGGAACAGTGGCCTGCCGGATCAGCACACCAAAGAGGTTTTGGCGAGTTCTGAGGCACATTCAGAGTTCACTTCAGAATCGCCAGCGAAAATGTATCAGATCGGTTTCCGGAAGTCTTTTGACTTCGAGATCGTGAATAAATGCGCACATCCTGAATTGAAAGGCGAGAAAAACTCGTCATAGTGTCGATTCCTGCGGCGATTCCTCGCGAGGACTCTGCGGCACCTGCCTCCGCTTCCCGCCCCGACGCTTCGACTGCACAGTTTGGCTTCTTGTCGCCGAACTGGACGTACTTTCTTCACTGCGGCCGTGCCATACGGCATGGAATTTGTTGGCCCGCATGTGTTCTGATGGAGTTGTGCTCCCGATGTTGATTCGACCGTACTTGATTCACTTGTCGGCCTTTGTGTGTCTGTCCGTTCTCTCTGCAATGACAATCGCGCAGGACGCCGCTCCTGTCAAAGAAGAAGCTCCGAAATTGGAAACGACCAAAGACAAAGCCGGCTATGCCATCGGCTACAACATTGGCAAGGACCTGAAGAAACAGGGTCTGGATCTGAACGCTAAGACAATCGCTGCCGGAATTGCTGCAGCCCTGAGCGGTACCGAATCGGCTCTGACACCCGAAGAAGTAGAAGCCGTTTTCGGCGAACTTCGCAAGGAAATGATGAAGAAGGAATCTGAAAAGGGCGCGAAGAATCTGGAAGCTGGCAAGAAGTTTCTGGAAGCCAACAAGGCTAAGGACGGAGTCAAAATTACTAAGTCCGGCCTGCAGTACATGGTCATCAAAGAAGGTACTGGCGCGACTCCAACAACGAAAAGCACTGTCAGCACTCACTACCGCGGTTCACTGATCGACGGAACTGTGTTCGACGGGTCGTACAAGGGTGATGCTCCGGCTGAATCAGATGAACCAGTCTCGTTTGGCGTAACGCAGGTTATTAAAGGCTGGACTGAGGCCTTGCAACTGATGAAGGTTGGTTCGCACTACCGACTGTTCATCCCAAGCGAATTGGCGTACGGCGAAAATGGCCCCGGCGAGATCGGCTCGAACTCTGTGCTTGTCTTCGAGATTCATTTGATCGACTCAAAGTAAGTTGAGTACATCAACAGGAACTGGATCGAAGCGAAAGCCCGGCGATGATTCGTCGGGCTTTCTTTTTGAGTTAGACTGCGATCAAATTTCGGACTGCTGCAAGGGAATAGTCAATCAACGTTATGGCTCAAACATCTGCGCACCTTTCAAACCTCGACCCTCGCCGCGCGTTTGCCGTGACGGTGGTTGAGATATTGCGCCGCGAGGGATTCGAAGCGCTTTGGGCGGGCGGCTGTGTTCGAGATCAGCTCCTTGGGCGAATCCCCAAGGACTATGATGTTGCCAGTACGGCGACTCCGGATGATGTCATCCGAATCTTTGGCTTCAAACGAACGGTAGCGGTTGGAGCCAGCTTCGGTGTTGTTATGGTCCTTGGCCCAACCAAAGCAGCCGGTCAGATTGAAGTCGCTACGTTCCGCAGTGACGGCGAATATCTCGACGGACGCAGGCCAGCGTCGGTTCAGTACTGTCGCCCGGAAGAAGATGCCAAGCGTCGCGACTTTACCATCAACGGACTGTTCTTCGATCCCACCGCGAACGAAGTCATCGATTATGTGGGCGGGCGTGACGATCTCGCGGCCGGTCTTTTGCGGGCCATTGGCGATCCCGTTGCAAGATTTCGAGAAGACAAACTTCGGATGTTGCGAGCCGTACGATTCGCCGCAACGTTTCAGTATCGACTCGATGAAAACACAGCGGAGGCGATTCGTCATCATTGCGGTGAGCTGTATCAGGTCAGCGTCGAACGCATCTCACAGGAGCTGCGTCGGATGCTGGCTCATTCGACACGCGCGTATTCGGTCGAACTACTCGTCGAGACCGGGTTGCTTCCGTACGTGTTTCCGGAACTCGTCGATGAAAAAGGTTCTTTCCCCAGCGTCGAGGTCCTCACATCGTTGCGGGGATTGGAACTGGATCGATTTGAGCCGGCCATGGTGATTCTGCTTCGCAATTATCACCTCAACGCTGCCGGTGATTCTCGACAGCGATTGGCTGCCGTTGAGAACATCTGTCGCCGTCTCAAGTTTTCCAATGAAGAATGCGAGTGTATTTCCTGGTTGATGCATTCTTTGGCAGTCATCAGCGGAGTCGCCGATCGTCCCTTACACATACTGAAGCCGCTGCTTGCAAATTCACATTCGCCGTTGTTGCTTGATCTGGCATCCGCCGTCGCGCGAGCGAAGAATCTCCAGCCCGTGGACGCTGAGTTTTGCCAGCGATACCTGTCGCAAACGTCGCGAGAGGTCCTGTCTCCTCCAGCTTTGATTGACGGTCGCGACGTGATGGAACTGAGCGTTCCCGCCGGCCCAGCGATCCGAGATCTGCTTTCGACTATTCGCAACGAACAACTAGACGAGCTCCTCATGACTCGCGATCAGGCGATGATTCGTCTGCGGCAGTTGGTGGAACTTATGCGTGCGACTCGCGACTCGTAGTCGAATTCGTTGGAATTCATTGTCGGCAACGACGTCGTCGAAATGGTCAGGCTTTCCGCCATGCGAAACCCGTGTCTCAGACTTGCGCGATTGCATTGCAATTGTGGGACAAAGTAGCGACGCTGACGCCTGAACCGGAAAAGCAAACAACGCTTTGAACTGTGTGGAGAGCCCAAATGCGATGCATCTGTGGAATGTGGTTTGTGGTTGTCGCTGTCGTCGCCAGTGACGTCGCCCTGGCTGAAGACGTCGTGATCGGGACTCGAACGCTGCGAGTTGCCGACGGGTACGAAGTGGAACTTGCCGCTGACCCAGCTCTTGTCGAACGACCCATCGCTGTGGCTCGCGATGAACGAGGACGGTTGTACGTCACAGACTCTGGCGGCATGACCGAACGAGCCGAACAGCAGCTCGCTGAAAAGCCGCACCGCATCCGCCGATTGGAAGACATCGATGGCGATGGCAAGTACGATCGCACCACTCTGTTTGCGGACAAGATGATGTTTCCCGAAGGCTGCATGTGGTACGAGGGCTCGCTCTACGTCGCCGCGCCGCCTGAGATTTGGAAGCTGACGGATACCGACGATGACGGCACTGCAGACAAACGTGAAGTTTGGTTTGACGGAACCACTTTGACTGGTTGCGGTAACGATCTTCACGGCCCGTATCCTGGGCTGGATGGTCGATTCTATTGGTGCAAGGGTGCGTTTGCCGAGCAGAAACACATGATGGCCGATGGCAAGCCACTGGTGACTCAGTCGTCGCATATCTTTCGAGCGAAGCCCGATGCCTCTGAGATGGAATTCGTGCTCACCGGCGGAATGGACAACCCCGTCAACGTGGCCTTTCTGGACAACGGCGAACGGTTTCTGAGTTGTACGTTCTTTCAGAATCCTGAAGCCGGCCGGCGCGACGGTTTGATTCATTCGATCTACGGCGGAGTTTACGGCAAGAAGCATTCTTCCATTTACGCTCATCCCATGACAGGCGATGTTATGCCAGTGCTGAATCACCAGGGCGCTGCGGCTCCGTGTGGTTTGATTGCGGGCAGTGAATCGCTGTTCGGCGGACGGCATGATCAGCAACTGTTTGCATGTTACTTCAATCTGCACAAAGTTGTGCAGCATCGATTGATGCCGGACGGCCCAACGTACACGACGGCAGACACGGATTTTCTGGCTTGCGATCATCCGGACTTTCATCCGACGGACGTCTTTGAAGATGCCGACGGAAGCCTGTTGGTTGTCGATACCGGCGGATGGTACAAAGTCTGTTGCCCAACGTCTCAACTTGCCAAGCCCGATGTTCTGGGCGCTGTCTATCGAGTCCGGAAGAAGGGAACGAAGTCTGTTGAAGATCCGCTCGGCGCGAAGATTGCCTGGGACACGGCGGATGCGGCGACGCTTGCGAAATTGTTGCAGGATCCCCGAGTCTTTGTGCAGCGACGTGCGACAGCCGCTCTTCGCCGCATGAGCGAATCGGCGATTGCTCCGCTGGCATCTGTGGTCGCTCAGGGTGTTTCGCCAGTTGTGCGGAAGCACGCGATTTGGACACTGACAGGCATCGACGCAGCGGCGGCTCGAAAAGCAGTCGTCGCCGGGCTGTCCGACAAAGACGCGTCCGTGCGGCAAGCAGCCATTCATGCGGCCGGTTTGCACCGTGATGTCGCCGTGATGCCACAGTTGCTGAACATCGTGCAGCATGATGAAGCTGGTCCGGCCCGCGCTGCTGCTGAGGCAATCGGGCGACTCCACAAGGCCGCGGCCGTGCCCGTCCTGCTGAAAGCGGTTGCTGATTTGAAATTGTCCGGCCCGGATGCGTCAGGAGCCCCGGCGGCCGCTGCCGAACGTATTCGTGAGCACGCTATGATCTATGCCATGATCGAAATTGCCGACCCGAAGAAAACTCGTGCGGGGCTCACGTCGTCGTCACCCGCAACGGTGCGTGCCGCACTGGTGGCGTTGGATCAAATGACGAATGGCGGCTTGAAGCCGGATGACGTCATCCCGCGAATGAGCGATCCAGATGCGGCATTGCGTGCGACAGCGTCATGGATTGTGAATCGACATTCGGACTGGGGCGAGTCGCTGTCGAAGTACTTTGCCGGCAAATTTCTGACAGCTGCTGATTTGACGGACGATCAGGCATATCACACTCGAATTCTTCTGGCCAGTCTCGCCGGATCACCGCAGATCCAGAACCTGCTGCTTGGCGAACTTCAAAATGACATGAACAAGCCTGCTCAGAAGTTGGTACTGCAGGTACTGGCATCAAGCGGCCTGACCTCTGCTCCGGTCTTATGGCTCGACGCGCTGGCGGAATTGATCAAGCGAGCAGATGCGGAAACTCTGCCACTTGCGGTTGCGGCTGCTCAAAATCTTCCGATGCCAAAAGACGGTCATGCAGCGATTCGGGATTCGCTTGCTCAAATTGCGGCTCAACCAAAACTAGACGCTGAATTGAGACTGAACGCGATCGATGCGGCGGGCAGCAGTCTCAGCATCGACCAAAACACGTTCTCACTTTTGCTGGCGTCGCTGGCTCCTGACCTTCCGATGAACCTGCGATCGATCGCCGCCAATCGACTGGCATCCTCTGCGCTCACCGCCGATCAGTTGTCGACGCTGGTTTCGTCTCTCAAGGGTGTCGGGCCGATGGAGTTGCCGAAGCTATTGCCTGCATTCGAACGAGATGCTTCTGAGGCGTTGGGACTAAAGCTTGTGGATGCATTGATGAATGCGGATGGAGTGCGAGGCCTTCGTCCGGATCAGATCAAACCGCTGCTGGAGAAGTATCCTGAGTCGGTCCAGGCCTCAGGGAAAGCACTGATCAGGCTGCTGAACGCCAGTGAAGAAGAGCAGATTGCCGTGCTGGAGAAACTGCTGACGACTTTGCCTGAGGGTGACGTGCGGCGGGGACACGAAGTCTTCATGAGCAAAAAAGCCGCGTGCAGCGGATGTCATAAGCTCGGATACGGCGGAGGAATACTGGGACCCGATCTCACGAGTATCGGTCGCGTTCGAAATCGCCGCGACCTTTTGGAAGCTCTGGTGTTCCCAAGTGCCAGTATCGTTCGTGGCTACGAACCGGTCAGTGCTGAACTGGAAGACGGTCGCGTCGTCAGTGGGATCATTACCGGGCAGGATCGGAAGGAGATCGTGATTTCAATGGATGCCGAGAAGAAGACTCACATCGAACGATCAGCAATCTCGCAGTTGGTGCCGTCCAATGCTTCGCCCATGCCCAATGGCCTGATCACACTGCTCAGCCAGCAGGATCTGGCAGACCTGCTGGCTTTCCTGCAAAGCGATCAGCGCTAGGCGTGGGGCTCTTTTGAATCGTCCAACAGCAAGGGCACTTGGGCTGAATGATCGTAGCGGCGGTTGCGACGGCTGAAGGAAAGCTTAGCCATCCGGAAGGGCGCGAGCGATCCCGCATGCTGATGCAAACAGGTTTTCAAATTTCGGATCCGGGAACAGGCACGGATGCTTGTATTGTTCGGCACTTCCGCCGGCTCGTTGCTGCCGAAATTCTGCGAAGTTTTTCCATGATGATTCCGGCAATGCAACGGCCGTGATTCTCTTCAGTCGGCCGGTGTCACGCTTTTCACTGTACTCCAGATTTCGCAGACGCAAATCGGCATCGACCACGGAAGCCAGTTCGTCAAGTCGTCGTGCCTGGCTAGGCATATCGCTCTGATCCACACTGTCAATGAACAACGTGTAGCCCGGCGGTTCTCCCCAGCACGGAGTGAGCGTGAACATTCGAAGCCTGAATGCAGTTGCATTGCAAGCCTCTCGGACGGATTCCACAACCTGTGATTCTGCGATCTTTTCTCCTGTGATACTGGAGATGTGGGCACCCTTGTGGCGGAATTCAAGCAGCGGCGTCGTGCCATAGAAGCCAACGCAGCGGACGACATCGCGAATGTTGTAACGATATAGCCCCGAACTTGTTGTCAGCAGGATGAAGTACTCGTCGCCCTCCGAAATCTCGTGAGCTTCAAGAACGATCGGATTCGTGGAATCGGCTTCGCGAATCGGAATAAACTCAAAGAAGTGAGTTTGGATTTCCAGCACACCAGCCGGACTGTCGTCCTCCAGCGGCAGCGTCATTCGACCTTCACTGGCATGAAGCCCATGATCACGAATTGGAATGTCGTCAAAAAGTTCCTTCAACCGCGGGATGTATGCGGCTGCACTGCCGCCGCACCAGACTCCCAAAACCCCAAGCAATGGCCAGCAGAGTCTGGGGCGAAGTGTTCCAAATTCGTTTCGAATCAGCTCAAGAGATTTTGCTCGAAGGCGATCCGGTTTAAGAACGTGCCGCAGTGAACGTCGAATCGACTGCGGGATGTTGCACTCTTTTATACCGCCGTCCGCAATATCACGGATGAGATCGTCAGCCCGAAGTGAAGCATACTCCGTGAGTTGGAGCAAAGTGCTTGGGTTGGCTGTGATCTGCATACCAACCCATGGGTCTGCAAGAGCCAGCCGAAGGATTGTGTAACGCTTGGCATGCGGATCCTGTATCTCAGCGATTGCCGCCGGAATTGTATACAGCGTTCGCACAATGGGATTCTGCATTGTGGCCACAAGACCACTGATGTTGCCACATGGTGTCTTGTCGGACGTTTCAAACTTTCGATGACTGCTGGAGATTTGAACGATGTTCAGTTTCTGCAGTATCGCATGTTCAGAATACGTTCCTATACCCCACAATTGCCAACCGCGGCGATAGTCGTTTAGGAACCGAGTCGTCACAGGGATCAGTTTCGACTCGGCTGTCGTGCCGCTGGTGACGGCAAACATTTCCAGCCGGTTCGCATCGCCAAGCAGCGCAGAGTGTTCGCCATTGGCGACGCGCGCGACATAAGGGCGCACGAGTTCATAGTCTGAAACCGCGATGCGTTGCCGAAACTCGTTCGGAGAAAGTTCTGCTGACAATCCATGATCTTTGGAAAATGCCGAACTCTGATTTAGTCGCAGCAGATCCTTCAACAAAGCCTGCTGCGTCGCACGACATTTGGTTTTTGCGACCGACAAAAACGCACCTCTCGCCCCGCGCATCTTCCGCCGCAGCATCGCTCCTGCCATAGCTCGCAGTTGATAGGCAAGGGGGATTTGAGGCATGATCGGCTTTGATCGAAGGGGCGAAAACGCGTGATTTCTGGTGTTGAAGAGTCGCTATCGAGCCTTCACGTCGACACCGTTTTTGAAGCAGCATGAGTTCGAGGTTCGAAGACCCTTAGCGCTGCAAATCAAACCGTTTCCAAACAACGCTGCGAGGGATAACGGAAGATGGCAAAACGTTTTGGCGACACATATCGTCTCGAAAACCGTTGGATTCCTCAAGGCACACACAATCGTCGCGTTGCCGCATCAGGCAGGTGCGTTGTGAGTGAGATCGAAAGCCACGGCAGCGGTGGCGAGGTGGTGTGCAACAGGTTCAGGAAAAAAAAACCGGATCGAAGAGAGAAAAGCGGCATCCCTGCCGCAAAGCCATCCCTGGATGAGCTCTTTCGGCGAGTCGCGTGTCGTGTTGAGTGAGCAAGCGACCTGAAAGGGAAAGGGTTG
>JANMEV010000598.1:0-8885 GCA_031377305.1 Planctomycetota bacterium | reverse complement strand
GCCTCGCCCAAGTTCTGTCAGCAATTCGCAGTTGCCCAACCGAGTGAACGGAAAACGATCGGGCATATTGCGGCGAATGGACTGAGATTCCTTTTCGATGCGAGCGTTCTCGAGCATCGCCAGCACCGGAAACACTTCTCGAATTTTCTCAGCATGCGGCGGAAAGCGTTTGGCGTAGAGGTCGATCGATGGCTTCTTTCCCGTTCGCACTTCCTCAACAAACTGCGACACCAACAACTCAAACGGCTCGCGCGAACGCAGCGTGTGTGATTCGTCTTCAGAGGGTACGCCCAATAAATGGAAGTCCGTCTCTTCAGGATTGCCGGAAGCTGAATTGGTCATGAATCGCGATGTCTGCTGGAACGAAAGGACAGACTACTTCTGTTTTATGTGAGCAAAGCGAGTACGAAAGGCTGTGGATTGATCTTTTGTGGTCGCCCAGAGGAAGAGCTTTCCGGCCTCGTCGACTCGAAGATCAAAGCCCAGTTGAAGCTGGTCACCGATCGCCGTCAACAGTCGAACAGGAGAGACTCGATCTGGCTTGCGGCTGTATTTTACCTCGTCAAGATCCTGCCCCTGCGCAGCCAGTTCGAAGGTGGACTGCAACACGGGAACTTCGAGACGATCGGAAAGGACCTGCAACAAAGCACTGACTTCGACATCCTTCAGATCGATGGGGATCGCCTTTAGATAGGCGGGCAAAACGACGGCGGACGATTCCTGTGCCTTCCATCCCGCTGGCCAGAGATTGCTCAACTCGTTTCCGGAATCGATCTCCAATTCGTAGCTTGTCGGCCCTGTTTGAATGGGTCGAAACCCGAGCCCATACTGGGCCAGCGTGATCGCCATGGCGGTTCCTTTGCTGAATCCTTTCAGATCCAGATTCTCGGGAGCATTTGCTGGCCGAGTCCCCAAGGCTTTTTCTTTAGCGGCGTCAGTAAACTTCATTCGCACGCCGTTTGGCAGGCCGATCGATTCAAGCGTGATGACGGGGGATTTCAGAGCAACCTCAGAAGCCACGGGCTCCGACATCAGGCGAGTGAAGTCCTGCAACTGAGCGTCCGTCATGCCCCAGCGAGGATTGGACTCAGGTGGTCCTCCAGCACCGAACTGAGCGAGTTCGCCAAGTACGGCCTTCAACTTTTCAAGATCAGCGATGGAGAATTTGTCGTCGCGAATCTGAATCGAGCCATCAGCCGACATGCCGCCAACAACTCGCACAACTGTTTCGTCACCAAGCTTGACGTCCTCGACTCGCATTCCTTCGCCCGGTTTTGTTTGGCGAAACTGCGGCGTGTACCCGACCTCCTGAAGCGCTCGTCCCCATTCCTGCGCTTTGACTCGATAGACTGGCTGAGTCTGAATCAGGATGTGCAGTTCTAGATCATACTTCTCCGGCTGGGCCGACGGTTCCACCTGCGAATCGGGCAGTTGCGATTTCGGCACAGTCGCCTGCGCGAATACCCGGTCGGGAAACAAACAGATGAAGCTGACTAACAGGCTAGAAGCTGCTGACCCAGAAAACGCGTTCACTGCGCCGACTCCCTTGAAACGCAAGAATCCCCGCCGCATCGTTGGCAACGACGGCGGTGCATTCTGCTCTGGGCGGCCAATAAAAGCCAGAGTCTTTGAAATCATCAGGCGAAGCAGGCAAAGTTGCGAACTTCCGTAGGGTGCGACAAGCGTCAGTACAGGCACACCGGCCTGCGCGTGTGGAGTGCCTGCGCTGGCGCTTGTCACACCCGAAGTCAGAAGTCAGCAACTCAGCAATTATGAACTCAACGCATCCGCAACGTTTGTGCGATACGCGGTCATCGCCGGCAGGAATCCCACCAGTGCAGCCAGCACCACGAGGACTGGGAACAGAACGGCTTCCCAGACATTCAATGACCATGGATTGATCAAAAGGCCAGTCTGTTGAATCACCCACGGAGATGCGGCGATTGCCAAACTGTGACCGACGAGCCAGCCAATCAGTCCGCCGCCAATGCACAGTACGGCCGATTCGGCAAGGATGATCCCAAACACATGCATACGCCGAGCACCCAGTGCTCGCATGATGCCGATCTCACGACGACGGTCGGCCATCGAATTGTAGATACTCACAAAGATGCTGATGCCCGATACAAGGATAATCATTCCCGTCAGCACAACCAACGCCTTCTGAATATTCCCAAGCATCCCGTTGACGAGTCGCTGAATAGGCACAACCGGATTCACTGCCATCGCCTGAAAACCTTTCTTCAGATCGAAGACGATGTCCATGGAGTCCTTGGGATATTCACGCGACGGCCGAGTCTTCACAAGGATCGCTGTGACTTCCTTCATCGCGTCCGGAGTCACATGCGCGTGCCCGTGGTCATGACCATGATCGTGCGACGCTTCTTCGGCTTCCTGCTTCTTCGCGGCTTCCAATTGTCCCAAAGCCAGAGCCAACCGTTCCGGGTCCGATGCGTAGAAGTCTCGCAATCGTTTTTCGACCTCGATGACAGGTTTTCCGTGTCCGGCGATGGCATAGAAACCATCGAGATTTAGAAACACCGTGCGATCGTTAGCCGTTCCTGTCGGAGCCAGCACGGCGACAACGCTGAACTTTTCATCGTGAACGTGACCACTCTCCGCACCGCCGTGCACGATTGTAAACTGCGAGCCAATGTCCCAACGGTTCTTGCGAGCGACCTCGGAACCGATGATCGTGTCGAACAGTCCGTTGATCCGGCTTCCCCGGATCTTAAACGCCTGGCCAGGCATGTATTCGTTTTCAAAGTACTCGGTCGTTGTTCCGATGATCGGAAACGAGCCTTCCTCCGTCACATCCCCAAATGCCAATGGCACCGCCGAGATAACTCGGCGATCTTTTCGCAGTTGATCCAGATACAGATACGGCAAGTTCTCAATCGGCGGCTGCATGCGATACACGGCGCTCAGAACAAGCTGCAGGTCGCTGCCCTTGGGGCCGACAATCAAATCGTAACCAATGCTCCGCTGCGTAAATGCACTGTCCACGGCACCGGAAATCACCAACACCAGAACCATCAACATCACACCCAGGGCAATGCTGAGAGCGGTGAGACTTGAGGCCAGACGTCGCTGGCGAACACTCTTCCATGCGATTGTCAGCAGATTCATACTGTTTGCTCCTGCTGACAAAGCTCAGGACGATTGAACTCAGAAAGCTTTTCGATGCGTGAAAATGTTCCGGCCACTTCCAGCGAATGTGTCACCATCAGCAGCGAAACTTTGTGATCGCGGCAGGTGTCTCGAATCAGATCCAGGATCAACTGCTGATTTGCCGGATCCACGTTCGCTGTTGGTTCGTCTGCCAGCAACAGGACTGGCTTGTTCGCGAGCGACCGAGCTACAGCGACTCGCTGCTGTTCGCCGACAGATAACTTCTGAGGCGAATGATTCAACCGGTGACCGAGACCCACTCGTTCCAGCAATTGTTTCGCAAAGGCTTTGTCGACGCCTTTCCCGGAGAACGACATTCCCAGCAGAACATTTTCCAAAGCGGAAAACGCGGGCAGCAAATTGAAAGTCTGAAAGACGATGCCAATCTTGGCCGCACGATAATGATCTCGCACGACCTCCTGCATCACAGCAATGTCGCGACCGTCGATGACAACTCGCCCGGAATCCGGCGTCAGAATCCCTGAGATGATGTTCAGCAGAGTAGTTTTCCCACCTCCGCTCGCGCCGAGCAACGCGACTTGCTCGCCCTGCGTCATTTCGAACCGTTCGATCCCAAGCACCGGCAGTCGACGACCGCCCGGCTCGCGGTACGATTTACGGATTCGTTCCAGCAGTAAAGACATTCGATGTTCCCGTTGGCACTTCAAATTCGGTTTAGATGCGAGGGAACGATTGCCAGTCGCCCTGCCAGCGACAGAGTGTACGCCAAATTGTTCCTGAATCTGAAATCGAATTCCCTGATTCCGGCACTCAGTATTTCCGCAGGGCAGGGTGGGCTACCAGGCTGTTGATTTCATCCTAACCCGATGCGTCAGCGAGGGATTGTTGTTGAAAAACGGGGCCAATCTCATCCCTCACTGACGTTTCGGGTTGTGAAAACCCATTAAATCAACAAGCCGCTATCCAGATATGTGGAAATTCAAAAAACGGGCCTTTCAGGCAATTCCGTCACGCTGAAGTCGGGACCAGGGATGATAAACTGACACCAACTTCAACCGCTGGCTTTCACGCAAGCTTCACATAAAGGCTGTTTCCGATGGTGATCAGTTCTGTTCATCAGACAAATTCCCTTGGCTCGTTCGGGCAATTCACATTGATTTTGTTGGGAACGCTGGTTTTCTGCACTTCGGCGTTTGGTCAGACTCCTGGGCTGGAACCAGTCAAGGTTCCCGCCGCGATTGCGGCGACGCCAGAGGAAATGAAGCCTTACACGGAACCGCTCGCGCATACGACCTTCAAGTTGGAGATGATCCCGATCCCGGGCGGAAAGTTCCTGATGGGCAGTCCTGCGTCGGAAGCGAACCGGCGTGACGACGAAGGGCCTCAGCACGAAGTCGAAATCTCACCATTCTGGATGAGCAAATATGAAGTCACATGGAATCAGTACGAAGTCTGGAGCGAGCGAGTTGATTCTCTTCGTCGTGCAGCTTATGGAAAACCGTCGTCTGCAAGAGACAAAGTCGCTGATTCGGTCACTCGCCCAACGCCGCCGTACACCGACATGAGCTTCGGAATGGGGCGCGAAAACAATCCCGCAATTTGTATGACTCAACATGCAGCCCGCACATATTGCGTTTGGCTCAGCGCGAAGACCGGGCGGTATTATCGACTGCCAACAGAAGCCGAATGGGAATACGCCTGCCGGGCGGGAACCACAACGACCTACTCATTTGGAGACGATGTTTCGCAACTTGGCGACCATGCGTGGTTTCAGGAAAACAGTGACGGGGCCTACCATCCGGTCGGCAAGAAGAAGCCGAATCCATGGGGCCTCTATGACATGCTCGGTGGCGTCGCCGAATGGGTGCTCGACCAGTACGCGCCGGACACGTATTCACTTCAGTCTGGTGGAGCAGTGAAGGATCCGCTCGTGATTCCCCTGATGGAGTATCCTCGCATGGTTCGCGGCGGCGGCTGGGATGATCCCGTCGAGATGCTTCGAAGTGCAGTTCGCGAAGGTTCAAACGAAGAATGGAAGCAGCAGGATCCCCAGTTGCCTCAGAGTATCTGGTATTTCACGGATGCTCTGGGAGTTGGCCTCCGAGTCGTTCGGCCTTTTAATGAACCGGACGACGAAGCCAAAGCAGTGAAGTGGGACAAAAGTGAGCCGATCCAGAAGGACGCAGAAGAAGTGCTCAGCAACGAATGATTCTTCGAAGAGCATCCGCTGGACCGCTGCGACAGGCGAATATCACTTTTCGGCGAGCGGCAGGAGTCAAAGTACCTTCTGAGCCTGAGGCGCTAGCCGATTCGACCGAAGAATCGGCTAGCGCCTCAGGCACAAGTCCACAGGCGGGCGGTACGTTTGTTTCTGCAAGCGGAATCGCTACGCAGAAACCTTGCGGCGGCTCTTTGCGTGGCGTAGCGTGCGGTTCTTGAGCTTCGAGAACACGGCAAGCATTTGTTCAGCGTCGCGATAACGGTGGCGAGGGTTGATGTCGATCGACCGTCGCATGAAGTCGATGAATTCCGGGTGAATTCGGCCTCGCAGTTTCGTGTATCCATTGGCTGGCCATTCGAACGGCCATTCAGGCCATTGTCCGGTCAGCAATCGCCAGACAATCAGGCCGATCGAAAACACGTCCGAACGAAACGAAGGTTTCCCCATCGCCTGTTCGGGAGCCATATAGCCCACTGTTCCTGTGCCGCCGCCCTGGACTGTTTTCTGCGACACTTTCGCGATACCAAAGTCCGCCAGACGGACTCGGTTTCCGGCAAAAACGATGACGTTTTCCGGCTTGATATCGCAATGGATCACGTGATGGGAATGAGCCATCGCCGTCGCTCGCAGGATTTGCTCAGCGATGTCCATCGCCGTTTCGAGGCAGATTCGACGCGTCATCCGCTGATGCAGTGTTTCGTCGCCAAGCGGAAAAACCACAACAAGCCGGTCTTCGATAATGCTGGCATCCTTGATCGGCAGGATGTTGTCATGCTCCAGCGGTGCGGTGGTCCGGATTTCCTTACGAAACTCCGTCAGAACGGCCTCAGTGGTGTACTTTGCGTGAGGGACCTTGATGGCAACGCGAATCCCCTGAACGGTATCCATCGCCTGATAGACGGCCGCAAAGCCACCGGAGCCCAATCGACGCTCAATTCGGTACTTTCCGAGTTTCTGTCGGATCTTAAGCTCGTTGGTTGGTTTTGGACCGTTGGTCATAGTTCACTGCAGTGGTTCGGAGAGCCAGAAGCACAGCCGGGAAAACCGGAGGAACGAAGTTTCATCAATGTCCAGATTCGGCGACTCAATGCAACCGGCAGGACCTCCTTTTCCTCACGACGGCTAAAACCCGCAGTTCCGTCGACCCTGCGCCCGCATCAACCGAACAATCCTCAAGGCTTGTGGTGTCGCTCGCAAAAAACTCTCCGGATTCATTGAAGTTGAGATCGCCGTCCACCGAGACTCGAGCCGCTGATGACATCGAGTACTGGATTACGGCTCGGCATTTCCGTAAAGTGCATCGAACTGTCATTGTGATTCTCTGGTGCCCCATTCGCGACTTCCGCTGGAGCACAGTTTCTCCGGAGCCCCTGGAACAATCGATCAATGGGACGTATTTCACTCGCCTGGCGAGTCTTGACCAGCGGAGCCTTTGCTTCAAAGATCTCCAGCCTACTAGACGCACCACCTGTCCTTGCTGCACCAACAGCGCCGGTGCAGCCCAAACCCGTAGCGCCACCGAAGCCATTGCGAAGCGATGCGATTGGGCTGCTGGCGGCTCTCCAGCGAGAAGGACGGCTGATCGATTTTCTGAAAGAACCTATCGAATCGTATTCGGACGCACAAATCGGAGCGGCGGTACGCGACATCCATCGAGACTGCAGCGCCGTTCTTGAACGTCAGTTCGCAATTCGGCCGGTACTTGAGCAGGCAGAGGGCAGTTCGGTCGCATTGAACGCGTCTCAGATCGCCGGTCGAATCAAACTCAGTGGCAAAGTTGGCGACTCAACACCGGCGTCAGGATCGCTCGTCCATCACGGATGGCAATCCACAAAATGCGAACTGCCTGTCTGGACAGGCGACGCCAACTCGGCATCGATCATCTCACCCGCTGAAGTCGAAGTACGATAACCGTAATCGCTGTTTGCGCAGTCCGACTCTCGGAACCCGTCCCGGTGCCAGCATCGGACGGATTCGGAAACTCGTCCAATAAAGAAACCCCAGAAAACCATCCGCGCCATGTCCGCTCAGTTTGTCATTGGAATCGATCTCGGAACCACCAACAGCGTCCTTTCGTACGCGTCCCTGACCGACAGCAAGCCGGTTGTGCAGATACTTCCGATTCCTCAGTTGGTATCCGCAAACACCATCGAATCGCGATCCGTTTTACCGTCGTTCGTCTACCTCGGGACAAACGACGAAACAGGGTCCGGCGCTTTTGCCTTGCCATGGAACGACAAAGCGGCATATACCACAGGGCACGCCGCTCGCAGTTTGTCCGCCGAGTTTCCTGACCGCACGATCGGAGCCGCAAAGTCGTGGCTGTGTCACAGCAAGGTCGATCGACATCAGGCGATTCTTCCATGGCAGGCTCCAGCCAGCGTTCCGAAGATTTCGCCCGTCACAGCTTCGCAGCGGTATCTTGAGCACCTTGTCGCGGCATGGCACGACGCCTTTCCGAATGATCCCATTTCCGAGCAGACGGTTGTGCTCACGGTACCAGCGTCGTTCGACGCCAGTGCTCGCGATCTGACTCGCGAAGCGGCTCTGGCGGCTGGTCTTCCGGAAGGCTTCGTACTTCTGGAGGAACCTCAAGCCGCAACGTACGCGTGGCTGAATACAATCGGCGACCGCTGGCGAAAGCTGCTCAAGCTGGGCGATCGACTTCTGGTCTGCGATATCGGCGGAGGAACGACGGACCTAACGCTGGTCGAAGTGGCTGAAGATTCAGGCGAATTGATTCTGCAACGGGCAGCCGTGGGAAACCACCTGCTCGTCGGCGGCGACAACATGGACCTCGCGCTGGCTCACTATGTGGCACAGTTGTTCGAGGAAAAAGGCGTTGCTCTGGATCCGTGGCAGTCCGTTTCGCTGTGGCATTCGTGTCGCAATGCAAAAGAGTCGCTGCTTTCTCCAACTGGTGCTGAGACGCACACCATTTCGGTGCCGGGACGAAGTAGCCGACTCATTGGAGGCCTCGTATCGGTTTCCGTTGATCGCAAACAGGCGACCGAGTTGCTGCTGGGCGGATTTTTCCCCGAAGCCAGTCTGTCAGACAAACCTGCGAAGTCGCGTGCTGGCTTCCGAGAGATTGGACTTCCGTATGAAGCGGACACCGGCATCACGCGACACCTTGCCGCGTTTCTGCAGCAGTCGCTGGCCGGCAGCGACCTGACTCAGGTTTTATTCAACGGAGGAGTCTTCAAGGCCACGGCGTTGAGAACTCGATTGCTTCAGCAGTTGCAAAACTGGTTCCCGGTGAATCCGCCCCGGTCAGTGGAAGGGGCCGACGATCTCGATTTCTCGGTTGCTCGCGGAGCCTGTTTCTACGGCTGGACGAAACTGCGAGGCGGCGTTCGCATCCGAGGCGGCACGGCTCGATCGTACTACGTTGGCATTGAAACGGCGGGACTGGCGATTCCCGGAGCAGGGCGACCCTTAAAGGCGCTTTGTGTCGTTCCCACCGGAATGGAAGAAGGAACGGAACTCGACGTGCCATCCGCTTCGATCGGCCTGATCGTCGGTAAAGCGG
>JANMEV010000387.1:0-6563 GCA_031377305.1 Planctomycetota bacterium | reverse complement strand
GGACTGCCACATACCGATAAGGTCCTGGTCCTGGTGGATCTTGATCCGTGCGATGCAAACTGCCTTTCGCTTTTGGAGACGTTGGCATCCGATTGGCCCAGAGCCATCGTGCTCGGCATGAGCGTATTCTCGCAAGAATCGTTCCCGGAATTGCCCGCCGTTGAAATCATCCTGCAGAAGATAGAGCTCTATTCGCAGTTGCTGGGCCAACTGCCGCAATCAAGTCTGATGCGAACTTGACGTGGCGGTCGGACGCAGGCTGGTCACTCCGTCACTTGCAACATGTGTTTTACACGGGCGGCTGTTTGAGTCGGTCGTTGCCAAGCCTGGAAGATAAAAGTGCCAGCATATCCACGTCGACGCAGCGACGGGGCTACGTAGATTCGCAACTGATTCGCACTTCAATGGCCTACGGCAACGGCAGACTTGATTTGGCTACTTTCGCTGATCCAAAGCAACGTAGTCTCGTTCGGTCGCTCCGGTGTAGATTTGGCGAGGCCGGTAGATGCGATGATTGTCTTCGTCGCGTTGCTCACGCCAGTGTGCCAGCCAGCCGGGCAGTCGTCCGATGGCAAACATCACGGTGAACATGTTGGTTGGAATCCCCATCGCTCGATAGAGAATACCGCTGTAGAAGTCGACGTTCGGATACAACTTGCGGCTCACGAAGTACTCGTCTTCGAGAGCAATCTTTTCCAGGTTTCTAGCGATCTCCAGCATCGGGTCGTTCACGCCAAGTTCGTTGAGGACCTGTTCGGCCATTTTGCGAAGAATGGTGGCTCGCGGGTCGAAGTTCTTGTACACGCGATGACCGAAGCCCATGAGTCGGAAGCCGCTGTCCTTGTCCTTGGCCTTCATGACATACTTTTTGTAGTCGCCGCCATCCTGATGAATCATCTCCAGCATCTCAAGCACGGCCTGATTGGCACCACCGTGGAGCGGACCCCACAGAGCACAAATGCCCGCAGAGATGGATGCGAAAATATTGGCTCGGCTGCTGGCTACGATTCGAACAGTCGATGTGCTGCAGTTTTGCTCGTGGTCGGCGTGAAGGATCAAAAGCATATTCAATGCTTTGACCAAAGTCGGATTGATCTTGTATTCCTCAGCCGGCACAGCAAACATCATGTTCAGGAAGTTTGCGCAGTAGGCCAGATTGTTCTGAGGATAAATCGTTGGCTGACCAATCGACTTCTTGTAGGCATAGGCGGCAATTGTTCGCACCTTGGCGATCAATCGCACAATGTTGACGTCGGAGATGTCATCTTCAGTGCCTGGGTAGTACGTCGACAGCGACGCGACCATGGCTGAGAGAATCGCCATCGGATGAGCGTTTGGCGGAAATCCTTCGAAGAACTTCTTCATGTCTTCGTGGATCATGCTGTGATACGTCAACTGAGCCCGAAACCCCTTCAATTGCTCGGGTGTTGGCAGTTCGCCATAAAGCAACAGCCATGACGTTTCCACGAAGTCCGATCGCTCTGCCAGTTGCTCGATCGGATAGCCGCGATACCTGAGAATACCTTTGTCGCCGTCAATGTAGGTGATCGCGCTTTGACAGGCTCCGGTGCTGTTGAAGCCTGGGTCCATCGTGATTGCGCCCGATTGACTCAGCAGTTTTGTAATATCAACCGCGGTCTCATGCTCGACGCCGCGAATCACTGGCAACTCGTAAGATTTTCCGTCAAGAGTCAGACTGGCTGTTGCCATAGATCAAGTTCCCTGAAAGCAAAAGACAACCCAATTGCTGCGGCAAAACCGCCTGCAGAAAGGAGACGAACAACTTCTCGCCGTGTTCATCTGGCAAACGGTACCACGAGAATGCCAAAAGTAAACTCATCAGCGGCGGAACATTCCATTCCGAGACGGCACCGACAGCAAGTGCGCCTCCCAAATATTCAAAGGCAACCCTCAGGCGGTTCCGGATACGCAATTTCTTTAGGAATCGAGCCAAATCTATTGTTCTTGCGTGTGTTTTGGTGACATTCGTTTTGTCACGTTCAGGAATAGATGGCATTCCGTACCGTGCGTCTGGATAAACGCTTTGCCGCAAATCTGACCGTACTGCTGGCAACCGACAATCTGTCCGTCGCGATTGGCCTGGCAAGGTTCAATGCACGTCGGCCGAACCGCGATTGATATCGAGTCGGCGTCCCCTGCGAAATGACGTGGGCAAACATCGTTCAGGGCTTACAACTCAATCGTCACCGTTGCCGAATGAAGACCACTGTTGTCGCTGCGTGACTGCATGGACTCGGCGATCGTGCGGGCCGTTCTTGCCGATGTGGAATTTATCTGCGATCCGTCCGAGCGGACCACGGTGACGGGCTTGTCGAGATTCAGAAGCCGGTCACTCAGCAGAAGTGTCAGTTGCTTCGCCGAACACTTTTCGATGGTGACAGTGTTGTCAACGACATTGGCGACAACTTCATCACCGGCTTTCGCGGAATCTTTGTCGACCTGCAGCCAGTAAAACTGAGAGTGTCGCACGTCGTCCTGAACCCAGTGCACCTTCCTGGGCCACGGATTGCGATCGAATTTTGCCATCCATGGCACTGCCACGGCATCCTGAAGATTCATCCAATGCCCTCGGCCTTCGTGAATTGTGACCTCGTGTACATAGCCCTCCGGATCAGCGGTGTGCAAGGCCGCAAGTTTCTTCTTCCATTCGCCTGCAATACTGTTTCTTTTGTAAGCCGAATCCTGTGCCCCCATGTGAATGGTGAAGCCGATATTTCGCAAGCCCTCGGGACGAGCCTCATTCGGATGTCCGGCCATCATGGACGCCGCCGCTAGTCGATCGGCCATGCGCGGTGCAAGCTGATAAACGCCATCGCCACCGGCGGAATAACCCATGATGTAGACCCGATCGGGATTCACATTCTCAATCGCAATCATGTCTGTGATTAAGCGTTCGAAGAAATCATCAATATGAGCCTGATGCCACAGGTCCCAGGTATCTGTTGCTGCCCGAGGAACCAGATAGATCCCTTCGGCTGGCTGGTAGAGTCGCTTTTGATTTTCATATTGCTGGTCATTCACAGCCGCCGGCGCGCCGCCACCACCGTGCATTGAGATAAACAGACTTCGGCCCGTTGCTGGTTTGTCGCCAAACACTTTGTACCAGAACGGCATCTTCAGTTCGCCGATCGTGATTTCGCGAGCGTCAACTTCTGCACGCCGGTCATTCCTTAGGAACTGAAGCCTCGCGAACCACAGCAATTCTTCAGCCTGCGTCGCTTCGTCCCGGCTCAGAGGCTGAGACGCAAACGGCTGTTGTTGTAGGGATGCGAGTTCCTGATCGTTCAGTTCACGGCCTTCGAGCCACAACGACAACGGTCCTTTCGCTGACGGAGCCGCCGCCTCCTGACCATGCGAAAGCGAGTGCGGTGCTGACAGCCACAAGAGGATCACAACAAACCAACGGAACGACATGACAAACCTTCCCATGTGTTATTCGGTCGACAGCGATTAAGTCGCGACGAGGGTCAATTAAGAAGTGCGTTGATATCGGCTGAGCCGACTGACGCCGGTTCGTGTTTCAATTCACTCTCAATCTCTGGGCCGCGAGGTTGGTTATACACGAGTGGCATTCCTCAGGAAATTGTCGACGAGTCGCCTCTTCTCAGAAAGAGAATGCACTGGCGGAAATGCGTCGCCCTTCTTCAGCCTCCGACAGTTTTCGCGGATTCCTCGGGTCTTTTGCGATTCTCGTAAATCCTGCGGTCTCAAGTGGCCAGCCGTGGGTTTGAACAGAAGACAACATTGTGAATCCATCGAAGGCGACGTTTCATGCCGCCGGCGAAAAACAGTGCTATCCGTTGAACAAATTTCTCAGGAGAGTTGTTGTGAAACCAGCCAACCTTGCAGCCTTGTTCTTGATGTTCTCTTTTCCCACGATTGCTTCAGCTCAGCCCCCTGAAGGTCGTCCCGAAGGCCGACCGGGTGAAGGTGGTCCAGGATTTCCTGGCGGCCGCGAAGGCGGGCGAGGAATGGGTCGTTTCCCCAATCCGCTGCTGGAAGCTCTGGATAAAGACAAAGATGGCCAACTGTCTGCGGAAGAAATTGAAAACGCAGCTGTTGCCCTGAAGACGCTCGACAAGAACAACGACGGCAAGCTTGAAGCGACAGAGATGCGTCCCAACTTCGAAGGCATGGGCCGCGGAGGATTTGGCGGTCCTGGCGAAGGTGGCCCCGGTGGCGATGCTGGCAGTGGGGAGATGATCGAACGAATGATGGCGATGGACGCCAACAAGGACGGAAAACTGTCCAAAGACGAACTTCCCGAACGCCTCCAATCGATGATGGCGCGGGCGGACAAGAATGAAGATGGTTCTCTGGACAAACAGGAAATCGCCGCGGTTGCTCGTGAACGAGCGGGCGGCGGTCAGGGGCCTGGTGGCCCAGGAGCCGGCGGCCCTCCAGGCGGCGGTGATTTCCTGAAGCAGATGATGGAACGATCCGACGCCGACAAAGACGGCAAACTGAGTGGCAACGAAGTTCCTCCGTTCATGAAGGAACGCATGGAACAGGTTGACACCAACAAAGACGGCTCGCTCGATTTGGCAGAACTGGAAGCCGCTGGCAATCGCATGCGCGGCGAACGCGGTGGCCGACGAGGCGAAGGTGGCGGCCGTGGTCAGCGTCCTCCTGTTGAAGGCGACGACGCTGGCGGGGAAAAGCCAAAGGACGGCGAAAAGTAGCCTTCAAGCAAACGAACTTCCTTTCGCCACCGATCTCGGTGCCGAGGGATTAAGGAAATTCAGTGTTTGAGCCTCGATGCGGGCTTGTCCCCGTCGAGCTATGATTGAGACCAGAGTGAAGTCAATGATTACCATCGGCCACCATCGCGGCTCGACCGCATGGAGCCGTGATTCCGTTGATCATCGCACTGCGGAGGCAAGCTCCGCAGTGGCGTAACATCAAGGAAAATCTTCGTCTCTGGTTGCGATCATTGCTCCACGGGGACAAGCCCCAATGTGGCAAGTCGAGCTGAAATCCACGCCATTGGAGTTTAGCTCGGTGGCGGCAAATGTAATCCTCATTTCCGCGCCGTTGCAGACACTCGCTCCCTCAACTGCTCGCGCCTCGATAGTGATTCAGCGACCAGAGAAAAATGCACCTTGAGGCGACAAGACAAACTCCCGCCGCGATGACCGCCGCTGCGGCAAAACGCCAGTCGACGAGAGTTCCTACGATCGCCTGGGCTGGCACCGTGACGACCAGCAGAATAGGGGCGATCCAGGAGAACGCGAACTGCAGGACTTCGCCGGTCTCCATGCGATTGGCGTCTTGTCCATCGTAAATGCTGCGAGGATACTGGGCAAAAATGGTGATGTAGAACCAGAAATCGTACAGGCCCTGATTCCTGCCAAACCAAATGCTCGTGCAGGCAGTGGTAATCATCATGGAGTAAAAGAACATCACGGCGACGCCCACATAAAAGGCAAACGTCGCGACCTGAAAGATCGAAACCGGCCGACCGATATTATAAAGCGACCACACAAGCAGCGTGGTTGCAAGCACCAGTTGGCTGATCATCGCCAGACTGATTTTTTCGAGCGAAACAAGAAACTGGGAATCGACCGGCTTCGTCAATGCAAAGTCGAGCTTCCCAGTCCGAATGTTCTCACAGAACGCCGCGCAGTTGGGCATGAAGAACGCTTCAACAATCGCGTTGATCAGCATGCCCGTTGCCATAAAAGCGAAGTATTCGTGCTTGGACCATTCGCGAATGTGATCGATCTCGCTGTAGATCATTCCAAACAATGCAATTCGCGCGAAGAACCAGAACAGGCGAGTCACCACCTGAATCATAAAGTTTGCCGGGAACATCATTTCGCGAATGATCGAGTTGCGAAAGAATGTCAGAAACACGCGACCGTAGAAAATCATGGCGATGTCTGTTTTGAGGCGTCGAAGGAGCGAGGCAGAAACAACTCAACACTAAAAAAAAGCCCCGGCACCAATTGAGATGCCGGGGCTGAGGATTGAACGCTGAAGTGGAACCGGCGTCGCAGTTTATGCGAACAGTTCCATTGCTGCATCGTACTTGACCATTTCTCGTGGTTGGTTCAGGTGATTGTAAACGGTTCGACGAGGATACAAACCGACCGCGTGGTAGATCGAAGCAAGCAACTCACCCGGATGGATCGGGCTTTCCGCAGGAGCCGATGCGGTCTCATCCGATTTGCCGTGCACATAGCCACGCTTCATGCCACCACCGGCCACAACGCCAGTGTAGCAATATGGCCAGTGATCTCGACCGTCGTCGCTGTTGCTGTTGCCGGACGTGCTGACACCGCGTTTTGGGCTTCGACCGAACTCGCCGACGGCAATGACCAGCGTATCCTTCAGCAGGCCTCGTTCATCCAGATCTTCCAGCAGTGTCGACAAAGCAGCATCCAGCATTGGAGCCGATTGGTCTTTCATACGAGCACTCAAGCCCGCATGAACGTCCCAGGAATGATTGTCGCTGTTGGCCACCTTCGGCCAGTTGACTTCGACAACTCGCGTACCAGCCTCTACGAGACGGCGAGCAAGCAAGCAACTTTGACCGAATG
>JANMEV010000133.1:0-2898 GCA_031377305.1 Planctomycetota bacterium | reverse complement strand
CCGAAAGATGTGCAGCCTGTGTGAAGAGCTGAGCGTCAGAACTCATCGCCTGCAACCGGTCATGAAGCGAATGCTTCAAATCGGGGAACGCATTGAGCAACTACAGGACGAAATTTCCTGCCTTCGCGGGATGAAGACGGCCGACACCGAGCGACATGCTCTGGAACGTGAACTGGAAGAGTACGTGCAGATGCTGCTCGAAACTCCAGATCAGTTCCTGCGTCGGTGCCGTGAAATCAAGAAGCGTCTTGATGGTTGGACAGATGCTAAGCAGAAACTGTCGGGCGGAAACCTGCGACTGGTGGTTTCCATCGCCAAGAAGTATCGAAACCGCGGCCTGAGCTTCCTCGACCTGATTCAGGAAGGCAACGCCGGTCTGATGCGCGGCGTTGAGAAATACGAATACCGTCGCGGCTACAAGTTCTCAACTTACGCCACGTGGTGGATTCGCCAGGCGATCACTCGCGCTGTTGCTGACCATGCTCGTACGATTCGTATTCCGGTTCACATGTTCCAGAGCATCTCAATGCTCAAGGCCAAGGCGGAAGAAATTCGCCAGAACACAGGCCGCGAACCAAGCAACGAAGAACTGGCCGAAGCGGTCGGCATGAGCATCGAGGAAACCGAGCGCATCATGAAAACGTGGAAGCATCCAATCAGCTTGGATACTCCCGTCGGCGAAAGCGAAGACAGCAGCTTCGGTGAGTTTCTGGAAGACAGCCACGAAAGCAGCCCTGCGGAATCTGCCGCAAAGCAAATGCTGCGTGACAAGATTGACCATGTTCTGAAGAGCCTGACATATCGCGAACGCGAAATTATCAAGTTGCGTTACGGTCTCGGCGATGGCTACAGCTATACGCTGGAGGAGACTGGTCGAATCTTCAAGGTGACTCGTGAGCGAATTCGTCAGATCGAGAGTAAGGCCCTGAAGAAACTTCAGCACCACACTCGAGCGATCCATCTGAAGGGATTCGTGGATATGGCGGACGATGACATGCCAATGCCGGTCATCGAAGATGTGCCTGAAGAAATGGAAGACCTGGGCGTGGTGTAAGTCGCGACCTTTGTGTTCCGTTGTTTGATCTCAAGAAAACACTGGCAGGAGTCATCCTGTCAGTGTTTTTCTATTGCCTGGCGGTGCACGTCACAGTGTTGAATTGTCTCGCTCACTGCGGGCTGAGCGGTGAAGGTTTGGGAACAGAAGCTAACGAAGGAAACAAAGAATACACCAACCCAATGGATGTCGGTGCCTGCAAAAAAATTGTTGAAGCGACGCTGGTTACCCTCGTTTGCTCCTGTCAAAAAATGTGTCTCAACCAGTTTTGAATGGCGACGATCCCTACTGGTTGCTACCGACCGACTCAGGGGCACCGTCCCCTGCGGCCTGCCGTCAAATAGAAACCCAATTAGCACTTGTTCGCACCAAATCGACTCGGACAATCACCGTCCTCGACTCACGACATGCGGACCAGGATTGTTGAGGAACGGTCCAGCGTAAAGTCCGCCGTCTTTGCAGTGAGCCCTTCAGTTTGAATCGCCGTGGCGACATCGTCCTGCTGAAGCATTCTGGTCGTGATAAGAAATTCTCCCGCGGAGGCCGCTTGAAGCATCATTCTCGTCATGTGCAGCGTTTCGCCAAAGTAGTCGAGGCGATCATTGATTGTCGTCACCATTGCAGAACCGCGATGCAGTGCCAGTCGCTGAGGTAGTGAATCTGACTTGCTGCTCCTCAAAATTGACGACGCTGCGGTAACTGCCGACACGGAATTGCCGAACGTTGCAACAATCCCTTCGCCGACAATCTTGATAACAGCGCCGCCGGCAAGGCGAATCGCTTCTTCCATTTTCAGCAGGCCGTTGCGAATCTTTCCAAATGCTGGCCCGTCGCCGAGTTGCTGATAAAGAAGGCTGCCATCGCAAATTTCGGCCATCAGCAATGTGACATTCGTGACAGAAACAATCTGGCCGGGTGCCAGAACTTCCTGTGGAAACATTTCTCGAAACATCGGAATCGCCGCGGCTGCCGCGGCTGTCAGAGCCATCTGGCGACCCGCCGTTCTTTCCAAACGAATCTGCAGTTCCCTTGGAGTATTGTTGAACAGCGAAAGCACCTGCGTGCCTTGTCGGAGCGGCCGAATGGAGCCAGCGATTGGCGGTCGCACAAGCGGAATCTCCAGCCGAGTCACTCCAGCACCGGCGGAAACTCGCAAATCCACCGTGAATGGAAGCTGAATGCCTCGAAGGCGGTATGAACCTTCCGTGAGCATCAGTTCCATATCAAAACGTTCGCCCGCAGCCAGCCGCGTCTGCGCCACGACGTGAGCAGAAAACGCCGGTCCGCCAATGCAGTAGGTCTTTGTCTCCGCAGAACGAACTTCGGGATGCGCTCGGAAGATCAACTCCACCGAGTTCGCAAAATCCACCTCGTAGCGAAGGTCGCAGGACGAACAGTACGCATGATCCTTCAACGATGCCAAAGTCGCCTGCACGTCCGCCGGAATACGACACGACGGACAGAGTATGTCCCACAGCAGTACCAGAAGCCCTTCCTTCGCGCCGACGAGACATGCATCGATGACATCTTTCGGCTTCAGTTCAAACCGTTCCGCAAAAATCAGCGGGCGAATTCTGGCGACTTCAAGATCAGACGCATGCTCAAGAAACTGCTCCAGCACGGTTAATGCCAGGGGAGAGAGCTTCTGTTCCTTCAACCGCTTTATACGATCGTGCAGTCGGGATCTGCCAGCCGAAGTAATCGCCGTGCCAATACCGAACGGATCAGCAGTCGACGACGTTGCGCCTTCTGAATTGAACATCAGATGACTGTCGATCTGACTGTAGACTCGTCGAAACGATTTCGGAATGCGTCGGCCAAGCTCCAGCTTCGCCAGCACCCGG
>JANMEV010000575.1:0-3055 GCA_031377305.1 Planctomycetota bacterium | reverse complement strand
CCGGCCCGACCACGCCTCGCACTCGCACATGGTCTCCGGTTTTGATGACTTCATTGTCCAGGCCGCCGGCGTAAATGCCGGCGACGCCATCGTGAAGAAACAGGATTGGCCAGTCGCGCGAGTAGTAGCTCACCACGCATTCCAAATCGACCGGGACTCGATCCGGCAGCCGCTCGTCGCTCAAGACATGGATTTCTGTCACAGATCGCAGCACATCCATGTTCTGAACGGTCGCCATGCCGGAAGCGAAACACGATGTTGCGGACATCAGGATGCCATGCAGAACGCAGAGCAGAATTGCGACTCTGGACATTCGGCCAATCTGTAATTTCATAAAGCTCAATTTACTTCCGCGAGAAGCGAGACCTTGTGCCGGCATCTGGAGATATAACGAGATTGTCCAACGACGAGGCTTGCAGCGACTCATGGTGAGCATCGTGCCCACAACGTTCCATGTCAACTCTCAACAGTCCGCAATACACACTTGTTGCGAGCGTTGATGGCATGCGCCAAAACCGCTCAGTTTGAGGTCCGTTTCGCGGGCCGGCAAAATGAACTACAGTCCCTAGATTGCATTCAACAATGCGACTTTCCCGAGCTGCTGTTTCAATCAACTCCAAAGCCTGATCGAATGGATTCCCAACCACTCTCGTCCGACGAAATTGCATTGCAGTATCTTGAGCAGATGCCATGGCCGCCGTATCCGTTTCAGGAACAGGCGATTCTAACGTGGTTTGATTCCGAAGACGGCATCCTTGTCTGCGCTCCAACAGGGACCGGCAAGACGGTGATCGCCGAAGCGGCACTTTATGAGGCGTTGGTCACTGGTCGCAAAGCGTACTACACCACTCCGCTGATTGCGTTGACCGAACAGAAGTTTCGCGAACTGCAGGAGTCGGCCGTTCGATGGGGATTTTCTGCGAGCGACGTTGGACTGGTCACTGGCAACCGCCGAGAAAACCCGGACGCGCGAATTCTTGTGGTCGTCGCTGAAATCCTGCTGAATCGACTTCTGTCCCCGGAAGAAGTTTCGTTCGACGACGTGTCGGCCGTGGTGATGGACGAATTCCACAGTTTCAACGATGCCGAGCGCGGCATCGTCTGGGAGTTGTCGCTCGGTCTTCTTCCAAAGCATTGTCGACTGCTGTTAATCAGCGCGACGGTGGGCAATGCGACGGACTTTGTGGTTTGGCTGGCCAGACAACATGGTCGCCGATTGCGGCTGCTTCAAAGCGACGAAAGGCGAGTACCTCTCGATTTCCGCTGGGTGACTGACGAGCTGCTGCCGGACCAATTAGAAATTATGGCCGACGGCGACGAAGAATCTCGTTACACACCAGCGTTGGTGTTTTGCTTCAATCGCAATGAATGCTGGAGCGTGGCCGAACAGCTCAAAGGAAAGCGACTGCTCGCGGATGGACAGCAAAAACTATTGCTGGCCGAGCTGGATCAGGTCGATTGGTCGATCGGAGCGGGCGGAAAGCTGAAGCAGTTCCTTCTGCGAGGCGTCGGCATTCATCACGCGGGACTGCTGCCCAAGTACCGGCGAGTCGTCGAACGTCTGTTTCAGAAGAAGCTGCTCAGCATTTGTGTGTGCACGGAAACGCTTGCCGCCGGAATCAATCTGCCCGCCAGGTCGGTCGTGATGACCAGCCTGCTCAAAGGGCCACCTGGTGCGATGAAGGTTATCGAAGCGAGCGCCGCGCACCAGATGTTTGGCCGAGCTGGTCGTCCTCAGTTTGATACTCGAGGCTACATCTTCGCAGTGGCTCATGAAGACGACGTGCGTCTGTTTCGCTGGCAGGAAAAGTACGACCAGATTCCAGAAGACACTAAGGATCCGATGCTCATTCGAGCCAAGAAGAATCTGAAAAAGAAGAAACCGACTCGGCGAGAAGGATTTCAATACTGGACCGAGCGACAGTTTCAGACTCTGCGTGAAGCGCCGCCGGCGAAGTTGGCCAGTCGCGGGCGATTTCCGTGGAGGCTGCTGGCCTTCTTTATTCGCAAGTCCGGCACGGTGCTCGGACTGCAGGAAGCTGTTCGCCGCCGACTGCTGGATTCCGGTGAAAAGGACGACGCGGAAAAGCAGCTTGTGCGAATGCTGATGACTCTGGAAGCTGGTGGATTCATCACGCTTGATCCGCCTCCGCCTCGCCCGTCAATCGCCATTGATGCCTCGCCACAGAACGACGGACCGTTGTTTCATTCCGTGCGAGCCGGCGACGTCGCATCCGGTCTGCTGCCGACCATGACGGGAGCGGCCGACATTCAACATAGTCGATGGCTGTCGTCGCACATGGCGCCTCCGACCGAAGCCGAACTCGCGCCGCACGAGGAAACTGAGTCGACAGTGATCGACGACCCGGGCGAATTCGGCGAAGGCGCGGACGTCGATGAATCCGCTGGCTTATCAAGTGTCGTATCACCAACAGGCGAGCCACAGCGTGCTGCGGCCGCCGAAGAGGCTGCGCCAGTGGAAGTGATTGCTAACGAAGAGCCTCAGCCGGCTGCCCGAGTTGGACTCCTGGGGCAGATGATTACTGAAGCAAGAACTGGCGGTTCGGCGAAATCGTCTGCTGCGTCGAACGTGAAGAAGGACAAGAAGCAAGCTGCAGCATCGGACGTGCCGGATTTCGACTATTCACCGCGCTTGGCGATTGCCACCGAGCAGATGGATTTGCTGTTTGCCTTTCGCAGCATCAATTCGCTGTACGGCGTGTTCATTGCTGAGCACATGCATAAAGCCAGTTACGAGGAACGACTGCAGTTGCTTGAGAGCGTTCTGGATCTGCCCTCATCGGTCGCTGGAGCGGTTCGAGTGCCGCTGCCCGAGGAGATGCCCGATGGTCCGCTTTCAACGGAGTACTTGAATCCGCTGTTACTGAATCGAGGCCTGGTGACTCAGCAGGAGCTAACGGGCTACTTTGACGAAACGATCCGCCGTCGAATCTATCCGATGCCGCTGGGCGATCGAATGCGGTTGATGTTCCGCAACGAATTCCCCGGAGTCAGTGATATCTATGTTCGCAGCGTCTGGTGCGTCGGCGACCTG
>JANMEV010000542.1:0-2122 GCA_031377305.1 Planctomycetota bacterium | reverse complement strand
CGAAGTAGGGAGCTGTTCAAGAGATCTACTTCTCCGCCGCGTCGGTCAGCTTTTTGATCGCAGCATCCAGTTCCTTCAAATCGACCTTTCCATCTTTGTTGGCATCCGAAGGCTCAAAGTACTGTCGATCCTTCTCTTCGTACTCATCGATCGTCAATACGCCGTCCTTGTTCTTGTCGGCAAGCTTCAGAATCTGAGCACCCGGACTGTCCGCGGCTTTCTTATCAGCCTTCTTTTCGTTGGTCTCGGCAGCCTTTTCGTCGTCGGCTTTGCTGTCGCTGTTCAAAGGCTTCAACGCATCCATCTGAGCTTCGTCAACCAGGGCACGCGGATTCAGAATAACGTCCTCTCCTTCAGCGACTCCGTCTTTCACTACGATGAATTGGTCATTGCTGTCCCCAAGTTTCAATTGGCGGCGTGCAGTTCCTGTTGGCGTCTTGACCCAGCAGTAGAATTGTTTTTCGTGTTCCAGAACGGCAGCGACAGGGATCGTTGGCACGTTCTTGTGTTCCGCGACGATGACTTCGACTTCGACTGTCATGCCAGGCTTGAGTTTGATGCCATCTGTGGAATTGAGGCTGATGATCGTGTCGTATTTCACAACATTTCCCGTCCACCAGCCGGCCGGTTTTGTGACCGTTGCGATGCTCGCCACTTTGCCGTCGATGACCGCATCCATCAAAGTCACTCGAGCCGGCATGTCGGTTCGCAGTTCGTCCACTCGAGATTCATGAATGCCGACTTTGACCTGCATTTTGGTCATGTCGGGAATCAGCAACAGGACCTGATCTTCTCGCACCGCAGCGCCTTCTTCCACGTCCGGGGTTTCTTTCCACTCAGCTGCAGAAGGATAGATTACCATGCCGCTGGTTTCGGCCTTGATCACGCAGTACTGAAGTTGTTCCTCCGCACGAGTCAGTCGATCCTTTGCCAGATCCAGCGACGCCTTATCGGATTCTAACTTTGCCTGCTTGGCCTTCAGTGCGCTTTCGAAGCCTTCCATCTGTTTGGATTTTGTGAACCTTTCCAGCACATCAATCTGAGTCTTAACGAGGTCGAGTTCAAGCTCAGACTGTTTGACGGAGAACTCGTTGCTTTCCACTTCCAATTGGCTTGTGTAGCCCTTCTTGAACATTCGCTGAGCGTGTTCCAGCATGTTGGCGGATGTTCGAAGATTCGACTGAGCAATGGCCAGATTCTTCTCAAGCGTTTGCATCTCGGAACGGAAAGTACCTTCCATATACTCGGTGATCGAAATCTTCGCCACAGCTACGTCCGCTTCGGACTGGGTATGCGTGGCAAGAGCCGTCTGGTAAACAATCTTCTGCTGGTTGATGTTGTCTTCGATTGTCGCGGTGTCGAGACGGATGAGTTCGTCACCCGGCTTGACAGCGGTTCCGGTTTCAATCACGGACAGAACCGTACTTCCGCCGCGAACCTTGCACTTGATCTCGGTGTTGCTGGAACTCTCCAGAGTCCCTTGCTCTGTCACTGTGACGAGCAGATCATCTCGACTGATTTTATGAGTCAACTTTGGGCCGGCCACATCGGTGGAAGCGGCCCGTGTGTAGATCGTCGCGCCGCCGGCAACAAGGCCCAGCACGATGAGAATTACGGTCGCTCGCAGCAGAAGGTTGCCGCGTTTTGGCTGGGATGTGGAAGGCGAGGACATTTCTGCATCCCGTGAAGGACAGTTCTGTACGATGTGACCGGTCGCTGGATTCCAGCGGAGGATAGCGTTAATTTGTATACGTTTGTACCGAACGCCAGATAGAATTCCTTCTGCGGAGCGTCCGATCAACCGCACACCCGTCGGTCCGCCGGCAGGAATTGGCGATTCAGTTGCTTTGTGACTCCTCGGAATCCTCTGATTCTTCTGGCGCCGTCTCCGCCAATGCAATCCATTCCCCGGGAACCTCTGGCAGAGACTCAGTGAACTCATCCGGTGCGACTACCGGAACTGATGATGGAATCGGCGTATTGATCCAGCGGCCGTTTTCGTCCAATTGCATGATTCCGAGATCACGAGCAAGCCGCATTCGGGAAGCTTCGTAGTTCAGCCAAACGCTCATGAAGTTGTTCTGAGTACTTCGCAGGTCGGACAACGCTGTCAGCAAACTGG
>JANMEV010000541.1:0-3568 GCA_031377305.1 Planctomycetota bacterium | reverse complement strand
CATGGCAGCGAGTTATTGTCGTCGGGAATGTCTGTGCTCACTCACTGCAATGCAGGAGGCCTTGCCACAGCCGGTGACGGAACCGCTTTGTCGGTGATGTTTGCGGCCTTCGAAGCGGGTAAGCAGATCCATGTGTTCGCGGATGAGACTCGCCCGCTGCTTCAGGGCGCTCGCCTGACCGCCTGGGAACTGCAGCAGCGGGGCATTCCCGTCACTCTGATCTGCGACAACATGGCCGCTCAGGTGATGAAAGAAGGCCGAGTCCACATGGTCATCACCGGCGCAGATCGAATCGCCGCAAACGGTGATTCTGCGAATAAGATCGGAACCTATGGAGTGGCCGTGCTGGCAAAGTACCACGGCATCCCGTTCTGCATCGCCGCTCCGTCGAGCACGTTTGATCTGAACATCGCCGACGGCCGACAGATTCCGATCGAACTGCGTGATCCGAAGGAGATCACCCACGGCTTCGGCCGCCAAACGGCACCGGAAGGCGTCGACGTGTACAACCCGGCCTTCGATGTCACTCCTGCGGAATTGATCTCAGCAATCATCACCGAACGCGGCATCATCCGAAACCCAACGACGGCTGGCATCGCCAGTCTACTCCGACCAAATGTAGGGTGATCTGTCTCAGATCAGCAGGTGCGGATGTTTTTCAACAACGCTCGCCGCCATGGTCCAACAGCGAGATTCAACATCGTGACTTCGTTCCCGACCTGAGGACAGGTCGGGCTACAGTAGACTGACCTGTCTCAGGTCATCAAGTGTCGACATGGCTGAACGTTTCAAGGCTCGATCAGTCTGAAGCGGCCATCAGAGAACACTATCGCCTGCCAGCCCGCTATCCGGCGGGCAAGTCGATTGAAATCGATGAGTCGAAGGATCAAACTCCATGCTCTGCCGGTGATCGCGAGGGGACGGATGAAAACATCTCGGTCCCGCCACAGTGATTTCCCGGCCGACGACAACATTTGATTGAGAGCAGACCCTTCAAGGATTGGTGCGATGAAGTTATTGATGACGCTATTCACCTTCGGCTTGGTTCTGAGTGGTGAGTGCCTCGCCGCGGATGGCGAACCCACCCTTGTGCGAACGGTGGAAGGGATTTCCGAGTACAAGCTCGACAACGGTCTGCAGGTGTTGTTGTTTCCAGACGTCTCCAGCCCCAAGGTCACTGTTAATCTGACCGTCTTCGTCGGCTCACGTCACGAAGGATACGGCGAAGCGGGCATGGCTCATCTTTTGGAGCACATGGTCTTTAAAGGCACGCCGACTCACGGCAACATTCCCGGAGCTTTGCAGGAACGCGGTGCGGACTTCAACGGCACGACTTGGCTGGATCGCACGAACTACTACGAAACGATGCCAGCCAGCGATGAGAACATGGAGTTCGCCATTGCTCTGGAAGCCGACCGCATGGTCAACAGTTTCATTAAAGGTGAAGACCTTGCTTCCGAAATGACTGTCGTTCGAAACGAATTTGAACGCGGTGAAAACAGTCCTCAGCGAGTTCTCATGCAGCGAGTCACAGCGACCGCGTTTGAATGGCACAACTATGGCCAGTCTACGATCGGCAATCGAGCCGACATCGAACGCGTGCCGGTGGAAAACCTGCGCCGGTTTTATCAGAGGTTTTATCAGCCGGACAACGCGATGCTCGTCATTGCAGGAAAGTTCGACGCGAAGAAATCTCTGGCGATGGTCCAGAAGCATTTCGGTGCTTTGCCTCGGCCCACTCGCGAACTGGACAAGACCTACACCGAAGAACCCGCTCAGGATGGCGAGCGCATGGTGACGCTGCGGCGAGTCGGTGATGTGCCGATGGCGGCCGTGTTGTATCACATCCCGTCAGGCGGACATCCGGACTTCGCCGCCGTCGACGTTCTTTCCAACGTGATGACCAGCGAGCCGGCTGGGCGACTGTATGAAGCACTCGTCAAACGAAAAATCGCCGCCAGCATCGGCGGTCTGACATACGCGCTGCATGACCCGGGCGTGTTGATGTTTCTGGCCGAAGCCGCTCAGGGCACCGACGGGCCGACGATTCTGCAAAGTCTGATCGAATCGACTGAAGGCACAACAGAAACTGCATTCACCGCCGAAGCTATTGACCGCGCGCGAGCCGAACTTTTGCGGCAGCGAGAGATCCAGGTGGCGAATTCACAGTCCGTGGCGATCGAGTTAAGTGATTGGGCGGCGCAGGGCGACTGGCGTCTGTTCTTCGTTCACCGCGATCGCCTTGAAAACGTGACCGTGGATGACGTCACTCGAGTCGCAAAGCAGTATCTGGTTCGGAACAATCGTACGGCCGGTCTCTTTGAACCCACGGCAGAGCCTGAACGAATTTCAGTGCCAGCGACTCCGAACCTGGCCGAGATGATTGGAGATTACAAAGGACGTTCCGACGTCGCTCAGGGCGAAGAATTCAATGCTTCACCGCTCGCCATTGAATCTCGCCTCAATCGATCGAAGCTTGGATCAGGAATGAAGGTGACGCTGCTGCCGAAGAAGACTCGCGGATCAATGGTGACTCTGCGAATCAATCTTCGCTACGGAAGCCCTGAAGCTCTAAAGGGGCTTGCGATGGCGGCCGAACTGATGCCTCAGATGCTGAACCGAGGAACTGAAAACATGACTCGGCAGCAGATCAGCGACGAACTGAATAACTACCGAGCTCAGATGATGGTTTCAGGAACGCCCGGCACACTGACGGTGGCCGTGCAGACCAGTCGTGAAAACCTTGTGCCTGTCCTTCGCATCGTCGAAGAAGTTTTGCGTCATCCGCTGTTCCCGGCTGAGGAGCTGGAAGTGATTCGCGAGGAACAAGTGGCCGGCTTGAGCCAGCAGAGTTCCGATCCAACCGCGTTGGCGATGACAGCGATCAGCCAGAAACTGTCTCCGTTTCCTGCCGATGATCCTCGATATGTGCCAACGCCGAAGGAAGAGATTGAACGAGTCAAAGCAGTCACTGTCGACGACATCAAAGGCGTCTACACGAAGCTGGTTGCTTCGTCCGTTGGAGAATTGACGATCGTTGGAGACTTTGACCCGGAACTAGTCGTCCCGGCTGTCGACAAGCTGACGGAAGGCTGGAAGTCGAACGTCAAATTTCAGCGACTGGCCAGAGAATCCGTCAACAACGAAATCGGCAGCAGCGAGCAGATCTTGACGCCGGACAAAGCCAATGCAACTTACGTCGCCGGACTGACGATTCCAATGCGAGACGACAATCCGGATTACCCTGCATTGGCCATGGGCAATTTTATCCTCGGCAGCAGCGGCTTGTCATCGCGTCTGGGCGATCGAGTGCGTCAGAAGGATGGCTTGTCTTACACGATCCAGTCGAGCTTACAGCCAAATGCCGTGGACGAACGCACGACCTTCTTCATCTTTGCAATCTCAAATCCGCAGAACGCTCCAAAGGTCAAGGATGCGATTCAGGAAGAACTGGAACGTCTGATCAAGGACGGCATTACTCAGGAAGAACTGGACGCAGCCAAGGCCGGTTATCTGCAGGATCAACAGGTGAGTCGTTCAGAAGATCGAGGTCTGGCTCAGATGTTGG
>JANMEV010000483.1:0-4802 GCA_031377305.1 Planctomycetota bacterium | reverse complement strand
TGGGCGGCCAAAGCAACATGGAGTTTGAACTGCACAAGCTCGAAGAAGGCCCGCTCGAAATCCTCTCCGCCAATTTCGACCAGATCCGACTCTTCACAGTGCCTCAACAGAATGGCTCTGAGACCAAAAGTTCATTTCCTCGACTCTACCAATGGAATGACTTTTTTAGTCAGCATTTTCGGCAGGGGTATTGGGAGGTCTGCGCGCCAGAGACCGTGCCCGATATGTCTGGCATTGGCTACATCTTTGGACGCCGCATTCACATGGCCACCCGCGTTCCGATTGGACTTGTAGACGTTTCCCGTGGTGGAACAACTTTGATGTCGTGGACACCAATGGATGTGTTGCAGAAGATCGACACTCCCGAAGTGACCAGCACTTTAGCCGAGTGGGACAAAAAGATTGCTGAGTTCGATCCTCAAAATGATCTCGACAGGCGGATCAAACAACACAGCGATCACACGGCCCGATTGAAAGCTCAGGGCAAAGAAATCCCGGCTGACCACCAGCCGCCAACCGATTTGCTACCAGGTCCGGCCACAGACATGAATCGTCCTGGAGGTTTGTATTCCAGCACGCTTAGCACCATTGCCGGCCTGCCAGTCAAAGGAGTCCTGTGGCACCAAGGCTACAACGAAGCCCTCATGCCGAATGGGCATAAACTTTACGCGAGTGTTTTTCCTCAGATGATCAAGTCATGCCGTTTGGCATCATCACTCAGGAAACTCAGGATCAACCTCAGACGCTCGATAATTTTCTGCCGCCGATGGTGGATGAAGGAAACTATATCGGTGAAGTCCACTACCAAACATTTCTTAACTTGCGCAAGCTGGCGACAACAACATCGGCTATGCCAGTTGCTTCGACCTCCACCGCGCGTGGTATCATCCGCAGATCAAAGTGCCGGTAGGCGACCGCATAGCGAAATGGGCTTTGGCGACACAATACAATAAGAATATTCGTTGGTTGCCCCCTCAACTCCAAGAAGTTCGAGCCGACGATGGAAAGCTGTTTCTCAAGCTGGATACGTGGGCGATCCCGTTCAATGATGGCCCGATTCAGGGATTCGCCATTGCGGGCAAAGATGGTCGATTCCAACCTGCACAAGCCCAGTGGCTCGACAAAAACGCGGGGCAAGGAGAGCCCAATTGGGAGCGATCCATGATTGTCCTTTCCAGTCCATGGGTACCAGAGCCCGTTTACTTCCGTTATGCCTGGGCCAGGAATCCGCTTGAGAATTTGAAGTCATCTGATAACGCGGGGTTACCGTTCGACACTCAACGGAACGATTCCTTTTCGCTTGCTGACATGTATCAGATCTATCTAGGCAAAGGTCCCTCGACACCAGGAGTTCTGAACACTGGCGAAAAGCGCGAGCTTATTCAGTCGCTCAAAGCCGAGGATCTGAGGCGACGCCTGGATGAGGCGCGGACGCTGCTCAACTACCAAGAGAATCAATAACCTGACTTGCACCATTTCTGAAAGAACCCAATGTCGAAAACATCGAATCTCAATCGACGTGAAGTTATCACAGCGACCGCCAATGCTTCGCTTGCTCTGATCGTGCCCATGGCCATTCCAGCCACAATGTCTGGACAAGTAGCCAGCACATCACCCAATGAACAGATTCAGTTGGCAGTGATTGGATTTGGACGCCGTTGCAAATACGTGATGGCTGAGATCTTGAAGCTCAAGGATGTCCGCTGTCGAGTGGTCGCCGATGTCCAGGCATCGCGACGCGATGAGGCGAAGAACTTGGTCGACACGGCCTACGGCAATTCCGAGTGTCAGGTCGAACGTGACTTCCGCGAAGTGTTGGCGAGGAAGGATATCGATGCAGTCTTCATTGCGACCGGAGATCGCTGGCACGCTACGGCATCAATGATGGCAGCCGAGGCGGGCAAAGACGTCTACTGCGAAAAGCCCTGTGGTCTAACGATCGAATATTGTCAGCAGATTGATGAAGTGATACGAAGAACGGGCCGTATTTTTCAGGCTGGAACTCAGCGACGAACCGTGAGTCACTATCAGCAGGCCGTGCAAATCGCCCGCGATGGCAAGCTCGGACGTTTGACGAGATTGGTGGCCTCTGTGTACACGCCCGGACAGGACAACAAGTGGCTACCCACCGAGCCAACGCCAGATCGAGAAGTTGTCGATTGGAACATGTGGCTGGGGCCAGCGCCATGGCGTCCATATAACAAGGACTACGTTGCGGGCAATTGGCGAGGGCAATGGGATTTCGACTCCGGGGCCAGATTGCTTGACTGGGGAGCCCATACCATGGATTTGTGTCAGATGGCCAATCAAGCCGACGATACGATGCCGATTGAATACATGCCCACGCCCAAAGGAATCGATTGTCGTTATGCCAACGGCATTCTACTCGAAATTGACTTCCTCAAAGATCCGTTCGGCGAGCGTCCTGGTTGGATCCAGTCAAACGGAACTTGCCCGGTTCGTTTTATCGGCGAGAAGGGTTGGGTGGAAACGGGAGATGGAGGCGAAGTTCACCTGGCCCTCGACGGAAAGGCAACGGAGGTCACGAGCGAAGGCAAGCCGGCTCGTGGGGCCGACGTTGTCAATCACTTACGCAATTTCTTTGACTGCGTGAAAACTCGTAAGCCAACCGCAGCGAACTCGACGGTCATGCGTCGTTCTCATATCGCCTGTCATGCGGCTGCTTTGTCATGGATCTTGCAACGGCCACTGAAGTTTGATCCGACAACCGAGAGCTTTGTCAACGATGACGAAGCGAATCGTCTGACGACTCGCCCCCAACGTACGGACTGGGCTTGAAAAGTATGCTGCAATTTCAGGCATGATCCGCGGGACAGCTTTGATTTATTTTGAGAAGTGCATTCATGTATCAACGACTTTTCGTACTCGCTATTTGGATCTGCTTTGTCAGCGCAGGCTTTGCTGCGGACCGGCCCAATGTTCTGCTGATCATGGCAGATGACTTTCGAGACTACGGAGGAGCGTTCACAAAGGGTGTCGTCAAAACGCCGAACCTCGATCGACTGCGTAGCCGTGGCACGACGTTTGAACGAGCCTATGTTCAATACCCTGTGTGCAATCCCAGTCGATGTAGCATGATGAGTGGGTTGCGGGCCGAGCAGACGGGAATCGTGGGTAACGATGTCCCGCTACGGGATATGTTGCCAGACATTGTCACGCTGCCGCAACTTTGCAAGGAAGCGGGGTGGCAGTCACATGCGTTTGGCAAGCTCTATCACTTGGGCGGTGGAAACGACGCGGAAGCCAGACAACGATGGATGGATATAGGGAAATCATGGCATACGGCACAGACATTTCGAGCCACCGCTACCGGACAGAGAATGCTCGAAGGTCGAGACGTGACCGATGGCGCATTAAAGTGGTGCCATTGGGGCGCCGCAGATGGGACAGACGACGATCAGCCTGATGGCCAAATCGCGGCAGCCACGGTGGCGATGATCAAGAAACTCGGCGACACGCCCTGGTTCATCGGATGTGGCTTTATGAAGCCGCATGATCCATTCATCGCACCGAAGAAATACTTTGATTTGTACCCCGTGGATTCGCTCAGGCCGTGGAGTGATCCTGCAGGCACGATTCCCGTGAGAAAAGAACATCTCAGCACGGGCGATTATCCGAAGGTGTTTGGAAAGTTCACCGAGCATGAATGGCTCGAGCTTTTTCGCGCCTATTGCGCGGGCACCAGCTTTATGGACGCTCAACTCGGTCGCGTGCTGGATGCGCTCGACAGCAACAAACTTTGGGATAAGACGATCGTCGTTTTCGTCGGCGATCATGGCTATCACACCGGCGAGCGGAAGTGGTGGAATAAGAATACGCTGTTTGAGCGTAGTTGCCGCGCTCCGTTCATCATCGCCGCCCCTGGGATGAAAGGAGGCCAGACAACGCGTTCACTTGTGGAGTTCGTTGATTTGTATCCAACCATAGCTGACTATTGCGGACTACAGATGCCACACACCGCCGCCGGAGCGAGCATGCGTCCTATTTTGGCCGATCCCACCGCCAGCATCAAAGACGCCGCCTTCACTCTTCTCACTCGAAGTCCGAAACTCCACGCCCAAAGCATCCGCACTGCCCGCTGGCGTTTCACTCTTTGGAGTGACGGCCAAACTGAACTCTACGACCACGATACCGATCCCGAGGAACTGAAAGATGTCTCCTCGCAAAATGCCGATATAGTCGCCGAGCTGAAGGCCCGAATCAGTAGATTGCCACCCTTTGGTGCCACGCAAAGACAATGACCCATGCTCGTGGCCGAAAAGCATGTCGATTACGGGTGCAGTGTGTGGAGTTGACACTACATCGAAGAGCGACCACATTCGTCCCGTGCCTTTCTATTCCCAATTTCAACTCGCCACATGACGAAGCGATCACGATTCGAGTCAATGGCATCGTCTGCACGTCAAAGCTCAGCGGTGTGATCAACTCCTGCTCGCAACGGGCAAGGTGATGGTTGATATCAGCCTGAAGATCTCACTGGCCGATTCCACAAAACACATTGCTGCGGACTCTCGTAGGCCGCAAGGCATGAATGTCCCGCCGCCGTTTACAAGCCGGATCATTTGTTGTGTTGCAAGCTGCGTTGGCGGCGTATCGACCGTCGTGTCAAACGATATGGTGATAAGTTGAAAGCAGGTAGTTGTCAGTGGGCGCTTAAAACCAGCCAGTTGGAGGCGCTTCAAAACCAGCCATTTTGAGAGTTGAGAGATGCTGTGCAGACTGTTGACGGGATTTTTTCCGTGGACAGGGGGCGGGCATGTCGAATCGGCTATCAATGGCAC
>JANMEV010000409.1:0-2375 GCA_031377305.1 Planctomycetota bacterium | reverse complement strand
GGCTTCGGATCGAACGTGTCGAGCTGACTCGGGCCGCCCCACATAAACAACATCAGACAGCGTTTGGCTCGACCGAATCCCGGAACCTGACTGGCGACAGAAGCACTATCTGATCCAGCAAGGAGAGCAGGCAGCAAGCCTCCTGAAAGCAATCCGGCCGAACCGGCAGACAACACGGCTCGGCGATTCAGACGCATCACCCCCCCGCTCTGTCTGGACAGAACTCGCTGCTGGCCAAAGGGTGACAAAGGCAACGCCATGGGAGAAGAATCCCGAGAACGAAGAGGACGCATGTTGTTTTGCGGGCACTTTTTCAAGCCGGTTTTTGAGAAAACCGCATAGATTCCGCAGGAGGGATCTCGCAAGGGTAGCCTGGGAATGCAGGCAATGTCCAGCTTTGTGTCTTTTCCGACACCCCTCGCACCGATTCCCGCTTCCTGAGAATCCCCGGGCCCCGTTTCTTGTACTGATGTTCCCGCCGTGAAATACTTCCGCTCTGCGACGAAAATGCAACTTCCAGTCCCGCCTGCCGGGCAGGACTTTTGCCAAACGCGAATCGAATTGGGGCCACGTCCGCTCTGCGTCGCCGCGTTGTCGTTCTACCAATCTCGGTCGCAGGTCGCGACAAGTCGCGAAGTCCTTTCCGGCAGAAAGGACCTACATAAGGTTTCAGCACATCATGCTTTGGGAAGTGGAAATTCTGCCAATCGGCAGCGAAAAGGATTACGAAGGTCAGCGAATCCTGGCGAGTGCCAAAAGCCAGGGGATCAGCGGCCTGACTTCCGTGACATCGGCCAAAACATTCCTGATCCAGGGCGATCTGACTCGCGACGACGCCAAACGCGCGGCGGAGCAGCTTCTCGTCGATCCAGTGACGGAACAGTTTCATATTCATGAGCTGCCAGCTTCGCCAAATGAAATCTCAAATCTGAAATCTCAAATTCTTCTCAACGTCCTGTTTCATCCAGGCGTCACCGACAGCGTTGCGGATAATGCGGCGAAAGCGTTGACTCGGCTGAATCTGAATGTCACCAACGTGGCGACCTGCCGACGCTACTGGATCACCGGCGACCTTGGTACAGCGAAGCTGACTCAGTTGACGAAGAAGGTTCTGTCCAACGACGCGATTGAATACGTCGTCAGCGGGCCACTGCAGATCAAAGACTTGTCCGTTGGCAGCGAGTACAATTTCAAGCTGACAACCGTCGCCATTCGCGAGATGATCGATGACGAACTGATGGTGCTGAGCAAGAAAGGCCAGCTCTATCTGAGCATCGCCGAAATGAAGACCGTGCAGGATTACTTCCGGTCGCTGCAGCGAGATCCGACCGACATCGAACTGGAAACCGTGGCTCAGACCTGGAGCGAGCACTGTTCACACAAGACGCTCGGCGGACGTATTCACTACGTCGAAACGTCCGAAGGCAAAGTCGTTCGCGATATTCACTTCAACAGCATGCTGAAGGAAACAATCTTCGCGGCCACGCTGCAGATCCGCGAACAGCTCGGCAAAGATGACTGGTGCATCAGCGTGTTCAAGGACAACGCGGGCATCGTGAAGTTCGACGACAAGCAGAACGTCTGCATCAAGGTGGAGACTCACAATCATCCGTCGGCGATCGAACCGTACGGCGGAGCGAACACGGGACTCGGCGGAGTGATCCGCGATCCGCTCGGAACTGGCCTGGGAGCTCGCCCTGTTTGCAGCACAGACGTGTTCTGTTTTGCTCGACCCGATTATCCAGCCGATCAGCTTCCGCCAGGCGTGCTGCATCCTCAAGCTGTGATGCAGGGAGTCGTCTCCGGAGTTCGCGATTACGGCAACCGCATGGGCATTCCAACGGTCAACGGAGCGGTTTGCTTCGATGATCGATACCTCGGCAATCCGCTGGTGTACTGCGGTAACGTGGCAATGATTCCTGTCGACAAGTGCGACAAGAAAGTCAGCCCCGGCGACCTGATCGTGTCCGTCGGCGGACGCACGGGCCGTGACGGAATTCACGGGGCAACGTTTTCGTCCGTGGAACTCACCGAAGAGAGCGAACATATCAGCGGCGGCGCTGTTCAGATCGGCAATCCGGTCACCGAGAAGATGGTGGCGGATGTGATCCTGGCAGCTCGCGATCTGAATCTCTATTCGGCCATCACCGACTGCGGCGCGGGTGGTTTCAGCAGTGCCGTGGGCGAAATGGGCGAAGACACTGGCGCGGAAGTGTGGCTGGATAAAGCTCCGCTGAAGTATTCAGGTTTGTCGTACACCGAGATCTGGATCTCCGAAGCTCAGGAACGCATGGTGCTGTCGGTGCCGCCGGCGAAGTGGGACGAGTTTCAGGCTTTGTGTGCATCGGAAGGAGTCGAAGCGACAACGATCGGCC
>JANMEV010000355.1:0-1726 GCA_031377305.1 Planctomycetota bacterium | reverse complement strand
CTCGGTGAAAAACGCGACTGGTGCATTAGCCGCCAGTTGTGGTGGGGGCACAGGATTCCGGTCTGGACTGCAACCTTTAGCAGTTTTGACTCCTTCAAGAAAAGTGCTCAGTCGCGGGCATTGGAACAATGCGGAGTCCATATCGAGCAATCAGAAGATGGCGAGTTCTCATTCGATTTCTACTTCCACTCTTCGTCGATGACGCTTGCCGGAGCTCTTGATTCGATGAAAGACGGAAGCGATCAGCCATGGATTGCTGTGGATCTTGAGAAATTGGATGACGGCAAGATCATGGTCTTGGTTTGCGTTGATGCGTCACAAACACAGCGGGAATCTCGCCTTGAGGAAGCCGGCTTCACCCAAGACCCCGACGTCCTCGACACGTGGTTCAGTTCAGCACTCTGGCCACACGCCACGCTGGGCTGGCCGGATCTGGAACACAATCCGCCGATGCAGCCTGCCGCATCTGAAATTTCAAATTCGAAATCTCAAATCGAACGCACTCGGAGGGCTGACGCCCTGCCGCTTGCCGGGGAATCCGAAAACCGAAAACCGACAACCGAAAACGCTCAAAACGAAGTTTTGAACTTCTTCTACCCCGGCTCCGTCCTCGTCACCTCCCGCGACATCATCACGCTGTGGGTTGCTCGTATGGTGCTCACCGGGTTGTACAACATGGGCGACGTGCCGTTTAAGCATGTCTATATCCATCCGAAGATTCTGGATGGACTCGGCCAGACCATGTCCAAGTCCAAAGGCAACGGCGTGGACCCGCTGGAGCTGATCGAGAAATACGGCACTGATGCGATCCGGTTTACGATCTCATCGCTGGCGGGCGAAACTCAGGACGTGCGGTTGCCGGTAGGCTATGAATGTCCTCATTGCGAAGCCATCACCCCGCAAACCAAGGAACATCAGGAAATGCGGCCGATGGGCGGAGCGACTCCGTCCATCAAATGTGCGAAGTGCAAAAAATCGTTCCAGTTCCCAAGCCCGTGGTTCACGCCAGACGAAGGAGCCCCGGTGGCTCGTATCGTCAGCGAACGCTTCGAATACGGCCGTAATTTCTGTAATAAGCTGTGGAACGCTTGTCGGTTTGCGTTCATGAATCTGGAAGGTTTTTCATCAGGGCCGGTCCGGGAAGAAGACCTGCAGGTTGAGGACCGCTGGATCCTGAGCCGACTCGCTACGACGGTTCGCGAAGTCACCACGATGCTGGATCGCTATCAGTTCGACCAGGCGACTCGGGCCGTTCGCGAATTCACCTGGAACGAGTTCTGTGACTGGTATCTCGAAATGCTGAAGCCTCGCTTCCGCAACGAGGCCGCTCGTGCGGTGGCTCAGCGATGTCTGGTCGTCGTGGTCGACACGCTGTTGCGGCTGCTGCATCCGTTCGCTCCGTTCATCACGGAAGAACTGTGGCACAAGCTGAACGAAGTGGCTCCATCGCGTTTGACGTCACTATTGTTGCCCGTGTCTCCGACGCGGGATTCCAACGAATCGTCCACAGTCGGTCAGCCCCGCGTCGGAGACACGGGCAACATTACCGAAAGCGTCATGATCGCTCCGTGGCCGGAAATGCCGCTGAACTTGATTGACGCCGCACTCGAAAAACGTTTCGAGCGGCTTCAGGAAACCATCGTCGCTGTTCGCAACGTGCGATCGGTCTACGGAATTTCTCCCGGAGCCCCGCTGAAGCTGTTCATGCGATGTGCTCCCGACGTGG
>JANMEV010000362.1:0-19807 GCA_031377305.1 Planctomycetota bacterium | reverse complement strand
CGAAGTCGTTGACCTGCTTTTGGGAGATACGCACCGCTTCGACGTCGAGGGCGGCACGGTTGATGATGGATGGCGGCAACCGCTGTTCCCAGCGGCATGGGCGGACCAGGCATGGGAATGGGTGGGCCGGGAATGAGTGGGCCGGGAATGAGTGGGCCGGGAATGAGTGGGCCGGGAATGAGTGGGCCGGGAATGAGTGGGCCGGGAATGAGCGGGCCGGGTGGCTCAGAAATGGCGGGTTATCCGGGTTCAGCGCCACTCACTGGCGCGCCGGCAGGCGCAGGAGGTAAGGCGGACGACGGGCTGCTTCCGGCAAATGCGGTAATGAACGCCGTTGGATTTTTGTGGAACGCAAAGGCTGTGGCGGCGATTTCAAAACAACTTGAAACGGCCGTGGACCCGATTTCCGCCGCTGATATTTTGATGCTGTCGGCAACGATTCCGAACCGGGACATTCGTCATGCTGAACTCGCTGCCTTTACTCGCCTTCACGCCATCGGAGCTGACGGTTTGAACTCGTCCGGCTTCTTCAGTACAAGCGTTCGTGATCCTGGGATGCAGGTGGTTCTTAAGTCATTGCCTCGCCAGAAGCCGGCCCGCGATGCGGGACAAGCAGCGCCGATGGAGTCGTGGACAATGGCGAGCCAGATTTTAGCAATCTCGCTGCGCGACCAGCTCAGGGCACTCTCTTCTCAGCCGGGAAAGCTGATGCCTACCGGCGACGCATTCCCTGTGCGACTTCACAAGAATGCGGTCTCTCAGTTTTCCGGAATGATCAAGCTGCCCGGCACGGCAGGAGAAAAATTAAAGGATGCCGCACCGGCTGAGACCACCATCTATTATGCTCGCACATCATTCTCGCCGCAGCGTCCGAAAGATCAGGAAGACGTGACTGAACATTACGAAGCACGTGCCAGCGGCATTCGGCGAGCCGATCAGACGCGCGGAGTCCTCTGGATTGACGGAGTCAAAGCCAACCAGAACGGCACGAAACGCTCCACAGATGTAATTATTCAGGCGGCGACTGCTGGCGGAGGCGGACAACCCGGTTTTGGTGGTGGCTCTGATCTGAGTTCAGGAGGCCCCGGTGGCGCGGGAGGTGCATCCGGCGGCGGCTACTCGATCGAGATTATCGTCGTGGAAATTTCTGACCCCAAAAGCGCCGTCGCGACAACAAGTCAGGCATCTGCAAAGCCGTAAAACGGGTGCCCAACCGCTGATAAACCGACGTTCCCGACTCATTTTCTACGGTTTTTTCGGCTTGAAGGCCAATTTTCACTGGGAAAACTGTCAAAGCGGTAGTTGAGAACGCGGCCGTTTGTCGATACACTTCCGACCTTTCCGGGTTTCGCGGCGTTTGACCGCAGGACGGAAGAGTATCGGTTTGCAACTACGACTTCGATCCACGGATTTGTTTCGAAGCGATTTTTTTGAGATTTCATAGTGCGATTGGAGCGTTGACGTGTCGATTGACAAGACCCTCAGAACTCAACTTGGCCTTTCTCGTTCACGTAACGTGTTGACTCGCGGCGAGCGCATTGCACGGCTGATTGAAGAAGACCGTTTCACCGCCGGACGCAGCCCGCTCGGGCTTCCAAAGGTCCGCGTTCAGAAGGCGCTGATTGGCAAGAAGAAAAAGAAGACCGCCGAAGAAGGTGCCACCCCTGCCGCTGCACCAGCGAAGGGCAAGAAATAAGCTTGCTGCAGTTTTCTGCGTGCAACAAACATTCAAAGGCATTCCTGGGCTCGATGTTCAGGAATGCCTTTTTGTTTGCGCCCACGAGTGTGTGAGCTCATTCGGCTGCTGGCGACGCCACTTGCATCAGGTTGCGCTGTTCGAACGATCAATGCTTGAGCTGCTTCATCCGTTTGAATGCACCGGCCCAACTATGTCGGCGAGTTACTCTGTGCGTTCGTTGGTACTTCCTTCGTCGTCCATCGCAACAGCAGTGGCAATAGGACCAAGTCGCTGATGAGTCCTCCGATCATGGACAGACTCAAAATCGCGCCGAAGTAGACGAGCGGGATAAATTCGGAAACCGTCAGCACCAAAAATCCGGCCACCAGCGCTACGTGAGCTAACACCACCGCTTTACCGACGCCGGACTGAGCGATCTGCAATGCTTTCGTCAGCCCCACAGCCGGAAGAGCCTTTTGAAACACCGCGATGTAGTGCACGGAACACGTGAAGCCCATTGAGACGCTTGCGATCATGGCCGTTCCGATGTTGACGGGAATCTGCAGCAGCCCCATCGTTCCGGTCACCAGTGCGATTGGGAAGATGTTCGGCACAAGTGAGATCAGTCCAATGCGAATACTTCGGAAGGCAATCGCCATGCAGACGAATGTTCCAAAGCACGCCCAAAGAAAGCTCTTCAATTGATCGGCCAACAGGCTGTCGATAATGCGAGCCATCAGCACAAACAATCCGGACGCAGATGGCGGTTCCGTTGTTGTAGAGACGCTCAATTCGGAATCTGAGTTTGACTCCTGGATCTCCTGAAAATGTTGAGCAACGACCTGGCGAACCTGTTGAATCTGGGCCAGCTTCTTCTCCGTGGACTGTTGCTCGGGTGATCGCAAAACGATCCGCATTCGTCGTCGATCCGGATTGTAAAAACTATCCACCAGATCTCGTTGCCGCTTCTGGACCAGATCAAACCGATTGCGAGCTGCGCCAAGTCGCGGTGGAATATCGATCGCGTCGTTCAGCGACAGAACATCCAGCACGATTCCCGTTTTCCCCAGATCCTTCAGGCGATTTGTGAGGTCCCGTGTTTGATCCAGAAATCGGCTGGTCATTGGTTCTGGCACATCAAAGGAGACATCCCATGTGCCGGCAGGGCCCAGTTCACGTTCTACGAATTTGAGAGACTGAACGATCGGAGATGATTCGCGAAAGTTTTTGCTGAAGTCCGTTTCCACCTGCATCACAAGCAGACCCGGGGCAGTGATTGCCGTGAGAGTCAGGCAGATGATTGTGGTTGCCAGCGGATGACGATCAATTGCATGTGCCATGCGATCCAGAACGTGATCCAGTTGATCCTCAAGCTTGACTCGGCCGGGGATCGGCACATGGGATCCCGACGCGAATGCCGCGGGAAGTACGGCTAGTGTGATGACGATCACCATCAACGTCCCGAGTGTCATCATCGTGGCAAAGCTGCGAACCGGGACGATGTCGGAAACCAGCAATGCGGCAAACCCAACGGCAATGGTGACCATCGTCCACAAGACTGGATGCCAGAGTTCGCGGAGCGTCTGCACTGCGGCCGATCGTGCATCCTGAATCGAACGCAATTCTCGGTAGTGAACGATGATGTGAGTGGTCGTGCTGATCGAAACGATCGTCACCAGCGAATTCAGCATCGAACTGACCATGCTGAGCTGCGCGCCGGCCAGCACCAAAACGGCTCGCGTGCAAACAACGGAAACGATGACGATCCCCAGCGAAACCAAAACCCAGCGTACGTTGCGAAATATGATCAGCAGCATCGTTGAGAGCACAGCCAGTGACGCGAGGTAAAGGATGTTGCCATCTTTCTCCACGAGGTCAAACATGTCCTGAATCTGAACGGCTTCTCCGGCCACAGAAACGCTCGGTTCAAGTTCGTGAGCGAGTTGGCGAATGGCTCGCACGGTTTCTCCACGAGTGACAGTCGATGCTGCATCGGGTCGGAGCTGCAGGATGATGGCCGTGGTTGAGTGATCGGGTCCAATCAGAATTCCATCGAAAAGATTGAGCATTGCTCGCCGAGTGTTTTTGTTTCGCGGCGACTTCTGAAGAAAGCGATAAAGATCCCGTGTACGCGGTCCATCAACGCCGGGGAGCTTCCCGAGAGCTTCAGACAATTCCTGAATCCTGCCGGCGGCCTCGTCACTAAGTTCCGGGTAAGAGCCTTCCGGGTTAATCTGAATCAGGTTCGGCTGTTTCCATGCCACGATGACGAACTCGTCGCCCCCAAAGTCTTCGCGCGTTCGCTTCAGCACCTGGATGTCATGGTTATCCGGCGGAAAGAAGGATTCGATGGTCTGATCAAACGTCAGTCGGTTGGCGATCGAAATCGACCCCAACACCGCGATCACCGCTGCCAGCAGCAGCCAGTTGCGATAGTCAATAAGGCGATTCATGGGCTTCCTTTGGGAACAGTCGCGGATCGTAACGGACGAACGTTTCGGGTGATACAGTGGATTCACAGGCTACCGTTGGTGGAGACATGGCGGCACGCAGCGGGTCGACCAGACTCTTCGACCCGCGACGCAGCCTCTGATTCAGGCGGATTCCAAACGATTCCGTTACAACGAATTTACGCGAATGTTTCACACTCGGTGTTTCTCACCTTCGCGGGCCTCAGTTTTGAGGCGATCCTTGTTCAGGGTCGGCGGGGGTGAAGCATCAAAGCCTCTGTTGAAACTGCCGACCTGCAGAATCCGGTTTTCGAGCGGAGTTGGATTTGCCCGACTTGCTAATTGGAGCCGTTCGTTGAAATCCGTTAGACTCCTAAAAGACTGCACGCCACGCGGTGCGAGCCGTGGTTCCAAAACGTTCAAGTTCCGTTTCCCAGATTCTTTAACTATGAACGCATCGTCTCCATCATCCAGCCGCGAAAAGATCCTGTCAAAGATCCGAGCCGCGTTGCCTCAGTCATCTCCGTTGCCGGAACTTGCAGCAACCGGTCCCTGGCAGACATTCGCCGATCCGGAAGCTCAGTTCGCCGAAGTGCTGAAGTTTGTCGGCGGTCAGGCGATCCGCGTGAAGACTCTCGCCGAAGCCGACGCGCATCTCAGGACGCTGGTCCCATGGCAAAAAGGGAAGGTGCGCTGCACTGTGGTGCCGGGAATCGGTGATTCCACAATCGACCTGAGCACGATGGACGATCCTCATACGATGGAGAATGTCGATTTTGCCGTTCTGCGAGGTCACTTTGCCGTTGCCGAAAACGCTGCCATCTGGGTTACGGACGACACCGTGAAGCACAGAGTCCTCTATTTCATCCCGCAGCACATTTCGATCGTCGTGCCAGCTTCGCAGATCGTCAACAACATGCATGAAGCTTACGCTCGCATCACAATCGGTCAGCATCCCTTTGCCGGTTTCATTTCCGGACCCTCCAAGACTGCCGACATTGAGCAGTCACTCGTCATCGGCGCTCATGGAGCGAGATCATTGACCGTTTATCTGGTCGATGAGCTGCAATGACCCGGACCCTGGCTGCTCGATGCAGCGTGACCGTCGATCAGCTGGCGAGCTTCAGAACTTGTCGAAAAGCTTGTTCAGGTTTTTGTTGAGTGCTTTGTCGACCTGATCGGTGACCTTTTCCTGAATCTTCTGAGTCCCCAGGTTCTGCAGCAGGCCAGCTGTGTCGGGCTGAGGCTGTGAGATCGTGCCTCGAAGAGGAATCTTGACGCTTCGCCCGGTACCGGCTGCGGATGATTTTTCCAGAGGCACATCCAGCGTCAGTTGCAGTTGTTTGTTCAATCCAACACCGCCGCTGGTCTTCAACTGGTAGCCGGCAAGTTCCATCACCAGCCCATCGTGCGCGACATAGCCCTGGCGGATCTGAACGGGAATCGTTTGCTGAGGCAGCGTGAGCGATCGTGCGGCATAGGCAGAATCGCTGTTGCTTTTCTTTCGCAACAGATCGACGACTTCCAGCAACGATGCCAGCGATGATCCCGGCGATGCCTCAGCCCGATGAATGGTCAACTGGGCGAGAACATCAGAGTTCTGCGGAGCATTAAAGTCCCACATAAAGCGATCGACTCGAGCCGAGATTTCGCCGGAGACATCCGCAGAATCTCCCAGCATTGGAGCCACATATCCCAGCCATGTACGACACAGCTCGGACGTTAGTTGCAGATTCTGAATGCGGCTCCCAGTTCCCAGTTGAAGTCGGGAAGTCGCGATGTCGTATTGCGGCATCATGTTCAATTCGCCACCATTCAATGAACATTGAATCGGCGAGCTGCGGAGCAAGCTGTTCTCCAGCATCGGCTGAGTGCTGGCTTTTCCGAACTGCAGCCCCATGACATTCGCGGAGGCCACATTGAGTGTTCCCGATCCTTTCAGTTCCGACGTGGCCGCACCTCGACCGTTTGTCGACGCCAAAGCAATTCCGCTGAGTGCTGAGGGAGAGCCATTGATCTGGAACTTGTCTGTGCCCTGCCCGGACAGGCTGATTCCGGAGTCTGCGGTGAACAGCCGTCGGCTGAGGGTGTCCAGGTCATAAGTCGCATCGGCCACAAGATCCACAAGTAGGTCGTCGTCGGGAACTGAGACCGAGCCGTTGACTATGGCTGCGAGTCCCGGCACCTTGAGTGATCCGTTCCTGATTTCAAAATTCCGCCCGGAGTCTTTGGCGAGCAAAGACATGTCAACGTCCGCTTCGTCAATGACAAACGATGATGCGGAGGAAGTGCCGCGATTGTTGGAGCCGATTCGACTGGCCGTGCTTGAAACGGACAACAGATTCGGCCGTTGCAAAGTTGCTACGGTTTCGGGAGAGATGCGAACGGCCAGGTGAATCTCTCGCTTTGGAGTTGCGGTCAGGTCGCACACCACTTGAGCTCGCTCCGCCAGCCAGGACGCATCATGGAACGGAGCCATCAAAGTTCTCAGCGCCGCGCCGGTGCCTTCGACGTGAATTGTGCCATCCAGCATTGATGTGACGGGATTCGCCGGTGTCACGGCGAGTGCGATACTGCTGGCCTTGACTTCCGATGAATTCAACTGCACGTCGGTCAGTTGAATCGCCTCACCCTCCATTGCAAGGCGGCTCTGAAAGTTGACGTCACCTCGAAGACCAGGCTCTGGCACGTCGGCAAACTGCTGAAGTTGCTGCCATAGAGATGTCGGCTGAACAACTCCCGAGAGCTTCCAGGCTTCGCCATCAGGGATACAGTCGATAGTTCCAAAGCCTGCCGTCAATCGAGCCTGAGAAAGTTCCGGCAGGCCACTTTCGAACGGGCCGACCGCATCAATTCTCATCGTGGAATCCACTTTCAGCGGCTTTCCTGCTCGAACAGCAGCGAGGTCTTCCATCTTGACGACGAGCTGCCACTTTCCATCCGACGAACTACTCTTTGTCATGGCGACCGTCTGAATTCCGTCGGCTGCTTCGATTGGAGATGAGATTGCCGCTGTTCTGGCATTCGGGGCGGCGGATGCTTTGAGTCCAAATGTTATGCGGCCTTGTTGAACGGTGACGTCCTGGTGAATCGCCAGCGTTTCTCGAAGCGACGACGCGACTCGCGCGATATCGACGCTACCCTGCACCTGCACGAGTTGCTGGCCTGTTGCCTCGGGGGATGAGCTTACACCGTTTGCAGAATGACGCAGTTCACCGGATCCCGTCAACTCGGCAATGTCAGTCTTGACGTTCAGATCCTGAATCAGCATACCGTCGTCGGCGAGCGCAATGGCTCCGCTGGCGTCGAGCTCACCCAACAAGAGCCACTCATTGGTGACCCACGCCGTTTGCCGAACTCGCACCCTGGAACCCTGCAACATCAGTCTTCCAACCAGCCCCTCGCTCAGTTCTGCTCCGGCAAGACGTGCGTCAATTCCGCCGGAAATCATGCCATCGCAGGAGACGTCCTGTCCCAGCATCGAAAAGAGCGGTTGCAGGAGTCGAAGATCAACGTCTCGCGCGCCGATCTGGATGGTCTGGCGTCCTTTTTCGTCAGCGCGAGGCGTCAACACGATTTGAATTCTTGCCCCCGTTGAGTCGCCCGATTCGTCGGTGCCCGCCAGTGATTCCAGCGGAATTTTAGGGAAGTCGCTTGCGACGTCGTCCAGGCCTGCTGCGAGTCGAGTTGAAGGCGGAAACGCTCGGGGAACTGCAGTCTCAGAACTTGCGACCGTGTTTGCGGCGCTCCTGATGGCGGCGCTCAGCTTCATTGCCGGAAGCCATCGCTCCGTATCCATCGTTGAGAAGGTTCCGTTGATGGAGGAAACGACAGCTGCAACCTCCGTGACCGACGGCGCGATGGGTGCCTTTGTGGTCGCCAATTCGTTCGATACCGTTGCCCCTGTGAGCGTGGGCTCGGTCACGGTGGCACTCACCGATGATCGAAGCTGCACTTCACCGTCTTCAATGCTGATGCGAAAAGGAAACCGTCGATTATCGGTCGACTTGGTCTCGCCGAACAGTGCGACCATCGTGCGATCGATGTTGGTGCCTCGATCGTCGGCAATCAGAGTAATACGCGGTGACCTAACAACAACGCCCGTTCCCCGTCCAGCGTTCATGACGATTCGCCAGAGTGGTTCCGCAGTGGTGACTCGCTCAACTTCGCACAGCATCGGAGCCTCGGCGATCGAAGAGAGTTCGGCGGACTCGCTTAGATCGCGGACTTTCAAACCAACAACTTCGATTGGCGCCCACCAATGGAGATGCAGTCGCTGAAACGACATGGTCGCCGCAAGCTTCGGATGAATCTTCTGAAGCAGGACCGGCGCCTGGCCAGATGCTGAGATGACGCTCGGTACCGCCGCGATCGCAGCAATCGACAGCAAACTGAGCTTAAGCATCCATCGCGATCTTTTTGCTGACGGTGCGGATTTGGCGGGTGTCACGACGTCTGTCGTTTCCGTTTTGTCCAGGGCAACTTTCACCATCGACGAATCTCCGTACTCGCAACCCATCAGCCGTGTGAGACGGCCTATACACATTCGACCATGACCGACAGCTCCGCGCGCGGAGCGGCGGAGTTGTACGTGTTCCATCGACTCAATCGATTGCGAGGCCATATTTTTACCGCCCCAGGTCTTCCTTCCTGCCCCGTTTGCCTGTTGTTCGTTAACATAACGCGATTGCGAAGACTTTCGCGGTGTTGAACGGCGACAGGCCGAACTGCGGTATGTTGATACTTGTGCCAATGGAGATGGACAGACAAATGAACAAGGCTCGGATGGAAGCATTTAGTGACGGAGTCATTGCGATTCTGATCACGATCATGGTCTTCGACATCAAGCCGCCGAAGGGAACCGATCTGGCAGCCCTGAATTCCGTGGCGCCGCTGCTGCTGAACTACGTGATGAGCTTTCTTTACCTTGGGATCTACTGGAACAATCATCATCACATGCTGCAAATCTGCCATCGCGTCAACGGTAGAGTCCTATGTGCCAATCTGCACCTGCTGTTCTGGCTTTCGCTTTTACCGTTTGCGACCAATTGGATCGGCGCAAGTAACTTCAGTCAGCTACCGGTTGCGGTTTACGGAATCATTCTCCTGGCGGCGGCGATTGCGTATTTCATCCTGCAGGGCACTTTGATTCGAGCACAGGGAGCCGACACCAGACTTGCGAAGGCCATTGGACGAGACATCAAGAGTAAAGTATCGCTTGCGATCTCCTTCGGTGGAGTTTGCCTCGCGTTCTGGGATCCACTGGTGGCTTTCGCGATGTACGCAATTCTGGCGATCGTGTGGTTGATTCCCGACCAGCGAATTGAATCAACTATGAGTTCTCAGGCCAGCGGCGGAGACTCTGCTTGAGCCTGAAACGTCCGCCGATTTCCGGTCTTCAAATCGCCCAACTAAACAGTGTCAGGTGTTCAAGAGCGCAGCATTCTCGGACCATCAGCGGCCCGGCACTGGGGTTTGGTCACTTCTGAGCATTGGTTTTGGTGCGGGCCGACGGAGCGGCGCGCCTACGTAGGATGCCGCTCCGTCGGTGCAAACTGTTGTGTAGGCAACCCTGGATCAGATTCTGACAGGCCAATAACCTCCGGTTTTCCCCGTTCGTAGCATGCATAAGCTGGTTGCCAGCGTATCGTCTGAATCAACCTGAACGTCGCTGCTCCAGCAACCAGACGAACAGTCCCTTCGCCAGGTGCATTCGGTTTTCGGCCTGTTGAAACACGATACTCTGATCGCCGTCCATGACGCCGTCAGTAACTTCAAGTCCTCGCTTGGCTGGAAGGTCGTGCATGAATTTCGCGGATCTCGGAGCTGCTTCCATCAGAGCTTCGCAGACCTGAAAACCACTGAAGGCCTTCTTGCGACGCTCAGCATCATCTTCCTGGCCCATGCTGGCCCAAACGTCCGTATAGACGATGTCGGCTGAGCTAACGGCGGTTTTCGGATGAGTCGATTGGGTCACTCGATGCTTTGGAAAACGTTCAGTCAGCATCGACAGGAATTTTGGATCAAACTCGAATCCCTTCGGGGCCGCCAATGTCAGCTTCATGCCGGTCATCGCCGATGCGATGGCAAGCGACATCGATACATTGTTGCCATCACCCACGAAGACCATATGAAGGTCTTTCAGATGACCAAATGTTTCTTGAATTGTCAGCAGGTCCGTCAGCGCCTGGCACGGATGTCGATCATCCGACAAACCGTTGATCACAGGACACGATGAATGCTTTGCCACTTCTTCGATGAGCTTCTGCGAAAACGTTCGCATGGTGATGATATCACTGAAGGAACTGAGCACTTTCGCCACATCGGGAAGGCTCTCTCGCCCATTCAGGCCAGCTTCTGCGGTGGTTAGAAAGATTCCAGAACCACCCAGATGGATCATCGCGGCTTCAAAACTGTTGCGAGTTCGAAGTGACGGTTTCTCAAACAACTGCGCAAGCACGTATCCCGCATACAACTGAGGCCGTTCGCCCTTGCGAAACAGGTTCTTCAGTTCGGCCGCTTTATTGAGGATTGCAAAAAGCTCGTCAGATGTCAGATCGAGCAGAGAAGTAAGATGCTTCATGATGCCGCATCAAGCCAGGTAATCGCCATCGGTGTCAGGATCGAAATGATTGTCAGGAAAGAGTTGCCTGCTTCAGAAAACTGCGGCCAATCCTTCTCCGACTTTTTGTTTCACAACTGCTACGGATTGCAAATTACTGCTTCAGGAAATGAAAAAGACTGAACCTCTCGCACCGGAAAAGCTCAGCCAGACAGAAACGCAAGGGGAAAGTTTGGCAACTTTCGGCCGCTGAGTTAAGCGTGGAGATTTGAAAATCTGGTTAGCGACGCTAAATATTGTCAATTCAGTCCGATTGTGAAATCACTCAGTCTTTGTCGAAAAGGACCCAGTTTGGGGGGATTGCAGCCTTCGGGCCAGGGCAATGCGACCTCAGTGCCGTCCGTTCGCATCCTTGATTCGCTTTTGTGAAACCGCGTGGATGCCAACCACTCAACGTTTTACCCGTGAAACGAGGACCCGTGGTGTGTGTTTCGCGAACATCGGCAACGTCATTCTGCGGCTGGAGAATTGGCCGACATGTTGGTCCGACTCAGAGCCCGCCATACGAAAAACCAGACAATCATCATCATTCCAGCGGCGATCAGAACTGCCAGCGATGCCTGTTGCTTTGCTCGTTGAGCCATCGTTTGTACTGGCAAGAGCGCGGCATCGCGGCGTTCCTGAACGATCACCATCCAGCCAGTGCCTCGTACCGGAGCCATGGCCGCCATCCAGTCGCCCCGAAAGGTCTCTGCAGACGCTTCATTCAACTTTCCGACCGGGTCCTGATAACGTTCCAGTTTTACTTCGGCGTACTCGTCAGCCGGTGCGACGGAATGTTCTCGTATCCGGTCCACGGTGTCTTTGTCCATGATGAGCTTCTCGAATAGTTCATCGTCGCGATCTTCTCCCTCGCGGGGCTTTAGCAACTCCTCGGTCAGGAATGGATGATCCAGCAACCGAATGGCACTTGACTTTCGAGACTCAGCAAGGGCAATAAACCGCTGCACGCTTTCACCGCCGGCATCCATCATGCGACGGCCCAGGCGAGCCTGAAGATCTCCGAGGTGAGCTGTTCGGGCGAAAACTCCGATCACTGCACCTTTGGAGTCTTTCACTGGAACACTGAGTGCGACGGTTTGTCGATTGGTCGTCGTGCTCTTGTATGCAACGCTCACGTGCGGATTTTGTAGCGGTGCGATGGCTGATCGCTCGGAGTCACGAGGGAAATCCTGCCCCTGTCCATGAAAGTAGTCGCGATAGGCAAAGTTATCGCCAAGCGTTCGGTCGCTGAACTCTCGCCTCCAGATTTGAACTCCACGAGCGTCTGTCAGAAACCAGCTGGTATCGAGGCCTCGCCCATGTTGTCGCCTTCCATCGCTTGAATTCGCATGCTCCCAGGCCGCATCCAGCACCTGAATCCATCGAGGTCGAGATGGAAACGCGACCGTGGCAAAGGAACGCATCTCGTTCTCTAGTTCCCTGGAATCGCGAGCAAGGTTCGTTTCAAGCTCCTCAGCAACATCGCTATCCGAAAGGATGTCCTGCAGTTCCTCCAGCCTGTCATTCAGCTCATGCTCCAGCGCGGCGGCCTGAAGGCGAGCAGACATCGCATCGCTTTCCAATGCACGCTGAGTAATCTCCTTTTCGGTGATCCGTAGATTCTTTGTCAGGGCATTGACGAAGATTGGCACCATCGCCGCCGTCAGCAGAACTGGAGCAACAACGCCCAGCATCACCAGCGGTCGACGCGCTCGATATCGATCGCGAGCGTTCAATTCGTCTCGAACCGCCTGAGCATTCGACAATCGCTCGGTTGGCGACGCTATCAGACATCGGTCCACAATCTCTGCCAGCCGATTGTCAACACCTTTAACGTTGCGATGTGCCTGTGGAAGTCCGGCAGTTCGAATAATCGACTGGTACGTTTTCAGTCGTTCTTCAAGCGATTCTGTAGCTTCCAGTTGCTTCTGAGTCGTCGCATTGCGATGCGGAGGATTACCCGTCAGCATATGATAGAGCATCGCACCGATGGCGTATACGTCCCAACGAGCGTCCGGCAAAGCATCCAGATCGGCTTGCTCGGGTGCCATGTAGTACAGCGTTCCGAGCGATGGACTTTGTTCATGCGACATGCGTGACTGACCAAAGTCACAGATCCTCGCATGATTCTGCCCATCAAGCAGGACGTTATCCGGCTTCAGATCGCAGTGCAGCACACCGGCTCCGTGGGCGTCGATGAGGGCACTGCAGATCTCACGAATGATCCGAATGGACTCATCCACCGGAAGCGGCCCCCGCGCGAGATAATTGCCAAGAGAACCGTTCTCCACGAACTCCATCACAAAGTACGGCGGATCGGCGTTCCAGCCAACATCGAGCAGCCGCACAATGTTCCGAGACGTGTAAACGGCTGCCAGCTTTTCGACTTCGCGGCTTAGCATCGACCAGTTCAGACCTCGCCGATGCGGATAGTACTTGATTGCGACCATGCGGCCCGTGCGATCTTCGCGAGCCAACCACACCGAACCGTAGGCACCTGTGCCGATTGGACGAACGATCGAATACCCTTCGATCTGCGCAGGTGGCTTGTTTCCCTGAAGACTCAGTCGACGCGACTGCTCACGGTCGTCGTCGTTTTGAATTTCAGTATTTTCAGAACCTGTCACAATCAAACTCGATCAGCATGAGGTTCGATCGGAAACACAGCCAGCGAAGTGGCCGATGTAAGTGCTATTGAAAGATGCTCGTCCACTGCAGGCAGTAGTTGCAGCGAATTTTTCCGTCGGCGGAAAGTTCAGCCGTGCTGTCAACAGTCGCCCCACATCCGCGGCACTTCAATGCCGGCGAGTCGGGTGACTGTCTCGAGACGATTTCCAACACACGTCGCTTCTTTTCCGCATGAGCTGATTCTGCATTTACCAGAGGATCTTCAGGGGTTTTCATAGTTCGATTGAATGTGCGAAAGATGTTGAAAATCACGAAACCCGCCATGCCGAAGAACAACACGCCCACGAAAGCCGCGGCGACGATAATGACGGCCATCGCGAAGAACGAAATACCTGATGTCATGAGCCCCGCTCCTGTTTACTGGTTCGGAGCATACTGGTAGGGTGGCTCAAAAGAGTTCGGCGGAACAGCATTGTACCGTGACTCCTTCATCACGTCATCGTTGTTCTAATCGCCAAAAATGCTGATAGAATCGAGAATTCCGGCAGCAACTAGTCGCTCGATGGCCAGGTGTGGCAAAGCGACACACACCATATAGTCCGCGTTCTTCTCACCCTCATCACATGGCGAGTCCGTTCCGATGCAACGATTCCTGGTTTTCTTTGGCTTTTGGATCTTATTGTTTTCCAGCCCCGCGATGGCTGAAAATCCGTCCGAGTCGCGAATGAACTTCGTCTTCATTCTGATCGATGATCTGGGCTGGGCCGATTTGTCCTGTTATGGCAGCTCGTTCCATGAAACGCCTCACCTGGATGCCATGGCGAAGTCCGGTATGCGATTTACTTATGCCTACTCGGCGTGCCCTGTTTGCTCGCCGACTCGAGCCAGCATCATGACGGGACGGCACCCCGTTCGAGTGGACATTACGGACTGGATTCCCGGCCAGAGGGCCAAACCGGATTCTCAACATCGCTTTTTGCACATTGACGATCGCAACGAGTTGCCGTTGAACGAAGTCACGTTCGCCGAAGTATTGCATGATGCGGGGTATCAGACGTTTTTTGCAGGAAAGTGGCATCTCGGAGGCGACGGGTTTCTTCCAACCAATCAGGGATTCGACTTCAATCTCGGTGGGGCCAATTATGGCCAACCGCCAGGCGGGTACTTCGCTCCGTGGAAGAACCCCTATCTGAAAGAACGGCACGATGGCGAGTCTCTGACGGAACGATTGACGGAAGAGTCTGTGTCATTCCTGAAGCACCGTGATGCCGCTCGCCCGTTCCTGATGTTTCTTTCGCACTACGACGTTCACACTCCGATCCACCGTGATGAGAAGCACTTCGATCACTTTGAGGCGAAGCGGGCTTCGTTGACTTCGACCCCGGATCCAACCACCGAACGGCGAGGTGTGTCTAAAGCCTCCCAGAACGACGCACGATACGCGTCCATGGTTGCGGCAGTCGACGACAGCGTGGGCGAGGTGACCGCAGCACTGAAGGAGCTCAATCTGGAAGATTCGACCACAATCATCTTCACTTCAGACAATGGCGGACTTTGCACAGCGAAACAACCAGGTCCGACCTGCAATCTGCCTCTTCGATCTGGAAAAGGCTGGCTATACGAAGGTGGCATCCGAGTTCCGTTGATCGTTCGTTCGCCCGGTGTGACTCAGGCCGCCTCAACAAACGAAACTCCGATACTGAGCACCGACTACTTCCCGACGATTCTTGATCTGGCCGGTTTGAATGCTCGGCCGGATCTGGCGATCGATGGCAAGAGTATCGTTCCCGTTTTGAAAGGCGAAGTTGAGACCCTCGATCGGCCGCTGGCATGGCATTACCCGCATTACCACGGATCCGAATGGACTCCCGGTGCGGCTCTTCGCGAGGGCGATTGGAAGCTGATTGAATTCTACGAGGACGGTGATGCAGAACTTTTCAACCTGAAGTCCGATCCCAGCGAGACGAAGAATCTGGCCATCGCCGAACCAGCGAAGCTCGCTGAACTCAAGGCCAAGTTGCGAAGCTGGCAATCGGCCCTCAATGCAAAAATGCCCGAGCCGAATACTGCGTGGAAGAAGTAAACGGGGCGGTCGCGGCGCGTAAACCACGGAAGACACGGAATAGACGGAACTGCCGCAGGGAAGACGGAGTAGCCGTTTTCGAAACGGTTCGACCACCGCGACCAGCTTTTTGGAAGGGTCAGCAAAAAAAGGCTCGCCAAAGTTGGGGGCGAGCCTTCGTTGTTCGTTGCAGTCGCGGCAACTCGTTATTCCGGAGCGGTGCTTTCCAGGAAGCGAGCCAGCTTATGGAAGTCACTGTCCTGCTTGATAAATCGCACAACGGTCACCAGGGTTTTCGGATCAACCAGCTTTTCAAATGGAACGTAGTGCAGATCCAACTGACCGGACACGGACACCATCGCACCATTAAGCTTCTCTTCACACAAAGCGCGGTAAGCACCGACTCCCAACTGGCTGCCGAGCATTACGTCAAAAGCCTGCGGGCGAGCACAGCGGCATTCATAACCAAGCTGCAAGCCGGTGACTTTTCTCTTGAGGCCCGTTTGCTTCGTGAACTCGGCGGCGATTCGCTTCGCGAACATCTTGCCGAGGTCAACGTTTGCCACGGAAATATGGCCATGGTCATCGCGAGGGACATCCTTCAGAACATCGTCGGACAGGAACTCCGCTAGTCCTTCTGCAAGCACAACAACGCCGTATTCCTTGCCCTGTTTTTCCTGGCGATATCGCATCATCTTAACGATCTTGCCTACGACCTTGTCGCTGTCCATGATCTTGCGTTTTGGAGTCGATTCGGGAGTCAGGTACTCGCCGGTCATGTCTTCAACGCTCAGAACCATGTTGGCTTCGCCGGAAATCGCGGCACCGTACGCCAGCCAGCCCGCACTGCGACCCATGCTTTCGACAACAAAGTACGCTCGTGCAGCTTCTGCATCGGCGTGCAAGTTTCGGATTTCAGTGCCAAGCGTTTCGACCGCGGTGAAGTATCCGAAAGTGAAGTCGATGCCCATATAATCGTTGTCGATCGTCTTTGGAACGTGGACCACGGGCATACGCTTCTGATCAGCTGGCAGTCGATCCTGATACATCTTCAACTTGTTGGCAGTCTTCAAAGTATCATCGCCACCGATGGAAACCAGAGCGTCAACTCCGATCGATCGCAAAGCTTCATAGACTCGTTTCATCGGAGCCGCTTTTTCGGCGTCGTCCAGGTGCTCGGGAGCAGTAATCTGCTTACCCGGATTGGCTCGCGCGGTGCCAATGATGATGCCTTCTTTGCTGCGCGTCCGGCGAAGACTGACTTCCGTCAGGTTCTTGTAGTGCAGACCTTCAACCAGCGGCGACGCTGGAGAATACTCCATCAGGTTTGAGTAGCCGTATTTAATCCCGACAACTTCAATGCCGTTGCGAATGCAGGAAATCGCGCAGGTGGAAATGACCGCGTTGGCTCCCGGAGCGGGACCGCCGGCAAACAATAGGGCAACTCGTTTGATTCCGTGTGACATGGGACAGGATCCTTTAGATTTGAAATTTCAAATTTGAAATTGGAGGGAGATCTATTTGCTGTGCTCGTGTAACCGCAAACCGCGTAGACATGGTCACTCGGCGAGTTTTTCTAAGCAATCATCGTGGACTCGAGCCAGCAGTTAGTGACAGATGTGCAGTTCCAAGTAAGCTCAGAACGTTCGTTCAACGAACGTGGTATCGATGTTGAAATCGACAAAGTCTGCGTGAGTGAACATCTTCTTCGCCAGCGGCAGAGTTGTTGCGATGCCTTCGATTACGAATTCACGCAGACAGCGACGCATGCACTGAATGGCTTCGTCACGAGTCGGCTTGTGGACGATCAGCTTACCAATCATCGAATCGTAGTATGGGCTGACCGTGTAACCTTCGTAGACATGCGAATCGAAACGAACGCCTGGCCCTCCCGGCAGACGCAGCTTCGTGATCTTGCCGGGGCTTGGTCGGAAACCGTTGTCCGGATCTTCTGCGTTGACACGTAGTTCAATCGCACATCCCGTGTGCTTGATGTCTTCCTGCTTGAACGGCAATTTTTCGCCCGCAGCAATCAGGATCTGCTGCTTGATCAAATCGATACCGGTCACAAGTTCGGTGACGGGATGCTCGACCTGAATACGAGCATTCACTTCGATGAAGTAGAAGTTGAAATTCTTGTCAACGATGAATTCCACTGTGCCGGCGTTGGTGTAGCCAGCTTCACGAACCAGGTTAACGGCACACTCGCAAATCTTCTTACGAACTTCAGGAGGCAGCTTGGGAGCTGGACTCTCTTCGATCAGTTTCTGATGGCGACGCTGCATCGAGCAATCGCGTTCCCAAAGATGCACGGCATTGCCGTGGTTGTCAGCCAGAATCTGCACTTCGACGTGACGAGGTCGTTCGACGTACTTTTCAAGATATACGCCCGCGTTCTTGAATGCCTTCTCGGCCTCTGCGCTGGCAGCCTGAAGACCGGCTCGCAGGGAAATTTCATTCCCAGCCACTCGCATGCCTTTACCGCCACCGCCGGCTGTGGCCTTTATCAGAACAGGGTAGCCGATTCGATCGGCCACTTTCACAGCGTCATCAACATCGCTGATCAGACCATCGCTGCCGGGTACGCAGGGAACACCTGCCCGCAACGCAATTTCTTTCGCGCTGACTTTGTCGCCCAGTTGTTGCATGGCAGCAACCGGAGGTCCGATGAATTCGATGTTGCAGCTTCGACAGACTTCAGCGAAGTGCGAATTTTCCGCAAGGAAACCGTAGCCCGGATGCACAGCCTGCACGTTGCCGATCTCTGCCGCGCTAATAATGCGGTTGATCTGCAGGTAGCTTTCGCCCGCCTGAGCCGGCCCGATGCACCAAGCTTCGTCGGCCAGTTCAAGATAATGCGCGCCGCGATCGGCTTCGCTGTAGACGGCGACAGTTTCGATCCCCAGCTCGCGACAAGCGCGGATGATTCGAAGGGCGATTTCGCCTCGGTTCGCAACCAGAATTCTCTGAAACATGGAATGCTCAGTTCAAAAACGATAATCCCGACCGTGCGTCGGATTGAGACGGAAAGGACGGACCTTACGACCCGTTCACAAACGCGGCGCTCTGCCCTGTTCGCGTTCAAACAAAATGCCGCCTGCGATCGCTTTGACCCCAGCGATCGCATTCATCGAGGTGCAGGGAACTCCGAAGTGCTCGGCTGGCCGTGCGACACTCCGAGTTTCCCCCAACCTGACTTGCAACTATGCCGGTTCAATTCGAAACAGCGGCTGATTGAATCCGACCGCATCGCCGTTTTCGACGAGGATCTCAACGATTCGACCAGACTTCTCTGCCTGAATCTGATTGAACACCTTCATTGCTTCGATAATGCAGATAACGGTGTCCGCCTTCACAACCGATCCGACAGAAACGAATGGCGGATCTTCCGGGCTGGCAGCCGAGTAATACGTGCCAACCGTTGGAGCGTTGATCGTAATTCCCGCAGGAGCCGTAGCCACAGGGGCAGCCGCTGGCGTGGTCGCAGCAGCAACAGGAGCTGCAGCCGGAGCTGCTTGCATCATGGGAGCCTGAGCAAACCCAGGGTTAAAGGTTGGCTGAGCGTAACGAGGCCCTCGTCGGATTTTCCAGGACTCTTCGTCGTTCTGAAGGTTCACTTCGGACACATCAAATTTCTCCATCAGCTGAAGCAGCTTGCGGAACTTATCCAAATCGAAGGATTCGCCTTTTTCTTCGCTATCCACGGGTTTCGCCATTTCAAAAATGCCTCCAGACGCAAAATTGCAGCGTCTTAATAAATACAAACAAAACATCCACCGCTGCGGGCGTCAGCGAACCATTCATTGGTCCGATGCCGATTGGCCAATCCGTCTTGGATCGACCCATGCGAGGGCGTTTTCAAAGAATGCGAAGGATCGTGAAATACGACGATTTATGCAAGGAAAGGAACGAACGCCTCTTCGAATTCGCGAGGAACACTCGACAAAACCTCATTTCCGCCAGAAGTCACGAGTATATCGTCTTCGATCCTGACCCCGAATTTTCCCGGGACATAGATTCCAGGCTCTACAGTGACGACCATGCCAATCTCAAACTCCTGCTTCGAAAGAGGGCTCATTCGGACCGATTCGTGGATCTCCAGTCCAAATCCATGTCCCAGACCATGGCCGAAATACTTTCCAAAACCAGCATCTGCGATCATTCCACGGGCGATTTTGTCGACGTCTGCACACTTCACTCCCGGTCGGATCGCCTTGATCGCCGCCTGGTGAGCCGCCAACACGGTCTTGTAAACCTGCTCCATCTGCTTTGTGGGCTTGCTTGTGATGAAGACTCGTGTCAAATCGCTGCGGTAGTGGGATTTCGTCTGAGCGCCCCAGTCGATCAGTAGCACAGGGCTTTCTGACACTTTTCGCTGGCCCGCA
>JANMEV010000308.1:0-7654 GCA_031377305.1 Planctomycetota bacterium | reverse complement strand
TGGAACCTGGACTGTCGCCGCAACGTCGCCGTCGTGATTGGGTCAGAAGCGACCGGCATCGATGCTGAGCTCCTTTCGCGATGTGATCTCATGGTTTCGATACCAATGCTCGGCACGATCAATTCGCTCAATGCCGCCGTCGCCGCTGGCATTATGTTGCACGAGATTCGTCGGCAGCAGTTTTCGGTTGTGTGAGACCCTGGCTATGCGATATCAACGAACCCTGCTCTGTTTGTTGATGCTGGGCGGACTGGCAGTCCGAATCGCCCTGATGGTTCATTCGCCAGGCGATCTCACGACCGACAGCGACGGGTATCTGGCTCATGCGAAACCGCTCGCGCAGGGAAAAGGGTTTCTTGGGCCGAGTTCGCTGCAATCGACGGCGTTTCGTCCGCCCGCGTATCCGATGGCGTTGGCTTTTTTCACGCGAATTGGAGTGAGCGATGCGTTCGGAGTCGCGTCAATCAATCTGTTCGCCAGCGTGTTGATTGTCGTTCTTACCTGGCGATTGGCGATCCTTTCGAAGTTGCCTGCGGCCTGGTCAATGCTGGCGACAGCCATCGTCGCGTTGGATCCGCTCCTGTTGAGATATGTGACGTTTCCCATGACCGAAGTGCCCTGCTCTGCGTTGCTTTTGGCGGCGGTCGTTTGTTTTCGATATGGTGACGATCAACGACGGCAGGGCAAACTGAGCTGGTGGTGGATCTCGGCTGGATTCATGTTTGGACTCGGCGCGTTGATGCGGCCGGTGGTGATGATTTCGTGCGCATTTGTTTCGCTTGCGGCCGTGGCGCGACAGTTGTTTTCCGCGAAGACTGACGTGTCTCAAAGTGTATCGCGAGGCGTGATGATGGCGATGCTGCCAGGTGTTATCGCTGGGATCACATTGACTCCGTGGATTGTTCGCAACGCGATCCAGTTTCATCGATTTATCCCCGCGACGACTCACGGCGGCTACACGCTGGCGCTGGGTAACAATTCCGACTTCTATCGCGACGTCGTAAACACCCATGACAAACGTCCGTGGGATGGAGTCGCGCTGGATGCCTGGCAGCAACGAATGATCGCGGCTGCAGAAGCAGATGGTATCCGGCCCGGCGATGAACCTTCAACCGACGCGTGGTATTATCAGCAGGCTTCGAAAGCGATTCGCGAAGATCGAGGCAGTTTCTTTCGAGCGTGTCTGTTGCGACTTCGCAGGTTCTGCGCCATATCGCCGGCGGGAGATTCGACTTCACGGATCGCGTCGGTGTTGATTAGTGTTTGGTACGGTTTTCTGTGGCTGGGGTTGGCTTTTCAATTGCTGGCGTCCTGGTGTCGCCGGAAAACTGAAGAAGATCAAGGTCTGGCAGACTTGTGGCTTGTCGTTCAGTCCTTCATGCTGATGCATGCCGTTTACTGGACTGACACTCGAATGCGTGCTCCCCTGATGCCCATTTTGTGCGTGCTTTCGATCGTCGGCTGGAAGGTCGCGGCGAGCGTTCAAACGGGGCGTCGTACGGTCAAGTGAGTCTCCATTATCACAAAATCACGAATCAACGATAGTTATCAGGATCTGCAGCCATGATTTGTATTTCAGTCACTCCGGAATCACGAACTCTGGCGCCGGCCGATTTGTTGAACGCTTCGCGTCGATGTGACCTGATTGAACTCTGCCTGGACCACTTCATCAACGAACCCAACGTTGGCGAACTTGTGAAGATGGTCGACAAGCCCATTCTTGTTTCCTGCCGCAGCGAAAAAGATGGCGGAGCATGGAAGGGCACCGAACAACAGCGAATTCAGTTACTGCGGGAAGCGATCGTCTCGGGTCCAGCCTATGTGGAACTGGATCTGGATATTGCTAACAGTATTCCTCGATTCGGCAGCACAAAACGAGTGATCTCTTTCACCAGCTTGAATCGTCCTCTGTCAAGAATCGACGAGGTCTTCGAAAAGTGCTTGAAGGCCAAAGCCGACATCGTCAAGTTTACCTGGCTTACGGAAGACATGGACGCGGCATGGCCTCTGCTTGCGGCTGTCACTCAGACTCGTGAAGTCCCAATCGTCGGTATAGGAATCGGAAGTTCGGGACTGACGTTCTCGCTGCTGGGGCGTAAGTATGGATCACCGTGGATTTACGCTGCTCTCGAACGCGGAATGGAGGCGTTTCCCAAGCAGCCGACCGTGTGGGAATTGAACGAAGACTATCGCTGGGATCAGATCAACGCGAAGACTCGCTTCCTTGGAGTCGTGGGCTCGGGTGATTCTGAAAATATCATATGCCGAGTTTTCAACGGCGCGTTTCAAATGATGGAAAAGTCGATTCGATGCCTTCCACTGCTGCCGGGCGATTTATCAAAGTTTCCTAAGATGCTGGAAAAAATGAAGATCAACGGACTGGTGGTCGATCCGGGATATTCTGGCGATCTGCTGGGGCTGGCCCCCACGAAAGATGAAATGGCGGAAGCGTCCGAAAGAATCGACGTGCTTATGGAAAGCTCTGGTGCATGGAAGGGCGTCTCTACGACGTTCCAGGCCATTGACCAGGCGGGGCAGTCTGCCACTGGCATCCCGGAATGGACCTCCCGCGGTATGATCACTGTGATTGGCCACTCAGCAATCGCTCGCGGCGCGGCAAAGTACTTTGCATCGAAAGGCGCGGCGGTGAGCTTGTCGGGTGTTTCAGACAATACCGCCGCCAAAATGGCTCGAGAGGCCGGTATTCGCCATGTTCCCTGGAACGCTGTGCACGACCTTCGAACGGATGTCCTGGTCATCGCCGATTTTGGCATGGAGTGCGGGCTTTCAAAGGGCCAGTTGAATCCTTCCATCATTCGTGAACGCATGACGGTCGTCGACCTGACGGTTGGGATGAAGGGATCGGCATTTGCCGAAGAGGCCAGCATCCGCGGCGCGAAGTATATCGATCCCATGAAGGTATTTGCGGCTCAGTTGAATCTTCAGTTCCGCCAACTCACGGGACGTGACTTGCCCGAGGGCGCGATTCTGCAAGGGCTCGCTGAGTAACCGCTTCAAAGCCACGGTTCTCGCAGAACTGGGGTTGTCAGTTTGGCGGTTCATTAGCGATGTGCCTGTGTTTTTGTCAAACTTGATGGCTTGAACTCACCTGACGTTTCACCACGCTTTCATATGGATTTTTCTCGTGCTTAATTTTTCACGGCTTCGTTTAGCGTTGTCCGTTGTAGCCTTCGTCTTCTCCACCGGATTTTTCATGTCGGATGCACATTCGCAGAACCTTCTGTCCCCTGAAGTCCATGCTGACGGTCGAGTCACGTTTCGGCTGCAAGCCCCCATGGCTCAGGTCGTGAACGTGTCGCTGGATGGAAAAAAATTCCCGTTGATGAAGAACGAACAGGGCGTTTGGGAAGGCACGAGTGAGAAACTCGACCCTCAGATCTATGACTATGCGTTCGACGTTGATGGCACAACGATGATCGATCCGTCGAATCGCTGGGTGAAGAAGTGGCTGACGCTGGGATGCATGGTTGAAATCCCCGGAACTCCGCCGCTGGTGACTGAGTTTACCGACCTGCCACATGGAAGCGTTCATCGAATGATCTACCCGTCAACCAGCGTCGGGCACAGTCGTCCAGTTGTCGTATACACTCCGCCGGGTTATGAAGCTGCTCAGGAAAAGACCTATCCGCTTGTGCTGCTGCTTCACGGTTATGGCGACGATGAGACCGCATGGACCGAAGTGGGCCGGGCTCATCTGATTGCTGACAACCTGATTGCCGCCGGAAAGATTGAACCGGTCGTTATTGTGATGCCCTATGGACATCCGGCGCCGATTACACTTCCAGAGCGAACGAGCGACTATTTTCACCGCAACAACGACCTCTACGAAAAGGATCTCACGAAAGATCTGCTTCCGTTCGTTGAGAATCACTTCCGAGTCCGACGTGACGCCCCCGGTCGATCCATTGTTGGCCTTTCCATGGGCGGTGGTCATGCGATCGATACCGGTCTGAAAAACGTCCATCTGTTCTCATCCATCGGTGCCTTCAGTGCGGCCACTCCGGAGCTAAACACGAACGACTTGCTGAAGTTGTACCCATCGCTCACGGGAGAAAAGCCAGCGGCCAACGGATTGAAGAATTTCTGGATTCCCATTGGAACAACGGACTTTCTGCTGGAACGCAACGACAAGTTTGTCGAGCAGTTGCAAAAGGCGGGCGTCACTCATGCATACAAGAAGACCGACGGAGGCCACGTCTGGAAGCTTTGGCGTGACTACCTTCCGCAGTTTTTGGAAATGGCGGCCGGTCGCTCACGGTGATTATGGGGCTGTTTTTAATAACAAAAATCGCGATCGACGGCTCGCGCACCGTTTGACGAGCGATTGCGTCAGCTCTATGCTAACGTCACGCTGACACGGTGTACCAGCACACCTTCCTTCCGGATATCAGTCCCACCTGTAGTTTTTATCACCCACCGACGTTCGCTTTTGGCCTCTTAAGATCTGCTTCAGACGGTCATTGAACGTTGATCTGACGACAATGATTTTCCCTCCCCGTTCTTCCTTTGGATTTCTGCGTTGATGGAACGACGCTCAGGATCGAATTCTGATGAATTTGATTTTGGAGTATGCGATGCGTTTTGTTTGTGCGTTGATGTGTTTTTCATTGGCGACTATCACTTCTGCAACGGAAGCTCCGGAGGTTTCACTCAATGAAGGTGACCGAGCACCGTCGTTTGAGGCGATGACCGCGACGGGGAATTTGTGGCGATCCGATGACCACATTGGCAAGAAGTTCATTGTGGTTTACTTCTATCCGGCGGACCTGACCAGTGGTTGCAGTCGCCAGGCCTGTTCGTTCCGGGATCACATGGAGGAGCTCGAAGAGGCAGATGTGGAAGTCGTGGGAGTCAGCGGTGACTCAATTCGAAATCACGAGCTGTTTGCAAAAGTCCATTCGCTAAACTTTCCGCTCGTCGCAGATGAAGAAGGTAAGGTAGCTCAGGCATTTGGGGTGCCACTTCGAGAAGGCGGCACGATCACTCAAATGGTCGACAATGTTGAACAAACACTGACTCGAGGGGTTACAGCGAGTCGGTGGACTTTCATTATTGGAAAAGATGGTAGGATTGCACAGAAGACTATGACAGTAGAAGCAGAGCAGGACTGCAAAAACGTGCTGGAAATCGTTAGACGTTTGACAGCAGACAGCGAATAATCCTGCGAAGCCGGGACTGCCAGCGTTGATTCGGGCTTCGGCCGTTTAATCGCTGGCTTTGTAATACGTCTTTTCGGTGTGTCGAAGAGACATGAGAGTTTTCGAACAGTTCAATTCAGGGAGTGTCAAAGTATGAAGAAGTTCTCCGCGTTTTGTGTGATGACTCTGGCAATGGCCAGCATTTCATTGGTCAATGCAGCCGACCTGAAGTCTGGCTTGCAGGTTGATGATTATCCAGCCGCGTTCAATGTCACTGATATCACCGGCCCATCTGCTGGTGAAAAACTTTGCTACCGCTGCCAGTACGGTGCTCGTCCTGTTGTCAGCATCTTTGTTCGCAAAATGGACGAAAACACAGCAAAGCTGGTCGCGGAACTCGACGCGATTGTTGCGAAGAACTCCGAAGACAAGAAGATGGCCGCTTTCGTGACCGTCCTCAGCGACGATCCAGATGCTCAGGAAGCAGCTTTGAAGAAGGCCGCTGCTGACCAGAAGATTAAGCACACGCCACTGACTGTGTTCGAAAACGCAGTTGGCCCAGCGAAGTACAAAATCAACGAAAAGGCCAACGTCACCGTGATGATGTGGGTCGATTCCAACGTGAAGGTCAATTACGCATTCGCAGAAGGCGACCTGAACGCAGAATCGATCGCCAAAGTCCTGAAGGACACCGACAAGATTCTGAACTAGTTTTCAGTCTGTCGAACGTTAACCCGAAAAATCAAAAGGCTGAGCAACTCGTTGAGTTGCTCAGCCTTTTTTCGTTTGACGATCACTCGAAGTAGGTTGGACATTCCTGTCCGACACACCAACAATTTCAGCAAGCTCGTGTTCACTTCGCAGCCTACAGAAGGCTCGTCAGCAGCAGTCGCAACTTGCGCATTTCGCGGAGTCGTTCTTCGCCTTCCAATGTTCTGGGAAGCAGATCGACGCTCAGGCTTCGCTGGTATCCAAACTGTCGAAGCATGGCGACGATTCGGTTGTAGTCGACTTCACCGAGTCCACCCAGAACCTGAAGTTCCGTCAGCGATGTGTCCCGCAGATGCAGATGCAGGACATGTGGATACACAACATCGTAATCCACAACGCCGCCCGGTCGACAGACGTAATAGCTGGGGTCGAGCGTAATTCCCAAGCCCTTGACGGACTGACACAGCTCAACAGCCGTGTGAGGATCATCGGTCAAAGTTCCCGATTTCGTCAGAATCGAAAGTCGGATCCCTTCGTGCTGACAGATCGTGTTACGTTCACGCAGGCGGTCGATTTCGGTATTGAATGGAGTGCCTTTCGGTGACGCAAGAATCGTCATCTGAGCCACCTTGAGCACTTTTGCGAAGCGGACGATGCCCTTAAACGTCGGGATGTCGACTTCAGACTCCAGGAAAGTGGCCGCAGGGCTGACTCGACTCGCCTCTCGCATCAGGGCCGCGGCTCCTTCGGGGTCAGCCGCGACAACTGAAGGCTTGAGATGATCAAATGTCTCGTTCAGCCACACTTCGACCTTATCAAATCCAAGTTCCTGGATTTGCAGGCAGGCTGCCGGGAACGCTAAATCCCACAGGCTTCGCGTTGAGGCGGCAATATGCACTTGAACACTCCCTTTTGCCACAAATACTGATCTTGCTGCCAGTTACGGCGATGCAACTGACGGGCGTGAAGAACAAAAACCTAGGTCAAAATGTATTGCGGTCGCCTCGATTCCGCAAGACCACACATTCTTCCTGGTTCAACACGGGAGGATTTGTAGGGATTTTGCACGATTCGCCGTTTGGACTGCCGATAACGGTTACAAGAGAGATTCTCATTGCAAAGACCGTCAGTCGTTTGGCTCGTCGGTTCTTTTCATTCGAGATGTCGTTGGCCCTTCTGCGATGGACGGAAAAGGGCGATTTCGGGGGAAATCGAGGGAGTGAATTCGATGGATCGTTGCAAACTGGCTGTACTGCTTTCGGGGGCGATTGGAATTCTTGTGAGCGGCTGCGCTTCGACAACGCCGGTCATGAGAGCTCAAAGTCCACAAGTGAACTATCATGACGGGCCAATCATGGCCAACGGCTGTCCAATGTGTCAGTCGAGCGTTGGTCCGGGGGGACAAATGATGCACGCTTCGAACTGCGATGCATGCCCGCCGTCTCAGAAGTGTCGTCAACCGGGCTGCAACAACGGACAATGCAATCTGCCGTTTCACCCGGTTCATCGTAATTTCCATACGTACTCAGCTCCACAGAACTTGATGTACCCACCGGAAAATTCACAGCCAGCTGCTTACCAGTATCCTTACTACACGCTGCGTGGCCCAACCGACTTCTTTATGAAGTAGGACCACCATGTTCGCCGCATCGCGAACTCCGCTCAGGATTCCTCCCAGGTGACCTCATCAGGTTGATTTCCCTTCAGGCCCGCTCGTGCATCGAGCTGGCCTGATCGCGTTGATAGATGCCAGCACTCGGCAACCCAAACAGGCTTCCCAATTC
>JANMEV010000302.1:0-6140 GCA_031377305.1 Planctomycetota bacterium | reverse complement strand
AGTTTGCTCACCGGCAACTGCGGAGAGCAAATATTCTTCCTTCAAGCGATCGCCCACAGCCGTCAGTTCGGGAGGAATCAACGCCTGACTTTGGCCTCGCAAATCATCTCGCTTCGATTCTATGGAACCGGCCTGCTTCGACAGGCCCTTCATTTGATCTCGATCATGACACGCGAGACAACCGTTGCGATGCAACAGCAGTTCGCCCTTTGCAAAGTGATTGGCCGTTCGCAAATCATGGCTAATGGAATTGTACCACGCAGCAAGTTGTTCCCGCTGCACGGTGTTTAGCGAAAATCGCGGCTGATGAGTCGTCGGTTTCGGACGTTCGATGTCGTTGGAAGCAACGCAGCTGTTTCCGCGATTGAGCCCACCAAGGCCCATCGCGATCATCGGGCGAACCTGCTTCTTCGCTGCGGCTTCAATTCCCGTTATTCTGTGACACGCGATGCAGTTGGCCGCGATGACCAGTTTTCTCCCTTCAGCGATGGACGCGGTATCCATCTGCTGCTGCTGCTGCTGCTGCTTCGATTCTTCGGTCACCTGAGCCGAGGAAGATTGAACAAGGCTGGCGACGATTTGCCGACGCTCATCATCGGACAAACTGAACACAGGCATTCTGTGATCGGTGTTCAATTCTTTGGGCGACAGCAACCATTTCATCAGCCATTCCGGCGAACGCCGCTTCGCTACGTTTGCCAGATTGGGCCCGTGATAAGGACTCGCTCCAACCGCCTTGTCCGGAAGTTGCGACAACTTATGGCACGCGGCGCAGCCGGTTGTTAGGAGCAACTTTGATCCGGAATCAACGTCGGTCGACTTGAATTCGACTTCAGTGACACCTTCAACGTTCTCTTTCGCTCCGACCTCGTGCAGGAACGCGGCGACGTGATTTGCTTCCTCTTTCGAGAACCCAAACTGCGGCATCATACTGTCTGAGTTTGCCTTCTGAGGTGACAGCAATCTCTCCACGATGCTTTCGTGACTCAGATCGCCAGCACGTTGAAGGCTGGGAGCATTCAGTGTCGGCAATTCGCTGATGCCGTTGTGACACGCAGAACATCGGAGTGCATCGGACAGAAATCGACCCGACTCCCCCACTGACGCAGGCGAATCATTCAATGCCGTGGGATTGTGAGACAAAACGTCGGCCGGCAGAGGCTCCAGCGTGAAGCTCGGCGACGACCAGAAGAATTGAAGTTTTGCGTCCTCTTTCGGTGTCGATTCGAACGTCACATCGATTTGATGGTCGCCCGCAGAGAGACTCGCGGGCTGACCGGAATAGAAGATATCGTCGCCGATGGCATCCACGACGACCTTGCCGTCGACCAGTACTTTGACTCGGCCTGATAGCGACGCATGAAAGGTGTGATCGCCCGGCTGTCGAACCAGCAGGTTCCCGGACCAGCGAGCCTTAAAGTTCTCACCGATCCGACTGTCGACTGCGCAGTCGGTCCAGTCGAAGTTCAATCGACGGTCAGTCCGTGTGACGGAGTGTTCAGAGTCGGAGAGTATCGCATGCAAGCCGGGACGCGGATCGTTTTCGTCTAGTTCGTCAGCAGCGAGCAGTCGGCCATCGCTGGCGGCACAAAGCAGCAGCATCACCGAAGCCCAGCGTCCGAACGCTCCAACCATCGCTTCTACTCCGCAGTTGCTGGGTGACCTGTAATGTCGGGCGGTGATTTGCTCAACATCTCCAGAAACGCATTTCGCATTTTTTCCACCGCGGAACTGAGAGATCCGGACAGCGTCGCGCCGGACGCCAGCTTGTGACCACCGCCGGCGAATTGTTCTGCCAACGCGGCGACGTCATGCGGAACTCGGCTGCGGAGGCTGAACTTGATCTGACCGGTTTGCAGTTCGACAGCGATGAACGCGGCTTCTGAACCGGCAACCGTCAAACACTGATTGACCAGTCCCTCAGTGTCGGAAGGAACCGCTCCGACTTCCGCCATGTCTTTCGCGTCCACCTGAATCCACACCAGTCGACCGTTGGCTTCCGTCTGAGTCCGCCCGAGCACTCGGCCGCCCAGTCGCACTCGAGCCAGCGACGACTGTTCATGGACCAGATTGAAAACGTAGTGCGGCAACGCTCCAGCATCCATCAGGCTGGCCGCGATTCGCATCGTCCGCGAAGTCGTGGATGGAAAACGGAACCAACCCGTATCGGTGGCAATGGCTGCGTAAAGGCAGTTGGCCGTATGTTCATCGAATGACACACCAAGCGATTCAGCAGCTTCGCAGATGAGTTCGCCCGTTGCCGCCGATTCGACGTCTTTCAATTCGATGGCGTTCATTTGGTCGGAACTGACGTGATGGTCGATCACGACTCGCTTTGCCGCGGAATTTTGGATGACATCGGCCATGGTACCGAGCTGCTGCCAGGCACTGGTGTCGACAACGATAATCACATCCGTCTTTGGCACATTGGCCTTTGTGATCGTATCGTTCAGTTTCAGAACAACACCCGGCGGGCTCATAAACTGCAGATTGGCTGGAGGAGCGGACGCGTTGACGATCGTCACGGTCTTTCCCATGGCCTGCAGGATGGCTCGCATCCCCAGTTCGGAACCGAGTGCATCAGCATCTGGCCGCACATGACTGGTAATCAGGAACGACTGGTTCTGGTCAATCACATCTTTTAAAACAGCCCAGTCCATTGCCGGCACAGGAAGTTACCCTTCAACTCGTATTGCAAACACATTTGGCCCAAAGACCGGGGATCGTCGAACAAACCGACTCCCGTTGCAAGTCCACCGCCAGCCCGACAAACAGACTGCGGGAAATCTCGCAAGTCGTCAACCCGGCGAGCGGCATGCGTTCGCTTGCCGGTGCATGGAACCAGCCACTCAGACATTATTCACAGGAAAAAACGTCACCCTGGATCAGCAGGTCGTTGCCGATGGTTAACGCTCGCATGTTGCGAAGATTGGCGAGTCCCGGAATCTTCTCGAATCCATCACCGCCGATTGGTGAGCGAGCATTCTCGCCCCCGATCAACTTCGGTGCGACGAACGCATGCACTTCGTCAATCTGCTGAGCATCAAAGAAGGCTCCCAGAATTCCTGACCCGGCTTCCAGCAAAACATTCGTGCATTTGCGTCGGCCCAGTTCGTTTAGGACTTCGTTGATATCAACCGGTCCCGGAGCCGAAGTCTGCAACGTTTGAATTCCAAGGCGATGAAGTCGCTGCAGCGCGGCTTCGGAACAGCTCCGAGAGACGCACACCAGCACATCCGCCTGCGACGCCGCCTTCGCCAACTGGCAATCGGCGGTGATGCTGTCGCCGCTTGAGTCCAACACGACTCGCAAAGCAGTTCGCGGCCCCGGCGGCCGTGCGGTGAGAAGCGGGTCGTCGGCTCGCACGGTTCCCGCACCAGTGATGATGGCATCCATGCGACCTCGGAGTTCATGAACCCAGGCTCGTGACAGATCGCTGGAAATCCATTTCGAGTGCCCGGTCCGAGTCGCAATGCGTCCGTCGAGCGTCATTGCCCATTTGGCATGGACCCAGGGCTGTCCCTTCAACATCAGTTTTTGAAACGGTGCGATCAGCCGTTGAGCCTGTTCCTGAGCAACGCCAACTTCCACAATGATGCCGGCATCGCGAAGTTTCTGAATGCCTCTGCCAGCGACGTGACTGAGTTTTGATTTAATGGGGTCTGACCCCCTACTCACGGGAATCCCCCTACTCACGGGAATCGAAGCTGAATACGTTGGAGGTTTTGCTTCGACTTCCGTCATGAAGGGGTCTGACCCCATTAAGTCAGCAGCATCGTGAGGTGCAGGGTCCATGCAGCCGATGACGACTCGTCGAAACCCAGCCGCGATTACCGCATCGGCACAGGGCGGCGTCTTTCCGAAATGACTGCACGGTTCGAGCGACACGAACAGGTCGGCCCCTTTTGCTCGATCGCCCGCGGCTCGGATCGCGTTGATCTCAGCGTGAGCATCTCCGAACCGGCGATGGTGTCCTTCCGCAATCAAAGTTCGATCCGCAGAAACAATCACCGCGCCAACCATCGGATTGGGCTCGACCATTCCCAGGCCGCCCTCCGCGATTTTGATCGCGTGGTGCATGACGTCAAGATCGGTGACAAACATTGGCACGGACATTCAAAACTCTTTTACTCTGGCGGACTTTGGCCTCGTTATCGATTAAAGTACTTGAATACGTCTTCGACGATCTTTGGATTCTTTTTTCGCAGCGATTCCATGGCTCCCTCTGCGCGAATTGCATGCTCCGGGCGAACGGCCTTGCCATCGCGGACAACTTCGCCTTGCTCCTGGCTGGAATAGTACAGGAACCGGACGATGGCACGTTTTGTTGCAGGAATCTTGAACTTCTCATCGTCAAACATGGCGATGATGCGATCCTGCGAATCCCAATCTTTCCATTTCGAGAGGTCGGTGATGACCAAGTCGGCCAATTCGGGGCGGTCAAGCAAAAGTCTCATTGATTCGCGAAGTCGCGCGGCCGAAATTCGTTCAGGCTCGAAGCTCCACAGGAATCGCAATGCCTCTTTCGCTGCATAGGTCTCATAAAATGGTAACGGCACTTCTTTCCCGTCTGTCGTTCTTGCGGTTGTGGCCAGCATCTTTGAGTCTTCGACAAGTTTGAGCCCTTCTTCGCCCTTTATCATGAGATAGCCGGCGATGACGCCGTCGATTCCCAATCGAAAGTCAGCGTCCAAAACGACAAGCTTCTTTTCCAGAACCAAAGCATCAGAGGCGTCGCCACACAGGCCAAGAAGTACCCCATAGGCGCCGGTAAACTGGATCGACGTTTTGGGGTTGGTGAATGCCGCTAGCAGTCGTTTGGAACGCAAATCACTTTTGAAAGACGAAATTCCTTCGTAACCATGCACTAAGAATTCGACCAACGCATCATCAGCAATCACGGACTCACCGTCACCCACATAGGGAACGAAAATCTTCCGACGATCACTTCCCTCTTTTAGCTCTGCGATTGCCGCCGCGGTTGAGGCCAGATACGCCGCGACGGCAAGATTCGTTTCGCACAGGATGCTTGCCTCTTTCGGAAAGTCAGAGCCATCTGATACAAAGAGCACTGACGATCCGCGCTGCGGGGCAGACCTCCGTTTCGTTCCGGTCGCGGATTGCCCAGTTTGGTTGGACCCATCGGAATGCCCGAATCGCTCGCCGACCTTCACACTCCCTTCTGGTGCCTTCAACACGTCCGTGATTTCAAAGACCGTCGTGTACCTTTCCTGGTCTTCAATTGACTCTGCCGTTGTGCTGATCCGCTTCGCCTGAAAATAGAATTTGCTGAGTTGAATAAGTTGATTCAGGGATTCCCGGTCACTTGCCGCACAACAACCCTGCGCAAAAGCATCGCAACATGCAGCATTAAGGATCAGTCCAAACACAATCACAAATCGAATACCGCGAGCCATGAGCGTTCCCCAGCAAAACTGCGAAATCGTTGGTTTCGTCTGGTGAGAGTGTAACACGCCCCAGTAGTGCATTCACTCCGGCACAGCAACTTTTCGTCGCCTGCCATCGTGCCGTCATACAAAGTTCGTCCCGCCCCCCGAACTCCGCGACCCAAATTCCAATTAAACCGCCAGGACCAGTCTGTCATGGCCAATGCCCCCTCAGATTCGCCTGCTGGCAGAAAGGATCTACAGTAAGTCCTGCCTGCCGAGCAGGACTTCGCGACTCGTCGCGACTTGATCGCACATCGTCAGCCAAAATCGGCCTCCGTCACCAACCGGAAATCACAAAAAGAATCACAAAAAGTCACGTACCAGGGGACATAGTCAATCCTGTTCGGCACTGCCGTTGCTCATACTCAGATGATAGCGAGCAAGTTCATTGGCTTCGAGCGATGCTTGAGTGAGTGGGGTTGGCGTATGAGGTGCGAGCGGCTCCGTGGCGGTGGATGGAGCTTTGGTCCGCGCAGCGTAAAGCGGGGCTGGCGATGCGACTGGAGTGCCCCGCGAGTTCAGATGATTGGTTTTCGAGGCTCGGGCGGTTTCTTCAGTCGAAACAGATGAGTCCGCAGTTCTTCGTGGTCGGCCATGCCGCAGAAGTACCAGCAGATCATCTCGTGAGTTCGCAGCGTTGGCTTGCGACCTGTCCACAGACTGATCAGCATGCACGCGATGATCGCGCAA
>JANMEV010000270.1:0-12512 GCA_031377305.1 Planctomycetota bacterium | reverse complement strand
AGGAGTTCTCACTGAAGTGGCCCAACGACGTTTTCACCGGCGAGCAAAAAATCTGCGGCATCCTTGTCGAACAGCACAGCATTGTCGATCGACAGGCCGTGTTGATCGGAATCGGAATCAACGTCAACAATTCGCTCGCCGGCGCTCCGACCGATGTGTCACAGCGAGCGACGTCACTGTTTGATCTTGCCGGGAGATCCTTTGAGTTGACGTCGGTCCTGATTACGATTCTGCAACGTCTGGATTTCCGAATCGGTCAACTGGCCGCACAGCCTCGACTGGCCTTGTCGGAAGCTAATCGCCATAACATTCTCAACGGACGCACGGTGACTCTGCAGATGGCCGACCAAACCATCACAGGCAACTGCATCGGCATCGACGACGAAGGTCAACTCGTGCTTCAATCAGAATCCGCTTTGCATCGCTGCTCGAGTGGTATCGTCGTGCGTTGGTAGTTCGTTCAAAGTAGGTAGTCGCAACAGGCAGCAACCATGAACGCCCCAGGCCTTGAACATTATCTCGCTCAGAAATGGCAACAGTGGCAGGTTCGCGGCGCGAGCAACGTGGCAGAGCCGTTGGTGTTTCGCGAAGGCTGGTCATTGAAACTCTGCTGGCGAGCGAAACTCAGCGCGTGGATTATTTTCACGATGTTTTCAGGCGGTTTTGTTGGCGTCTTCCTGCTGCAAAAGTTTGATCCGATGCCACCGAGAGAATTCTGGTTCCTCGTGATCGGATATTCCGTGTTCGCCAGCTTCGCAACGTACTACCTTCTCTTCGCGCATTGTGACAGGGTGACGGTCGATGAGACGGGGATCGAGCTGAAAAGATTCCTGATTCCGACTCGGCGACTTGATTGGAGTGAGATTACTGTCGTGCAGTACAACCACGGCGACGAAACACTGAAACTCACCACACCCGACGGAAAGAAGCTGGGGCTGTATCTGGCCCTGATTGGACTTTCTGCAGTCCGCCGATGTCTCGCCGCTTTCGTCCCTCGCTGTCCGGCTTTCGTGACAAGTTTTGCGACCAGTGACAAAATGATGCTGGAAGACGTTCCTTCGTGGCGTTGCAGCGACAAGGATCTTGAGGACAATCCCTTGAGCCCGCTGAGCCCTGGTGATGAAATGTTATAAATCGCTGACCAGAGGCTGAAACGGCTACTTCACTGTCAATCGTCGCACAACAACCGACACCGCCGCCATTGCAAAAGCCGCCGTCATGAAGGTTGACGTACCGTAGATCACGCGGCGCATTTCGCAGGCGTGGGGTGAGTCGGCTCGGTGGGGGCAGATGCACTGGAAGCCTTTTTCGATGTCCCATTCGGGGACCTCGGGGTCGCGAACGGCTTCTTCGGAGAACACGACCGGCAGGCCAAATTCGCCGCTGTCCCCGAAGCCGCGACGAGTCAGCTCTTTGCGGATCACGCGAGCAAGCGGGTCGACTTTCGTGCGGCTAAGGTCGTCGACTCGGACCTGTGTTGGATCCAGTCGAGCCCCCGAGCCAGTCACGCTGATGACAGGAATCCCCTGCTTCAGGCAGGTCTCCAGCAGCAGGACTTTTGACGTCACATTGTCAATCGCATCAACAACAAAGTCCGGCCGAGGAGTCAGCAGAGCGTCAGATGTCGTCGCGTCGTAGAACGCCTGAACCGGATCGACCCACGCTTCCGGATGAATGGCGCGAACTCGTTCGGCCAGCAACTGAGCCTTCGATTGGCCGACCGTCGCCGGGAACGCCTGCAACTGGCGATTGACATTGGTCAGACATACATCATCGAAGTCCACCAGACTCAAACGGCCCACGGCGGACCTCGCGAGTGCTTCAGCGACGTAGCTGCCAACGCCGCCCAGTCCAAAGATCGTCACATGCGAACCCAGCAGTCGCCGAACGCCGTCGTTTCCGACCAGACGAACGAATCGATCCCATCGTCGATGAATTCGATCCGGCGCGGGCGGTAGCTGGTCACGAGTCGGCCGTGATTCCAAACTCAATTTGGATTCCCACGCTCGAACTCGCGTCTGTCGAGGCAGCGCGGCATCGAGCTCGGGGATGGCAGAACCTTCGGCTGTGTGATCGTCGTGATCGTGGTCGTGATGATGGTCGCAGTGCGCATGCGATTCGCCATGATCATGCGAGCAGCCAGCAGACCCAGTCTCGCACTGGTCCTGGCAATCGGACTCAACGGTCAAGGAAGATTCAAACACAGGATCAGACGAGGCGGACAGAGGAGTCTCTCCAGAAATATGATTCACAACATTCAGCGGGTTCGAACATCGCAGTCGCCGCTTTCTGTAGGTCCTCCTTGCCGAGGAGGACTTCGCGGCAAGCCGCGACATCAGTGCATGCGAACAGCCGAAACGGCCCTGCTATGTTATCCAGTCGTCGCATAGGTTCGCCTTGCGGCGAAAGTCCTTTTCGGCAGAAAGGACCTACTTTGACAACTCTTCGTGCCTGCGGCCGTTCTTCAGATCAACTCAGTGATCGGAGTTGGGTCGCTGACCAGATGAGTCGGCCGACCCTGCGGCGTGTAGACAATCTTGTCAGGATTAATCCCAAGTTTGTGATAAATTGTAGAGACAAAATTCTCTGGCGAAAGCACTCGATCCACAGCCGAGAAGCCTTTGCGATCGGTCGCGCCGACAACCGTTCCGCCAGGAGTTCCACCGCCTGCCATCAGCACGGACATCGCATTCGCCCAGTGGTCTCGCCCGGGATGAGATTGTCCGGCCAGCGTGGAAATCTTCGGCGTTCGACCGAATTCTCCTAGCGCGACAACCAGCGTGGAATCCAGCATTCCGCGTTCTTTCAGATCCTGAATCAGCGTCGCGACGGAGTTGTCCCAGTCCGGCAATCGTTTTCGAAGACCGCCAAAAATGTCGCTGTGATGGTCCCAGCCGCCATCGTAAACGGTGATGAATGGAACGCCCGCTTCCACAAGTCGGCGAGCCAGCAGGCATCGCTGACCAAAGCCGTTTCGGCCGTAACGTTCGCGAGTCTCAGTGGACTCCTGACCGATGTCGAACGCTTTCTGAGCTTCCACCGAAGTCACAAGGGTAAACCCCTGCTGGAAGTATTCGTCAAACGCCAGAACAGGATCGCCAGCCGCTTCTTCGTTGATACGAACCATGCGGTCCACTTTGGATCGCAAATCAGTACGAGAATCGAATCGCAGCTCGGTCAGTGCCCTCGGCAAAGCCACATCTCGGACTTTGAAGCTGGATCCATTCGGGTCGTCGCCGACAACAAACGGAGCGTACTTCGCCCCCAGAAAATTCGGGCCACCGGATCGCGACATTTGAGGCATGCTGAAATACGGAGGCAGCCCGTTGTCTCGCCCAAGTTCTTTGGCCGCGACAGATCCCATGCTCGGGTGAAAGCTGACGAACGCCCCGCACCCGACCGGAATTCGCGGCGGAGCACCAGTCATCATGTAGTGATTGCCGGCGCCGTGATTTCCCTGATCGTGGCGAATCGATCGAATCATCGCGTAGTCGTTCAGACTGGCAGCCAGCTTGACCATGTGCTCAGAATACGCAACTCCAGGAACGGCGGTGTCGATGGAATTGAACTCGCCTCGAAACTCCAGCGGTGCATCCGGCTTCGGGTCGAATGTTTCGAAGTGAGTCGGGCCGCCGTCCATCCAGATCAGGATGCAGCTTTTCGCTTTTCCTGACGACGCGACGACGGGCTGTTTGGATTCCCCAAGGGCTTTCAGGCTGTCGACGAAACTGGTTCCGAGCAGCGCTCCGAGTCCCAGTTGCAGCGAGTCGCGGCGAGTGAATCCGTCGCATCGTCGGTGAGTTTTCATGCGTGGCTCTTTGGTGGGAAACGATTCGGAGGTGGGATTGACGGTCGGGGCGGCCAGCTTTGGGCCATGAATTTTCGCAGGTGTGCTACGAGTATATCGTCCCCGGCATGCATTGAGCGAGGAAAGTCCCGGGAAAAACCGGAGACCGAGACGCTCCGGATACGGCACCGAACAGTGGGGCTTTGTTGAAGGATCGAAACAACGCGTTCGCTGGCGGATTTCGTATTCCGGCAGCGAATTCGTGCCGTTCCTGACAAAGCTCGGCCGGTAGGGCGTGGCAAGCCACTGCTCAGGTCCACCACAATACGTTGCTAATGCCGGGCACACTGCCAAACGGCGATGGCTTGGCTACAATGACAGCTCGGAATGTACTTCGAGGAATAGCCAAGGAAAACGTAGACGATGTCTCAGCGAATTGTAATGCGGACCGGGGAAGCGCTGGTTGAAGATGAAGCGGGATGGTCAGCAGCAGAACCAGAAGTTGTGATCGGCGAACTTGATGGACCAGTAGGACACGCCATCGCTCAGTTGATGGGCGATCAGAGCAAGGGCCATTCAAAGGTGTATGCCATTCTGAACTGCGATGTTCAGGTTCGACCTGTGACTGTGATGGTCAGCAAAGTCACTGTCAAGAATGAAAAGTACACCAACATCCTGATGGGCACAGTTCAGGCCGCGATCGCCAATGGAGTTCTGGATGCTGTACGAGCTGGCGACATCCCGAAAGAAAAAGCGAATGATCTTGGAATCATTATTTCGGTATGGCTGGACCCCGCTGTGATCGTTGAAGAAGTCGACTACGAAATCCTCTTCAAGACTCACCGAGCCGCCACAAGCAAAGCCATTGGCAAAGCGATGCGGAATGAGCCAACGATCGACTGGTTGCTGGAGAACCAGGACAAGATCACTCATTGCTTCCATCAGATGGCACTGGATGGACACATCTAGCTGGACGTCGCACTGTTTGGAAACACAGGGTAATTCCAAACGTCAGCCGGAACGCGCCAGCGTCTGATCTACACTGCAAAAAAGTGGGCTAGCGGCTTGTTGCTTTAATCCTAACCCGCAGCGTCAGCGAGGGATTGTTGTTGAAAACGCGGCAAATCTTATCCCTCACTGACGTTTCGGGTTGTGAAAACCTATTAAATCAACAAGCCGATAGCGACCGGCGGCTGATGAGGCGACTAAATCAGCGACCCACTATCGCACTGCGGCTGATCTGAACATGGCGATGTTCAGTTTGATGCTCTGACAAACCAAATTCCGCCCGCAATTCTGGAAACGAAATCGCCCCGCAGAATGCGGGGCGATTTTTTAATCAGAACACCGAGGCCGAAATCGAACGAAAGCAAGTTTCGTCGAATCGTGTCTTGACGGTATCGGCTAGAACTTGCCAGACAGGATTCTTTGGCTGCCAACCATCACGTCAACAGTTGTGCCTGCGGCCACTGTTGGTACCGTGGCGCCTGTTTGAGTGGAGATTTCCAGCTTCAAGCGGTTGAGTGCAATTGGCGTGCTGCCGACGAGAGCACCGTTAACAAACACAGAAGCAACCTGGCCATTCAGAGCAGCCAGACGCTGCCCTTCGACGCTGAAGTTCGTCCGAGAGGCCGACTTATCGAATTTCGCTTTGCCCACAGCATTCGCTGGACCGCCAGCAACTGCGCTCAGCGTTGCATTCAGCAGAGTGCGTGGTCCCTTAGCGAACGCGTCCACAGCGTTTGACAGAATTCCAGCAACTACCAGCAACGCAAATGTTCGACGCAAAATACCCATGTTACTTCTCCTGAAAATTAGTCGTCTAAGACAAACGGTCGATGCCTCCCACTCTTGCGACACGCTCCAAACATGACCAGTGAAAGCCGACAGATGACGATTGTCAGTCTGCCGCAGTCCCGGCCGATGCTGAGAAGAGCGGAGGCGACGTGTCAGATCCGCCAAAAAACTTTCCAAAAAAATCGTTGTTTTAATCTTCGAGTTTGTGGCCAGCGATTTCGCAGAACGCCCCTGTTTTGCGATGTTGCGAACCGAATGGCGTCGACTTTTTGTCCGACGGCAGGAGGCAAGTCCCTCAACTCACAGAATTTTTCTTCACTTCGCGGCGGGTTTTGGGAAGATTTCCGCTTCTCCATTGCAGAGCTATGCTGCTGCCACGTTTCTGCGTCTCTACTTCAGAGATGCGATTCTTCAGACAGGAACGGCCTCTTGCCCAATTCGCTGATTCCCGAACCCTCCGATCGGTCGCTTCTGCGTCGATTTCGAGCAGGCGAACAGGAAGCCGCCACGCGGCTTTATCTTCGCTATGCGCAGCGACTTCATGGATTGGCGATCGCACAGACAGGGTCTGATCTGCAAACTCGGATGGACCCTGATGACATTGTCCAGTCCGTGTTCAGGACATTTTTCCGCCGAGCACAGGAAGGGCATTACCAGGTGCCGGATGGTGAAGAATTGTGGAAGCTTTTTTTGGTGATCGGACTTAACAAAATTCGCGATGCAGCGGCCTATCACCGAGCTTCGAAGCGAGACGTCAGCCGAACAACATCCCTGGACGCTGATCAGTCGTCGATACAACCTGTCGCGAACGACGAGGTCGCTGAAAATTCTCTTCGAATGGTGATCGAGGAACTGCTGACGTCCCTGAGTGAAAGTCAAAAGGATATTGTCATCCTGCGACTGGAAGGCGCACAGGTTGAAGAGATCGCGGCCCAGACCAAAAGATCGCATCGAACGGTGGAACGAACGCTGCAAAAATTCCGTGAGCTTTTGCGATTACAGATTGACGACGTGCCACACTTATCAAAAGCGCCAGATGTTCCGAAAGGGTCCGAATGAGTCGCGGCCATGAATCGATTTTTGGTGAACTTGAAGACATCATCGAAACCTTCGAAGAGGCTCGCGCGACGGGTCAGACTGTTCACATCAGTGACTTTCTCCCGGATCGTCATGATCCTCTTTTCCTTGACGTGCTGCAGGAACTGGTTCGCATCGAACTGGAGTACCGATTTCGCTCGGGTACCAGCGTCGCTTGAAGAGTACCGAGGCGACTTTCCCGAGTTATTCGATTCGATCGACACGATTGCTCCTTTAGCGTTTGAAGAGTATCGCCTTCGAATGCAATCTGCAGATCCACCAACGGCAGCAGATTTCGCGCTGAGGTATGGCGTTGACACGAGCGATTGGCCCGTCTCCGCCGCTCCGTCCAGCGATTCAAAAACGGACGATCTGACCTCCGGGCTAAACGCCAACTTGTCTCCGGGCGAGACACTGCTGGACTTTGTGATCGTTGGCGAGCTCGGTCGAGGTGCGTTTTCGCGAGTCTACCTCGCACGGCAAAGTTCACTCGCGGGACGGCTGGTGGTATTGAAACTGTCATCGATCCGACTGAGGGAGGCGGAACGTCTCGCAAAGCTTCAGCATACCAACGTGGTGCCCGTCTATTCGGTGCATGACCATGGTCGATACTCGGTCCTTTGCATGCCATGGTTTGGATCGGCGACGCTGAAGGACGTAATCGCATCGGTGCACGGTTCTCCCGACACCAAATCGGGCGAGGCTTTTCTCAGCACGGTTGCAGCCTGTGATTCCAGGACACTCACTTCCTTTAGGATTACTTCAAGCCGCTCACCTCAAGCCACCGATCGGAACACCACTGATTCTGAACCGGCAACGTCCAGGTCGCCGCTGGCTTCGCTGAACCTTGAGCAAGCGACGATCTGGATTGGCCGACAACTGGCCGAGGGTTTGGTCCACGCTCACGCTCGCGGCATCCTGCATCGAGACTTGAAGCCGGCCAACGTACTGCTGACCGAAGAAGGCCAGCCGATGATTCTGGACTTCACTCTTGCCGCTGAACAATTTGAAGATGCATTTTCGACGGAGATCGCCGGAGGAACGCTTCCGTACATGAGTCCCGAACAGATTGCGTCTATCGACTCGATGCGAAGCCTCGATGCGCGTGCGGATGTCTTTTCGCTGGGTGTGATTCTGTTTGAAATGTTGACTGGTCGACTACCGTTTTCACTGAGCGGCGGCGATCGACAAAAGGGGATCGAAGAACGATGGGCATCGAATAGTGGTCCTCGCCGCTGGAATCCGCAGATCTCGGTTGACGCAGATTCGATCATTCGGAAATGTCTGGAACCCGATCCAGCAAAACGCTACTGCAGCGCGGCGGAATTGGCGGAGGATCTGAGTCATCATATGGCGAACGAGCCGCTCGTTCATGTTCGGAATCGATCGCTCCGGGAACGGGCGATCAAATGGGCTCGGCGACATCCTCGCCTCTCGTCGACCGCTGGAATTTCCAGCGTGTCTGCCGTCGCGTTAACCGTGTTCGGCGTTTTATTGTGGCAGGGCCAGCAGAACTTGTATGTCTGGCAGGCTCGACAGCGATTTCAGGAACTTCAGAACGAACTTCCCAACCTTCATGCCGAAGCTTTCGCTGCGTTTGCAGGAGACGCCTCAAAGCCTGATGCTGTCGATAACCTCGCAGCCGCAATGCAGCCATTTCGAGTTCCTCATTCGGATTTCGCTGGAGGAATCAGGGATCTCGACAGGCTTGAGCAGAATGATCAGGCAAAGCTTCGCGCCGATCTCGCGGAACTTGAGTTCATGACCTCGCGTCTGCAGCCTGCCGCTGGGGCAGAATCAAATACGCAAAAGGCGAACGACGCGGACACTCCGGTGCCTGCCGATGATCTTTCTCAGGCGACGTCAAAATTCTTTTCCGGACGCTACGCCGAAGCGCTGTCGATTCTGCAACCGCTTTCGCTTCGCCATCCGGAGCGATTCCCTGTCATCCTCCTGCAGGCGATGTCGATCGGACATTCGCAAGGCCACACAACGGAAAGTGAAACTCTGTTAACCTCCGCCATCGCGCTGCAGCCGAACTGTGTTCAGGCATGGTATCAGCGAGGCGTCTGTCGGCTTTCAATGAAGAAGGATCTGGGAGCATCCGAAGACTTCAGTCGCGTTCTTGAACTGGACCCGGGCAACCTGAGTGCCCACGTGAGTCGAGCGATCGCTCTTCGTAATCTGAGCCAATGCGACTCCGCGCTGAAGGACCTGAACACTGCGATTGACGGAGGGTTCCCGGAAACTCGTGTCTATTTCTTGCGAGCCTCCGTGCATCAAAGAATGAAGAATGGTGAACTGGAAAAAAGCGACAAGGCAACCGGACTTCGGCTAACTCCCACCGACGAACTTAGCTGGGTTGCCCGAGGCGTCGAGCAACTGCCACAGGACCCAGCCGCGGCTTTGCTGGATTTTCGTAAGGCGCTGGAGATTGACCCTTCGTCCCATGAAGCGTTTCGAAATCTGTCAATGGTGCTCTCGGAGTATCTGAAGAGGCCTGACGAATCGATTCAGGTTCTGACCGATGCGTTGAAGCATCATCCGGAAGACGCATACCTTTGGGCAGGCCGCGGCGTTCTTTTTGCGAGGGCCGGTCGTCGCGACGAAGCGCTTAAGGACGCAGAAGAAGCCCAGAAGCGATCTCAGGAACCGTTTCTCCTCTACATGACATCCTGCATTTACGCAATCACTTCAGACAAGGCAGCTGCCGATGCCGAACAGGCATTGCTGCTTCTGGCTAAGAGCATGCGAGCCGATGCATCGCTGGCGTCATTGGCTGAGGTTGACCCGGATCTCGGCAAGATCATGCCTCGCCCGGAGTTTCGAGCTATTCTGGAGGCCTCAAAGACCCTTTCGGAGCCGATTAACCGGTAGGCATCAGTCCGGGAAGGGAACTATCCATAACGGTTCCAGCCATTGAACGTTTTGTATACGTCAAAGTCACCTCCTCGGCAGGGCAAAACGCTTTCCCGATCGGCCGCTATGCACTGCTGGCAACATATGACGGAATCAACACTGTCAGTAATGCTCGCATCAACGATGTTGTTCAGAAGAGCTTCGACTTCCTCAGACAAAGTGCACTGTCCGAACTGTTTCGAACCGGCATCTCGACGGTCTTCTTTGATGATCTTCACACCAACGACACGATCATGACAGCCACCGGCCTGAAAACGGCACCCGGCTTCGCGGACAAGACTCGCTACGAGTTTTTCGGCACCATTTCCGATACACTCGATTCCGATTTTTACTCGATCACCAGTCCGCAAAGTGTTCCAGCGGGAACCGTGCTGTCGGTGACCGTTGATGCTGCTGAGGCTCAGGCACTGATCCCTCAACTGTCGGTCTACAACACACAATCACAACTGATTACGCCAACTGTCTTAAGGAACGGTAACGGGTCAATCACATTGCAGATTCCCGACATCGCTGCCAATCAAACATACCGAATCAAAGTGGCAGCGGCCGCTGATGGCAGTCGGTATCTCATTGGGAACTACTCGCTAAAGGCAAGATTCTCCACTGCTGTTGAATCCCAGGCGACTTTGCTCGAGGGCTCACTCAGTTCCGTTGCGTCGCTGAGGTTTCATGAGATGCAACTGAACCACACGATGATCTTCAACTTTGCACTGGAAGCGACACGAAATCGAACAAGCGTTAATCCAAATATTGCAACTCAGGTTACACTTTACGACGCACTGGGACGAGAAATTCACCGAGTCGTTTCGTTGAATGACACAACTCGCACGACGAGCAGCGTTTTACTGGTTCCCGGAAAATACTATGTTCGCATCAATGCAAATTCACAGGATGGAACAGCGTTCTCACCGCTGCGTTTCCGTTTACTTGGCTCTGTGGTTTCTGATCCGGTCGGCCCGATCGGATTGAATCCTACAGACACTCCGCCGGTGACCAGCACACTGCAAGAGAATCTGACTTACACGCCGCCGCTTGTCACCCCGCCTCCGCCGATCGTCTTGCAGAAGCCCACCGAGAATCCGTACGTCTATACCCCAACCCCGAATCCGACGACAACGTTCACCAATTTCCAGGATTGGTACTGGTATTACGGTTTTTAGATCAGGCGACCTTTCTTCGTTGCTGAGTGTCGGAGTCAGACCTGTAACATCAATTCCTGAGCCTCAGTCGATTTGAACAGCTAAATTCGAACGATCGCAAAGCTTGTCGAAGCCCGGCCTCTCAACTTGAAAGCCCGGGCTTTTTTCGTCGGCTTACAACGGCCCGGCAGCAGCCGCAGCAAGTTGGAATCGAGTATCGAAAATTCGCGCAAGATCCATCGTTTTGCCTCGGTTCGCGAGAATCCGGACACTGGGCTGCACGTGGAATTTGATTTAGACTGCGCTCAGACTACCATCAGGCTTGGCTTTTGCGGCGACGAGTACGTTCGTTCCCAAAAGCAGTCGATCAAGGCTGTTTTGACCGCGTACCACGCCCCGTTTCGCCGCTTTCGGATCTCACTTGAATGTTTCAATCGCTGATGTTGGCTGATATCAACCTCGGTTTCTGGGGGCAGACGTTTGGAACTCCGGACCTTGTGGTCATCGCAATGCTGGTCCTGCTGGAGGGCGTCCTTTCGATCGACAATGCACTGGTTCTGGGATTGCTTGCCAAACGAGTTCCCAAGCCACTGCAGAAACGTGCGCTGACCTATGGTCTTGTTGGTGCTTTTGTCTTTCGTGTCATCGCGATCGCATCCGTGAGCTATCTATTGAAATGGCGTATCGTAAAACTCCTGGGAGGAGGATACCTCGTTTACATCGCCGTAAAGCACCTCTTCTTTGAATCGAAGGAAGAAGCCGAACAAACGGTAGGAATCGACTCGGAGGGCGAACCTGAACTACGTGACTCCGTGACAGGCGCGGCGCTGTCGGATGCTCAGGAAATGGTCGAGATTCAGGAACGCGTGCCTGTGCCGATTCCGGAAGAGCAAATTCGAGCCGGCAAGAGTTTCTGGATGGCCGTCGCGGTGATTGAACTCACTGACATTGCCTTTGCCGTTGATTCGATTCTTGCAGCCATGGCGTTCATTCCGGCCGTTCCGAAGGATCTTCCACCGGATGCGACAAACCCAAAGCTCTGGGTTGTGGTTGCCGGTGGCTTTGTTGGCCTGATGCTGATGCGAGTGGCAGCCGTGATGTTTATCAAGCTGCTGGAAAGATTCCCTCGATTTGAAACCTCAGCATACCTGTTAGTGATCGTGATCGGTCTCAAGCTTCTCGCCGACTGGGGCATCAATTCAGAAACTAACCCGCACGTTATCGATTTTCACAGTTACAAGACCCCCGAATTCTGGATCTTCTGGATCTCGATGCTCGCCTGCCTCGGCTATGGATTTCTGCCAAAGAAAAACGCCGCAACAGATACGGCAAAGCCCTAAGCTCATCTTGCCACACACGCAAATCTTTCCAGCAGCCTCTGAAAATTACCCGGGCGAGCATTGCGAAAAAAAGGTCGTGGACAGAAAAATTCACCCCCCGGCCGCGTTGAATCGGTGCGACGATCTTTCTGTCCGGCAGTTTTCTCACGCAACACCGTTGTTGTCTTCAGCAGTATTCGCACATCGCAGTCGCCTTCGGCTTGCCGCTAAACAAATCAGGAGCCAGACAACATGAAACTGCGGCGGCTGCCTGAAGACTTTCAGGTCGATGAAATCACACGAGTCACGCCCGATGGCGGCCCTTTCGCGCTGTATCGGCTCACCAAGACATCGATCGGCACTCCGGAAGCCGTTGGTGCGATCGTTGAAAAGTGGAAGATTCAGCGGCAACGCATGAGCTACGGCGGCCTGAAGGATCGCCACGCCGTGACGGTCCAGCATCTGACAATTCAC
>JANMEV010000241.1:0-3197 GCA_031377305.1 Planctomycetota bacterium | reverse complement strand
AATGGCCGCGTCATCCGCAGATCTGGGGTTCCTGAGGTGAACGGTCCTGGTCAGTTTGATGCCGAACTGGTGGCTTCGCTGCAGGGAGTCGTTGCCAAATGGTCAGGCAATGATTATCCCGCGGAGGAAGTTTACCAACTGCTCAAGCCACTGGTCTTTCCTTCGTCTCGTCCTGGAAACGTGATGTTGTTTCCTGACAATAGCAGGTTACGAAATGCTCATGCCAACAGTTTGGGAACAACATTCGTCACATGGGCGGCAAGGGCGAACAAGTTGCCGGAAGTGACGGCAATTCTGCAAACGGATCCCTACAAAAAGAACCCGGCGGCCACTGTGCCATCCCTCGTGCTGCAGACGATGATCGACTTGCAGGCAAAGAACATGGCCGACGCCACTGTTCATCTGAAGGAACTGTCCGAGTTTCTGCAGAAGGCACCGAATCCAGCGATGATGCAACTGGCTTGTCATGCGGCATTGCCAGCCACTGAACAAAAGGAACTGGAGGAAGCCGCCTACGAAATCCTGAAGCAGGCCGTCATGACTCCCTGGAATCCTCAATCGCCGAATAGCGATGACTATTCGGGAACTACGGCCACCGGAAAACTTGATGAGCAAGTCAACCGCTATCTCGCCGCGACCGGCGACATCGATACCGTGCGGAAATACTTTGAAACTCAACAAGCGACCAAACAGCGAGTCTACAGCCGCTACAGCGGTGACTCCGGGATTTATCAGCAATGGCGAGATCTTGCCGGGTTCGCAACCGAGGCTGCAAGAATTGGCATGCCAACGATAGCGATGGAGTTTATGGGCAAAGCGACAGACATTGACGTCAAACGGTACTCGCCGCCCGAAATGTCAATGCCGCTGGCGGCAGTTGTGCGACATTTGTCGACTGTGTCTCCACGTCAACGATACGAAGCGTGGCGAGACTGGACGATGCCCGTGGCTGATCGTCAGACAGTTCGGTTCATCGCTCAGGGTGTTCGTTCGAGGTCGGCGTTCGATTCGTTCCTGACCATCTCGCCGCTGCGAGGGACATTGCCCGAGGGCGACCTGCTGTGCAATCTCACGGAGTTGATCAACGCAGCGAAAGAATGTGGGGCACTGGATGAACTCCATGCGATGGCGATGACTGCGGCAGGGGGAAAACTGCCGAATTCCGAGTACCTGGTGCCGCTAGTTTTGATGGCAAAAGATGATGTCGCGGGTGGAACTCCCCTGATACATCAACTGATCGACTCGATGGTGGATCGACGAAAAGAACTATCCAGTCGTCCGCCCTTCGGAGATTTTGTGGTGGCACGAACGTGTCTCAAGTCACCGGCTTTTGCGGATGTGATTCTCGTGGATCGAAAGTCGAAACTTCGATCATCCTTTGAGCAACTCAACGCGACCAACTTCCTTCCGGCGATCGAGGTGGACCGGTTCCGTAAACTTAGGGAACGATTGGGCAGTTCGCTGCCGTATGGGAACGACGCAGGTCTTCTTCATTGGTTCCCGGTATCTCCATCCAGGGCAGTATTCAGTAACACTCCGTATCTGTGGGTTCCTGATGGCAAGTCTGTGACTCACTTTGCCGGTAAATCTCCGACTTCAGACCTGCTGTACTTTGCGTACCCGGTCGAAGGCGATTTTGAGTTCTCAGTCGAATGCCTCGAGAAGCATTGGGGCGAATGTGATGCGGGCTACGGCGGAATCATTGTGAAGTCTCAGGCGTGGGACAGTTCCGGAAGCGTGATGAGTGTTACAGGCGATGATGCAATCTCACGGCCTTTGGGGCAAAAACGAGGCGTGCCGTCTTACAACAAGGTCGTGATCAAGTCTGCCAATGGGAAGATGGAGTATCATTTGAACGGTCGATTGGTTTACGAAGAAGCCGTGCACGGAACAAGTCCCTGGATTACGCTGTTCACGACTCAGGACAAGGTTGCGACGTTTCGAAATCCTCGCATCACCGGCAACCCTGTGATTCCTCGCGATGTGAAACTGCTCGGAAATAGCGACATGGAAGGCTGGAGCTGTCTGGGATTTGCTGACCGTCGCCCGTCGCCTCGTGTCATGGCGGAGCAGGTCACGGATGAAAACAGCTCGCTCGCCCGTCAGCAGAAACAACTGCCTGCGGTCTTTGATTGGAATGTCAAAGACAGTCTCCTGACTGGAACGGCAACGCCAGCCGCCAGCGACGATCAACAAAGCCGTATGTATTATTGTCGCCCGCTGCAGGACGGCGAAACATTGCGATATGAATACTTCTATGAACCAGGCCAGATCGTAGGCCATCCAGCCATCGGCAGCTTTGCGATGCTGCTGGAGCCGGACGGTGTGAAATCCCACTGGATGAGTCAGCCCGGCTGGGATGATACGTTCAGTGGCATTCCCCTTGACAACTCCATCGTCGAATCGCAGTTCCAAAAGGGGCCAAAAGAACTGCCATTGAGATCGGGAGAATGGAACGCGGCAGAGATCGCCTTCAAGGACGATACTGTGACCGTGACACTGAACGGCTCGATCGTCTTCGAACGTCCGCTGCCCAAAGAGTTCGACACTCGGCCCGGAATGTTTCGCTATCAACGCCAGGAATCTCGAATTCGAAACGTCGTGCTGACCGGTCCATGGCCGGAATTCAGCGATGCCCTGAACGCGAATCTGCTTGCACTGAAGTCGCCGCAGACTCCGGCCGATCGCAGGCTGATTCACTCGATGATTCCTGACGCTATTCTTGAACTTCAGGTCCCGGAACTGCTCGCGGAATCTCGAGGGCTTTCCGCGGATGAAGGCTACTCACGTCTGAAGAACTGGGTGTTTCCAGACGAGGATATTCCGTCATTCCGCATGTTCTATCGAGCCACCGCGATTGAACCGGCTGCCGATCCAGCCATTCGCACCGCGTCCGATTTGCAAAGTCCCGCACTGGAACTTGTCCATCTGGCAAAGCAGTTGAATCGTGTCGATGAGCTGTCGAAGGAAGTGGAAGCTATTGCTGTTTCGTCCGACATCGACAAGCGAAGCAAGCAGGCGATGCTGGCTCTGTTGGCGATGCAGGGAACCGATCTTCAACTCGCCCCAGAGAAAATCGGTGTTGTTGCCAGGACTCTGATGGCTGGTTTGCCGCAGTCGCTCGAAGCATGCATCAATCGAACCGTCTTCACGGCCTTCAGGTCGTACCGAGGCTCCGCGGCATGCATGCCATAGGA
>JANMEV010000208.1:0-18913 GCA_031377305.1 Planctomycetota bacterium | reverse complement strand
GCGTCGACATTCCGCCGCAATCGCTTCAGTCATGTCGGCGGGACGAAGGAATTCCGGCCGATCCGGATCGACCAGCGAACGGAACGGAGTCGCTCCGGCGGCCTTACGAGTTAGTTCCGCATAGTCGACCTTCAGGCCTTTTTCTTCAAATGCGACCTTGCATCGCTGCACGAGCCACAGGCCCATGATGTTCTTAAGCAGGCGGTAAGTTCCATCGAGCCCGCCTTCGTTGGTGACGTTTCGCTGCAGAGCTTTCTCCGTCAGTATCGCATTCCTGACTTCGACGCCCATCAGCGACCACGTTCCGCTGCTGATGTACGCCCAGTCCGGATTGCCCGTGTGAGAAGTCGGCACGGCCGCGACGGCGGAACCGGTATCGTGAGTCGCCGGCGCGACAACACTGACTTTGCCCAGCCCCGTGTACTCGCTGACCTCGCGTCGCAGGTTGCCCAGTTGAGTGCCCGGGTTGACAATTTCAGGAAACATCTGCGTCGGGATCTCGAGCTTGCGAAGCAGATCGTCGGCCCAGTTGCGAGTCGTCGCGTTCAACATCTGGCTGGTAGTCGCATTGGTGAATTCGACGACTCGACTGCCGCACAGACACCAGTTGAAGAAGTCAGGAATCATCAGGAACCGAGTCGCCTGAGAAACCAGTTCCGGATCACGCTCGCACATCGCCAGCAATTGATACAGCGAATTGATCTGCATGAACTGCAAGCCGGTCTGAGCGAAAATCTCGGACCGGGGAACTCGCTGCAGAGCCTTTGCCAGCATTCCATCCGTTCGCGAATCGCGATAATTCCATGCCTGGCCGAGCATCTCGTCGTTGCGGTTCATCAGCACAAAGTCGACGCCCCACGTGTCAACTCCGATAGACGTGATCGACGTGCCGTAGCGAGACGCGGCTTCTCGGAGGCCATTCTGAATCTCCGTCCAGAGCCCCACCAGATTCCACCGCAACGTGCCGCCCAACTGCACAGGGCCGTTGCTGAAGCGATGAATTTCGTGAAGGGAAACGTGCTTCCCATCAAATCGCCCCGCCATCACTCGGCCACTTTCCGCGCCGAGATCGACTGCCAGATACGTTTTTTCTGCCATTGGTCCTGATCTTTGATCGAAGTTCAAAAGCCCCACTCAGGGCCGCGGACCGCGAATGATAACGCTCTTCTGCCAATGGCAAAGCGAGAAGAAAAAGTTGGCGTAATGAGTCCAATGTCGAATTCCCGGTAGGTCCTGCCTGCCGGGCAGGACTTCGCGACTCGTCGCGACCCTGAGTGCACATCGCCAGCCAGAATCAGCCTGCCTTGCCAACCACAAGTCGCGCAGGTTCGCCTTTCGGCGAAAGTGCTTTCCGGTAGAAAGGATCTGTAGGCAGCCGATTCAGGCCCCAATGGCGTGGACTTAAGCTTGATTTGCCACACTGGGGCTCGTCCCCGTGGAGCAATGATCGCAACCAGAGACAATGTGTTTTTTGTGATGTTACGCCACTGCGGAGCTTGCCTCCGTAGGGCGATGATCAAATAAATCACGGCTCCGTGCGGGCGAGCCGCGATGGGGGCCGACTGCGGTCATTGACTGCACTCTGGTCTCGATCATAGCTCGACGGGGACAAGCCCGCATCGAGGCTCAAACACCATATTTCCTTAAGTCCACGCCATTCGATTCAGGCCCGGAGGGCCGACGCATCGTCTGCCAGGATCGCGACGCGTTGTTGATTGAATGGGTTTTCACAACCCGAAACGTCAGTGAGGGATAGGATCTGCCGCGTTTTAAGAACAATCCCTCGCTGACGCAGCGCGTTACGATTGAATCAACAGCCTGTGATTACCCCGGCATTCGATGGGTCGGCCCTCCAGGCATGAAACAGATTGGCTCGACTTCGGTGCGATCCCAGTAGAGTACGAATCCGCCCGCCGTATGGCGGCGAGAGTTTCTTGCACGGAATTTTGCTCGGGAAATTGATGTCGGACAAGAATGTCCAACCTACAGCTGCAGACTTGAAATAGCACGAGTTTCGCCTCGTTGCTATGGCATCACAGCGGGTTCAGGCTGAGGCTTTTCCGGGGCGACATAGTCAGGATTCAACTCCGGATGCTGCGTTTCAACGTCCAGGTAAGGTTTCAGAGTCGCCTCAGCGCGTTGAAGCTGGATCTCAGCAAGGCGAAAGGCGGATTCTGGGGCCGAAGAATCGGAACCTCCGGCTTGGCGGGCTTGGGCAAGGGCTATCAACTTCTTTGCGTCTGCCAATCGTGTTTTCTGTTCCTGCACGTCGAGTTCCAGCAACTGTCGACGATTCATGTAGGCGTTCCAGGTTTCCTTCCATGCCTGCTCATGTTTCCTCATGTTTTTCTCGTGGCCAAGCCTCTTGAGGAGCATTTCCTCCTGAGCGACCAAGTCGCGCTGAATCCTCTCCAGAAACGACGGCGAAAACTCGACGACCTGCAAATCTTTGCCCTTCGGCGTCGGCACATAAACAAGTAGGCCTTCCTCAAGGTATACTTTTCGCTTTTTTGAAAGGAGCCTCCAAACGCCATTGTCGAACCTGGTTGGAACTCGTGTTTCTGTAGGTAAGAACGAATTCTTGAAAAGAGCAACATCCTCTTCCGACCACTTATCGATTGGCGTTCCATACTCAACGATTTGTTTTTTCAACTTTTCCACCACTTCTTGGTATCGCCGGAAAGAATCGCTTTCGGTTCTCAACAGCGTGAGAATTTCCTGCACTTCGTTCCAACTACCAACAAGGTTGCCAGGTCCGGGCGAACTGTGTGGCACATCGTTTGTCAAATCCACCGGCGGCTGCGATGGCTCGGGATCGACAGAAGCAGCAGTGGCAGGAACACTGGCAGCATTACCGGCATTCGTCGATGGCTTCCACTCAGGAGTGATCGATGCCGGATTCAGGTCCGGTTCGCTGGCTTCAATATCGGCGTAGAGCTTCAGCACCTGCTCCGTTCGCTGAAGATTGATTTTCGCCGCTGCCAGATTTGCCATGGCTTTTTGAACCTCGCCGGTAGGGAGAAGACCCTGGTCATGCATTTTCTGAAGGCGAGTGACCTCCATGTTGAGCGACTCAACCGCGGTCTGTGCTTCCTCGACGTCCAACCTAAGGAGCTTCAGCAACGACTGATACTCCGACCAGGAGCGAAGCCAGTCTTTCAGGAATGACTCACGGGGCGGCTCTGCCAGAGACGCGACATATTGCTTATTTCGTTCAACCTCGTGCTGTATTTGTCGTCGCAATTGCGGAGTGTCCTCGGCATCATGGACAACCCGTCCCTCTGCCTTGAGTTGCTCGACCGGTTTTGACCACATTTCGACGTCCAATTCAGCATGTCGAATTTGTTCAACGCGGTTTGTGTAAGTTTTCTTGCTGCTTCTGAGCTCTCGGACGACCTCAGATGGCCCAGGCCACCGAATTCTATCACCAACAATCGATCGCTCACTTGTTACTCCCGCAGCGGTGCTTGGAGAAAACTGTGGAACACCGGCAGTACTGTTTCGAGTACTCTCGGCGGCTGGGCCCGAATTCTCAGTCAACAACGCATGCGATGACTCCCCGTTGCCACTTTGCAGTTCTTCCACACGACGAGTGATGATAGCTTCACGTGACTTCTCGCGAGCACTCAAGTTCGTCTCAATCAACTGCAGCTTCAGCCGCAGCCGTTCAGCTTCCAGACGATGCAGTTGCTGGCGAAGGTCGAAGGACTGCTCGACGAGCGTGCGGAGTTCGCGAGCCTGATTCTCCTTGTCGGCAGCCAGCGGACTCGCCGAACCCGCTCCAGCCTGAACGGCGAGTTCCAAACTACTAAAGTCCGCTCGAAGCTTGGCAATCTGGGACTCGATCTCTTCCGACGTTTGGCCTGAAAAATCTGTCGATGGTTCTTTCCCCAGTGGATCCGCTGCTATCCCGAAATCTACAATCTTTTCCCGCGTCTCCTTCATCCAGCTTTGACGTTCCGTTCGAACGACAACGTCGCCGCCTGTCAACATCATGCTTAACCCCCTCTGCTTGTAAAGCGGTAACGTCATACGCCACGCCTCAAAGGCATCGATCTTACTCCGATTGATCTCAAGCCCAGCGACTCTTTCCGTCGCGGCTTTAAGCTCTGGGTCGGTCGGCGATGTCCATAGGCCTTTTTCGGCTACAAACGCATAGAGATGTTCGTTTGTTTGAACCAGCACCAATCGATCGTTCTTAATTTCTACATTCACCTTCGTAGCATCTGGAAGCTCTATGACATCCCACCACCCTTTTTCCGCACTGAAGGCTGCGATCGAAGTCCCAAGCCGAACCACTACGAGATTCGAAACGCCCGTCGGAGCAATTGCTTCTTGTGGCTCAATCTTCAGCACCTCCCATGTACCAAGCGAAATACTGTATCCTCGCAATTCGTCATTCTTTTCGGACCACGTAATGATGAGGTCGTCAGTGGAAATCTGACGCGGGTTTTCAGCAGCCTCTTCAACAACGGGCGACTGGCAGGCCAGCAACGGTTCTGCGATCGCAATGCATAACAGCGTCACGAACAACAGGGTGTTGGCAATTCGTGTTTTCATGTGAGATCCTTCTACAAACGGGAAAGTGTTGAATCTGCTTTAGGTGATGTCATCGTCGGCGAGCGGCAGGGCGTCAGCCCTCCGAGTTGTTTTCTGGCGGTGCAAGTCATTTTTGGTTTGACCACGGAGGTCACCGAGAGCACAGAGGGAAGCAAATGAGTTTTCAACGCAGAGGTCGCGGAGGTACGCAAAGAAATCCCGGATGTTTTTGCTTCTCTGCGTTCCTCAGCGCTCTCTGCGTTGAACCAGTTCTCGTTCTGTACGTTCTTCCTCTATGCTCTCCGTGACCTCTGTGGTTAATTGCCTCCATGATTGACGTCCAGGGCGATCGCCGAAAGAAAAGTACCCGCTGAGCCTGAGGCGCTAGCCGATTCGAAAGGAAACAATCGGCTAGCGCCTCAGGCTCATGTCTCAAGTTCTTTGTTTCTCACTGGGTCATTGGTTTGTTTGTTCGAGCAGTGTGTTCATCTCGGTATCGAGCTGTTTCAGGTCTTCATCAACGCCGTCGTTCCACAGCGGCGGTTGAGTGACTTCGATCGGCGCAGATTCGGCTCCTAGTAGCTCTGTTTCCTCGGTTGGATTTTTGCTGTGCATAAACACGACAGCAATGTCGCTGAGCGAAATGAACGCGAGGACAGCAGCCACCAGCAACAGGAACTTCTTCAGCGGTCGAGTTTCCTTCCGTGGCGTCAGATCACGCACGATCAACGGCAATGGACTCACGTCCGGCTGCTGCAAATGACCGAGACATTCTTCGAAAAGCCCAGCGACCTGTTCCGCCGACTCAAATCGCTCGGCGGCCGACTTTGTCAACAACTTCATCACGATCGCATCGAACCAGACCGGCACTTCCGGATTCAGTTCTCGCATTGGCCGAGCGGTTTCGTCGGTGACTCGGCGAAGGATGCCGTAGGTCGTTTCGGCTCGGAACGGAGGCCGCCCGGTGCTCATCGCATACAGCACGCTGCCGAGCGAAAACAGGTCGCTGCGAGCATCCACGCCTTCGCCGCGAGCCTGTTCGGGCGACATGTAGTGCGGCGTTCCGGCGATCAGGCCGCTGCGAGTCAACGTGGCGTCATCGACCGCTCGAGCCAGACCGAAGTCCGTCAGCATGACTCGCTCGACGCCTCGTTCCAGCAGAATATTGGCTGGCTTCACATCGCGATGAACCAAACCCTGAGCATGAGCCGCCGCGAGTCCTCGCGCGACTTGCAGACTGATTCGCAGGATGTCCAGAATCGGCAATGAGCCTTCTCGATCCAGTCGATCCTGCAACGATTCACAATCCACATACGGCATGACCAGAAACGGCAACTGCCCGCTGGAATCGACGTGCAAAATCGGCATGACGTTGGGATGCACAATCGCCGCCGTGGCTCGCGCTTCCCGAGCAAATCGTTTGCGAGCCGCCACGACCGACGCCAGATGTGGCGCCATCACTTTCACTGCAACCAGTCGATTCAGCTCCTCCTGAAATCCCTTCAGCACAATCCCATGCGCGCCCTGGCCGATGAACTCGCGAATTTCGATGTTGCTCAGGCGACCAAGCGAGTCTTTGTTTTCCGATGGTTCTAAAAAGTCGACGATGAAGTCGCTCGGCTTGAGAGCCGGGCCGTCGTGGAAGTCATCGTCGTCCGCCGACAACGGTGCTCGTGGAATCAGCGATGAGCCAGCGTTTCGGGCGGCTGCGTGTTCGCCACTGGTTTCGTCTCGAAGGACTTTTACGACGCTCTTCCAACTTCCCTGATCAGCCGCCAGTTGCTCCAGCGACGCGCGACAGGTCTCGCATTCCGTCAAATGCAAGGCCAGCAATTCTTCCTGCTGCAAAGTCAATTGCTCATCGAGCGACTGTTGCAGGAGGTTGGGATTGCATTGAGTAAGTGGCATGTGGGAAGTTTTCAGTCGTCAGTTTTCAGTTTTCAGTTCAAGCCGCCCATTGGTCATTGGGTTTTAGTCATTGGTCATTCACTTCCGCTATTCGCTTCTTGATCTTCGCCATGATGCGGCTGCGAGACATGTAGATGCTTCCTGCGGTGACACCGAGCTGCGATGCGACTTCATCGACGGGCCGTTCTTCAATCACTGTCGCCCAGAAGGCTCGCCAGCTGGTTTCGATGAATTCGTGACGTACCTGCTCGGCGGCCCAGACGATCAGTTCGTGCTCGTAACGACGCACGCTGTGTTGGTCCGGCGGAGCTTCCACGTTTTGCAGAGCCGAAACGAGATCGCTTCCACCAACTCCGCCAGTCTGCTTTCGTTCCTGCGACATGAACCGAATCGCCACGTTCCGAGACACCGTGCTGAGCCATCGCCAGAATGATGCCGAGTTCCCATCGTCCTTCCAGCCTTCGATGGATTTGGCGATCGCCATCAGGATTTGCTGAGTCACGTCCGGAACATGCCGCTCGGGAACTCCCTGCCGACGAGCCAGTTGAATCAGAAACCCTTCATACGCACACACAAAATCGCGCCAAGCGAAATCGTTTTGCACGTCTTTCAGCCGGACAATCAGGCTGTGTCGGGTTTCGAGAGGCAACATGGACGGTTCCTTTGCCTTAGAAGTACCGAAAACTGTCGAAATCACACGCCTGAAAGGGCGAGTTTTTTGAAAACTCGGTATGAACGCTGAGCCACGGCTTGACGACACTATGAAGCCAAAAGTACTTCAAAGGCGGGGCACGCCTGCGCAGCCGATTGTCGAAATCTGCAAATCGACTTCGGTGAAGATTTGCGTGACGGAGTGCGGCGACTACGCTCAGCCCGGCCACTCGGTGACAGGAAGCTCGCTGGAAAAACGGAAACCCCTCAGATTGGCACTTGCGACTTCACTTACGCCAGCGTGTCATTCCGTTGCAACCACAAGACAACGGCAGCGGCGGTCGCCTTGTTCGTGGCGAGCGGCACGTTGTGAACGTCACAGACTCGAAGCAGCGCGGAAACATCCGGTTCGTGTGGCTGAGCGGTAAGCGGGTCTCGAAAGAACAGAATCGCCGTGATTTTGCCCTCAGCCGCTCGTCCGCCAATAATAAGATCGCCGCCGTATGGGCCGTGTGCGACTCGTTCGACAATTAGCCCGAGGTGTTCTTCCAGCATCTTGCCCGTGTTTCCCGTGGCAACCAGAACATGCCGCTTAAAGAATGACAGACGTTCTCGGACAAATTCGAGCATGTCATTCTTGAGTGCATCGTGAGCAATTAACGCGATCATGGATGGTTCCTCTTCCTACGAAAACGGCCCTGGTGAAAGCTCTTCACCAGGGCCGAAAGTTTCAATCTGTCAAATGCCAGCGAACATCATTCGATGATGATTTCGCGGACTGTTTTGCCGCTTGGAATCATCGGCAGAACATGTTCCTGATAGGGGCAGATCACGTCAAGCAGGTACGGTCCGTCATGGCTGAGCATTTCTGCCAAAGCCTTGGGGAATTCGGCCTTGCTGCGAACCTGTCGAGCCTTCACGCCGTAGCCTTCAGCAATCGCGACGAAGTTCGGGAACGTGGCGTCTGGCATCGTTCCGTCACCTTCACCCAGTGCTTCTGGATGATCGACTGGGCCGAGATACGTGTGAGCTCGTCGACCCGAATTGAATCGATCTTCCCACTGGACAACCATGCCCAGATGCTGATTGTTCAGCAGCAGGATCTTCACCGGAAGTTTCTCGCAGTGCAGAGTCGCCAGTTCCTGAATGTTCATCTGGAATGAACCGTCACCGTCGATATCGACGACGATTGAATTTGGATGAGCCGACTGAACTCCCATCGCGGCTGGCAAGCCGAAGCCCATCGTGCCCAGACCAGAGCTGCTCAACCAGCGACGAGGCTTGTCAAACTTGTAGAACTGAGCTGCCCACATCTGATGCTGGCCAACGCCAACAGTTACGTAAGTGTCTTTGTCGTGAGTCTGACGCCACAGTTCGTCGATCGCATACTGCTGAAGAATTGCGTCACCAGCATTGCCGTAGCTCAGAGGAAACTTGGTCTTCCAACCAGCAATCTGATGATGCCATTCAGAAAGGTCCGGGATGTCTTCCTTCGTCAAAGCTGCATTCAGGGCGACCAGTGCTTCTTTCACGTCGCCGTGAACAGGAATGTGGGCTTCTTTGTTCTTATGAATCTCGGACGCATCAATATCGACATGTACGATCTTCCCGTGCTTCGCGAACTCTTCCAGTTTCCCGGTGACGCGGTCGTCGAATCGAACGCCAAACGCCAGCAGTAGGTCGGATTGATCCACAGCGTAGTTGGCGTAAACCGTTCCGTGCATTCCCAGCATATGCAGCGACTGCGGATGAGTGCCTGGGAAAACTCCCAGCCCCATCACAGTCATTGTGACTGGAATGCCGGTTCGCAATGCAAATTTCGTCAGCTCTTCTGACGCTTCGCTTTGAATGCATCCACCGCCCACATAAAGCACCGGGCGCTTTGACCGACGGATTGCAGCGATGACCTGCCGAACCTGCTCCATGGCAACCGGCCGGACTTCCGGACGGTAGCCAGGCAGATTCATCGGTGGATCAAAATCGACTTCGTTCAGCGGCATGACTTCAAGCTGAACGTCTTTCGGAAAGTCCACCAGAACCGGACCGGGACGACCAGTTGATGCGATATGAAACGCTTCCTTCATGATACGAGCCACATCGCGGATGCTGGTGATCATGTAGTGATGTTTGGTGATGGCTCGACAAACTTCGACCATCGGCGTTTCCTGAAACGCATCACTGCCGATGACCGCTTGCGGCACCTGGCCGGTGATGGCGATCAGCGGAATGCTGTCCAGTTTCGCGTCGGCGATCCCAGTCACCAGATTCGTCGCGCCGGGACCGCTGGTGGCCATGCAGACGCCGACTTTTCCAGTCGACCGAGCGATCCCCTGAGCCGCAAAGCATCCGCCCTGCTCATGGCGAGGCAGAATGGTGCGAATGGTATCTCGCTTTTCACGCAGCGCCTGATGGAGCGGCATGCTGCATCCGCCGGGATAGGCGTAAATTGTGTCTGTTCCCAGTCTGATGAGCATCTCGATCAGAATCTGAGCGCCGTTAATTGTTTGAGTCGCTTTTTCGACGGTAGCCAACGTCGTCACCTTTGTTCTTAATGGTCATTTGGACGAATGAAACGGACGCCTGGGGAACGCTGATTCAGCTCAATTCGCCGGGTCTATCCAGCAGTAACATGCTGAAACGGCTCAGGTTTTGATCCGTTCGGTCTTCTTCGGACGTTTGCCCTTGCGACGTTGATTCGCAAAAGGCTGCAATTCCGGATGCCTAGTGTATGTTTTTGCCGGTCAGCATTCGATCCTGATTTTGGGCAGATTCACCCGAATCACACAAACTGGAAGACCCAACCGGACCGGTAAAGTTCAGTCAACCTGCGATTTGACCGGTATCAACCACCAAAAGACGACGTCTGGCAGGGTCTAGTGGGGCGAGTCAAGAGAAAGTTCCCTTGAGTTATTCAGAAAAATAGCGACAACACGTGCCGTTTGGGTTCATTCCCTAACCGGAATAAAAGGGTCACACTAGTGCCGTAAGGGTTGAAGCACATTCGTGAATCGACCTTTCACTTCGAATCTTCACCGAAAGCTTTGCCCATGAGTAGTAACGACAGTCAGCTTGGAAGTCTCGCACAGTCTACTCGCGAGGCTGACCTTCGGAAGACTCGCAACATTCTTCTCGCGATCGGCATTTTAACTCTGGCGGTAAACGGCTTCATGTTCGCGAACTCAGAAAATGAAGTGCGGCAGGTTGGTTTAAACGGCGCTGATTTCGACCGCGTCGTGGGAATTGTGCGAATCATCTACGGTATCGGCTTGGCAATGGGAGCCTTCTTTCTGTTAGCGGGCATCTTTCTTAAGTCCCTGCCGGTACCACTCACAATCCTAAGCCTGATCATTTACGTGGGCGGCATTGCTGGATTTGGTTTTCTTGACCCCACTTCGCTTCTTCACGGCATCGTCATTAAGGTGATCGTTATCATCGCGCTTGGAAAGTCGGTTCAAACAGCGATGGCCTATCAACGTGAAAAGGATGCTCAGGCGATGGCCTGAACGAAAGCTCCTGCGAGATGAACGACCCCGCTTCATTTGACGGCGAACTTGATTCTGACGCTGTCGACTCGGCAGTTCACCGTGATGTTTTTTCGTCAAGCGGCCCAGACGACGAACGGGCAGTCTGCTGGCGCTGCGGATCGACTTTTAGCAACTCGGCATCAAAGTGCCCTAAGTGTCTTGCGCAGAATCGGACGTTCGCTGGAGAGATTGAAGCTACAAAATCGGACAAAGGATCAGCTCAGTCTCCGGCCATCGTACAAACTGTCTGGGCCTTTGCTGCGATGGCGTTGGTGTCGATTTTCACAGCAGTGGTAACATCGCTGTCAATCGAGAGGCAGGAGCAGCTTACGGAAGAGGCAGCCCAGACTCAACTTGGCTGGATCACCGTCGTTGAAGTTCTGGATACGATCATTGTTTTGATTGCGCTGAGCAGGATCAAGCTTGCCCCCAAGTGGCCTCAACCAGCACGAATGCATGTCGGTGTTCTGTGGTTTCTGGCGTTGCCGTTGCTGATGACGACACTGGCACTGAACGTCGGATATCACTATTGGCTTAGTGAGACACTGGGGCTGGTTGTTGAACGAGAGAGTTTGACATCGTTTCCGAGCCTTTGGATGTGGCTTTTCTTTGCCGTTTGTTTGCAGCCCGCGATCGTTGAGGAGTTCTTCTTTCGCCGCGTGGCCCTTGGAGCGGCTTTGGAAGTGATTCCGCCGACTCAGGCAATTCTGATAACGTCCATGTTGTTTGCGATGGCTCATCTGGGAGCACCACTGAGCATCCCTGTTCTGGCCATGCTGGGAGCTGTGCTGGGGATGCTGCGGCTGGCCAGTGGCGGCTTACTGTTGCCAATCGTGTTTCATTTTCTGCACAACTTGTGTGTATTGCTGCTGGAGACGGTGTTGTGATCGGCCGACAAATTGAATCGAATCCCGGGACACCTCGATTTCCCATTTTTTTGGGTCTGTGCTGTGCTGCACTGGTCAGTGTTTCGGTTGTCAGCCTAAATCCTGGCTTCGCGATTTTTTGTATCCCGTTGGCTACTGTGGCCAGCGCTCTGATGATGGCCCGTGAACGTCCATTTTCAATGCAGCTCAATGCGACCGACCTTATGGTTGGCGACTCATTCGAGTCGATTCCCCTCGCCTCATTTAAGTCGGTGACAGCGGAAAAATCGACCTCCGGCAATGGGCAGTTTCCGATTTTCGTCACTCATGCCGGCGGATTGCTGACGATTCCGGCGTCGATCAACGATTCGTCCACAGCCGTGTATGAATTTCTGTGCAACAATTTTGAGTCGAATGTCACAGCCAATATTCCACTGGCACTTAAAGATTACGCTGACGAGCAATTTGCGACGTTCGGCGATGAAAAGGTCTACTGCTTTTCCGCACGAGAAACGATCGCTCCTCGGCCTCATCGGCCAAGGCTGAGAGCATTTTCTCTTGGCATGGTCGTGGGCGGAGTGCTTTGGCTGCTGGCTGGAATTGTAACGCCAGAATGGTTTGCTGGTGGAGTTGTCGTTGTTGTGTTCGGCTTCCTGTTCTTTTTGTTGACGTTCGCGCAACCGGCGACAGGTACTCAGCACATCAAGAACTGGCGCAATAGTTTCCTTATCGTGTCGCCTGCCGGAATCGGTCTCGTGCAGGGGCCATTGAAAGGCAAACTGAGGTGGGATGAGCTACGACGAGTCAAGCTGAACGAAAAAGTGAAGTCGTTTCGACTATCAGCTGCGTCCGCACAGAAAGGGATTTTGCTGGACGTGACCGGCAGTCAAATCGTGATTGCTGATATCTATAACGAGCCCCTGTTTAATGTGCATCAGAAGATCATGGGTTACTACGACGGCACTTGAGGCACCCGATCGACTACCTGACATGGCGATCTCCCGCGTGCCCAGATGGCCGCGTTGCACTCCGCGCGGCCAGTGCTGACTGTTGCCGGTTCTGTCAGAATCTGGAGTGTCGAACCGCAAAGGTCGCCGAATTCTCAAGACTTCGGCGACAACGCTGCAATGTCTTACTTCCGCCCAGTCGAGGTATTGCGAGGACGACGCTTTGCGGCTTTGCTCTTCTTTTGCGATGCTTTCCGACGTTCCAGCATATTGACCAGTTTTTGACGGTCAGTGATCTCGTGCTTGCGGGCCATCATAGCAAGTTCAAGGGCGTCTTTTTCGCCGTACTTGTTCCACGAGAAACTGATCTTACCACGAGTGCGATCTTCGTTGACCCATGAAGCACAGTAAGCCCAATACTCACAGCCTGGCCAGCGATTGTCGATTCCGTGAACAATATGGATGCCCACCAGGCCTGTGGTGTTACGTTTCGTCAGTTTGTCCTTCATGGACATGTTGGCTGGACCATGTTCTTCGATCAGTTCCTGATACCGCTGTTCAGCCGCGTGGCGAGCCTTCGACCTGGATCCAAATCGTGAGTCCGAAAAGAACTCATTGATGTGTTTGCCTTTGCGGCAAATGCGAACCATGAAACCTTTTGAGAGATGCTCGTAGTCGAATCGAGTGATTCCGGTAGAGATTGTTTTGGTTGCCATATTAGTGACTTTCTCTTAGACCGTCGTTTTGACAATCCATCAAGGTCAGACTCTAAGGTCAGCGGCGGCCGCAATCCTCTCGGCGCTGGAATGACTACAGCCAGCAAGTTTTGATGCGACAAATCGAAGGTGCACTCTTACGCCTCGGCTTGGGGGCGAATACGATCTAGCTCAAATCCAGCTTGCCTTTGCTGTCGCCGAGAGTGGTGAGTGATGCACCCATTCTGTCGGCCATCGCCATGAAAAGATTGTTGAGCGGCGTCTCGTTTGGATGAATGATGCTTCGGCCCGACTTGATCGTGCCGCCGCCGCCTCCAGCGAGGATGATCGGCAGGTCGTGGTGATCGTGGCGGTTTCCGTCGGAAATGCCACTACCGTAAAGAATCATGCTGTTATCGAGGAGAGTTGACTCGCCTTCCCTGATTGACTTCAACTTCGCCAGGAAATAAGCAAAGCGCTCGACCAGATAGCGGTCGATTTTCGCAATCTGTTCCATCTTGTGGGCATCGTTCTGATGATGCGACAGTTCATGATGACCGTCTCGCACTTCGACTTCCGGGTAAGTTCGGTTACTGCCAGCATCGGCCACCATCAGCGTGGCAATTCGAGTTGAATCGGTCTGGAACGCGACCGTAAGTATGTCATACATCAGATTCATGTGTTCGGCCAGTTGAGCGGGAACACCATCCGGAAGCTTCAGTTCAGGAATCTCCGCTGGTTCTTTTTCCGCTCGAGCCACTCGCTGTTCGATGTCACGCAGGCTGGAAAAATATTCGTCCATCTTGTGACGGTCCGCTCCGCTGAGAGATGGCTGAATTCGTTTTGCGTCGTCCGAGACAAAGTCGAGAATGCTCTTTCGGTTGCGGTTGCGACGCTCCATGTCGGCCGCCGTTTTGGGGTTTCCGAAGAGGCGTTCAAACGCAAGGCGAGGATTTACTTCTTTGGAGCACGGCGTTGTCGGCGTCTTCCAGGAGATGTTGGACGAGTAGGCACAGCTATAGCCTGAGTCGCAGTTTCCGGCGTTTCGACCACGATCGATTCCAAGTTCGATGGAAGGAAGCCGAGTCTTGCTTCCGACCCTTTCCGCGATGGCCTGATCGATCGATTGCCCTACGGTGATGTCTGCGCCGGACGTTTTCTTTGGTTGAGCCCCCGTGAGGTAGGCGCTGGCGTTGCGAGCATGATCACCGCCACCATCGCCGTTGGCTCGAGCATGGTGCTGCGTCAAGCCACCAAACACGATCATTTCGTTTTTGAAGTCTGCTAACGGTTCAAGTGTTGGCGACAATTGATAGTCGCGGCCTTCGCCCCTCGGTTTCCATTTATCCATGATGGCACCGTTCGCGAAGAACAGGCACGCCATTCGAACCGGAGCGGCTGCACCTGCCGCAGCCATCGCACGGGCTGAGAACATAGATTCCAGATACGGCAACGCCAGGCCGGTGCCAACACCCCGCAGCAATGTTCGACGATTGAGTTTGAATTGGCTCATTGAGGGCACTCCGCAAAATTCAGCTTGCGACTTAAATCGGCAGCAACAGCCTGACGCCTACTGCGTCGGTGGAATTTCATATTCTCGGGATCGGCTGCGCTTCGTAAAAGGATCGGATGTCACAATTCCTTCGACAAGAGCGGAAAACCGATTCCCACGTTGTTTTCCCAATGCCACAGTCTGATCGACCGCACACTTGTCATAGTACTCAAGACCCCGGCCAAGAGCATAGACCATCAGCCGTTCAGCAAACGTTCGGTAGAACTGTTCCTGCCGACCCTTAATGATAGAAACCAGTTCAATCGGGCCCGTAAATTTCTCGCCGGATGGCAAATCGCCGGATGCATCGACTGGCTTATCGCCCTCTTTGTCACGCCAGCGACCGATCGCATCGAAGTTCTCCAGTCCCATCCCCAGCGGATCCATAGTCTTGTGGCAGGACGCACATCCGGCATCTTTTCGATGAATCTCAAGGCGTTCGCGAAGGCTCAATCCCGTCACATCCTTCGCGGCATCCTCAAGCGGTGGAACCCCTGGTGGTGGTGGAGGCGGAGATTCGCCAAGGATGTTTTCGAGTATCCATTTGCCTCGCTTCACGGGACTTGTTCGACCCGGATTGGATGTCAGCGTCAGCACGCTGGCATGCGTTAGAACGCCCGAACGATTCGAACCCTGCAGTGAAACTCGAACGAACTTATCACCGCTGACTCCTGAGATCCCATAGTGCTTTGCCAGTCGCTCGTTGACGAATGTAAAGTCGCAGTTCAGGAAATCGTCGATGCTGCGATCTTCGCGAACGACATTGGAAAACAGCATCTCCGTTTCCTGGCTCATCGCCGATCGAAGCGATTCATCAAAGTCAGGGAACACGTCTGAATTCGGGCGAATGTCGGCAAGGTTCCGCAGGTTCAACCACTGCGAAGCGAAGTTCCTGCCCAGAGCCGACGCTTTATCATCCTTCAGCATGCGTTCAATCTGACTGCGAAGAACGGTTCGGTCGAGCAGTCGTTTGGATTCTGCGACCTTTAGCAGTTCGTCATCCGGCATGCTGCTCCAAAGGAAGTACGACAGCCGCGATGCCAGTTCATACTCGTTCAGCGAGCGTTCTTCTTCGTTGCCTTCAGGATCGGCCTCTTTGCGAAACAGGAAATCGGGCGACACAAGAATGGCCTGCAAAGCAACGAACAATCCATACTCGTAGGTTTCGTTGTACTGACTGACGGTTTCATTCACCAATGATGCAAAACGAGCGACTTCAGCATCCGTCACAGGTCGTCGAAAACTGCGATAAAGTATCGGACGCAGCACAGTGGTAGCGGCATCCTGCACGGACACACCGGCAGCCGGTTTGGTTGTGACAAATCGTCGATGAATCTCATGCCAATTGGGCCCGGTGCCGCCTTCGGGGCCAACCACTTCAAACGCGCGCACGTAAAGGTTGCGATCGCGTCGTTTCTCGGGAGCTTTCTCGTCGTAGAAATCGTTCAGGAACGCAGCAGAAAACGCGTGGCTGCCTGCGGGAAGTTTGACATTCTCTTCGAACCAGGCGGCACTCCGCCGTCGGCCTTTAATTTCGAAGGTCTCAACGTCTTTTCCATCAATCTGCAAACCCATTTTGGCGTTATCCGGGCCTGCCTGTGAAGCCGCCGCTTCAATCCGAATCTTGTATTTGCCCTCGACCGGCACTTCAATCGTCGCCGTCACACTTCCGGTTGATGAAAGCGTAAAAAAGCCGTCGTCCCCCGCAACAGCGCCGTTCACCGACGATGTGAACTGAGCCGCGTCGACTCGTTGAGTGGCACCTTTCGAAAAGTCGCGAGTATCAATCACCGTGCCAGCGACTTCTTCAGCCGCATCCAGATACTTTTCCATCAACAGCGGAGGAATGCTCAGCACGTCGCCGATGTTGTCGAACCCTTCGCCAACATCATCCTGAGGAAACTTGTCAGCCGGCGTTATGGAAAGCCCGAACAGATCACGAATGGTGTTGTTGTATTCGGCTCGGTTCAGGCGATGCAGTGTCGAGCGACCAGCGTGATGAATTTTAGTGCAGTCAAAGTTGTGAAGCTCGTCGTGCAGCAGATTGACCACTTCCTTGCGAACCCCTTCTTCAGGCTTCGGATCGTATTCCTGCGGAGGCATCGCTCCTGCGTTGATCATCCGATAGACGCGTTCCCATTTCTTGCGATCTTTCAGGAGTTGATCGGCTGTTGCGAGATCATGAACCGTGATGCCGCCTTCCTGAGTGTCCGCGTTATGGCATTCGCTGCAATGTTTGGTAAGAAACGGAATCAGCGTGTCCTTCACCTTCTGTTGCCGTCCCGCATTCTTGCTGATGGCTGTTGCAGTCAACGTGGCCGTCAGTTGCGGCGTCGCGAGTGACGACGTCTGAGCGGCAACTGCAGACCCAGGTTGTTGCCGTGCGAGGTCCAGCTTCTGTTCAGACTGCCGCTGCTTGCTTTGCTGCTGCTCGCTTTGCAGGACGGCTTCATCACCGTCGAAAACTGGAGACGATAGTGGAAAGTCAGTCGGTTGGGTCGCGACAGACGAACCCTCAGTACTTGCCAGCGCCGTTACTTCGGAACCTTCTGAGGCCGCTTTAGGGCGGTTCACGAACCAATAGCTGCCCAGCGCAACTCCACCTAAAAGCATTGTCGCGACAAAGCCGATGATCAGGGGAGATACGTTACTCTGATTTTGATAACGAGAACTCGCTCGAGTCGCCGCAGCGGTTCCGGTACGCCGACGAGCGGGCGGTAAGCTTTCAGGTTCCGTTCGAACCGCTGGCTTCGCTCGCTCAGGTGTCGGTTCTTTTACAGCACGAGTTGCCGGGGCTGCAGGAGTCGCCTTTGCTGATGCGGCTGATGCTTTAGAACGGGTTGGCAGACTTGGCGGCGTCGAAGGCGTTTCAGCCGGTTTCGTTTTGCTGACGGAGGTGGGGGAAGGTGGTGCAGCTTTTGGCTTGGCCGGTTCCGACCGCTCAGCGAGCTCAGGCGACAGAACGATTGCCTGCTGACATTCCGCATTTGGGCAACGAGCCTTCCTGCCAAGGTACTTTTCCTCGACACGAAAGCGGAACCCGCAGGACGGACATCGAAAGGCCGGATTCATTGTTCATGACCCAAAAACGCTCTACCTTCCGCACCGACTCTTGAAAAACCGAAGGGGTTTCGGTGGACGATGCGATGTAATCCAACAGACGAGCTGACTTTGTCTGCTCCTCCAGTGTCCCTGTAGTCTAGTTCAATCCGGCCCCGTTTGCCACAAAATCGCGACAGTGTTGACCTTCTAACCCGGGTATTCGCACGCAAACACAATGGCCCATAGCTTTCGGGAGCTTCGCTGAACGTTTTTGCGAGTTTTGAGGATTTCACCGGGTCAGCTAATACCCTCAACTGCCTATCGCTACGTGTGCACAAGTGATCTGGAGGTCGCCAAATACCGAACGCCGCTTGGATCTTCTTGTTGGACGTTGCCTCCTCCATTCGTGCCTGACGGGCAGAGATGTCCAACGGTTGCGTTGACCGGGCCGGCTCCGTTCGATTCGGACTTCAGGAACGCCGCGATCGGCGGCTCAGCGTCCAACGCTCTATCCCATTTTTGGATTTGGTTTTGGGAAGTTTTCTCCCCAGTTTATCGTTGGCGCGAACACCAGGAAGCGGTCTCTATCATTCGAATTGGAAAAAAACCACTCGCAAATTCCAAAGTCGTAATCTGTTTTGACGTACCAATGGCAGCACCACGTGCCTTGATGGGAGTGTGGTTCTGGATCTTTGCACATCGGGTATTCGGACGGTTTTGATCCCCGGCGAACATCAAAACATTCCCCATGCCGGGGGCCAAATTGTTGCCAAGCCCATCGACTTGCATAGTCCATTTCTGAGAACGCAACCTCGAGCATAACGCTGTAGGGAAACTCACTTAGTGTTGCGTTACGAAATGCGATTTGTTCGCAGCGGTCTTCTTCCGTTTCGTCGGTGTTGGCAAGGTATTCTTCCAACGTGGACAAGACGACGGTCTGATAGGTCATGTGCGTCCCGTTGACGTAGGTGGCATTTGAATGGAATAACGTTTCTGGGGATTCTACTTTGGTTCCAGCAGCTCCTGCTCGAGGAAGCCATAGGCCTTTTCCAGAGCTTCGGCATTCATCGCGGCCTGGATATGTCCGGCACCTTCGATCGTATGCATTTCCGTTTTCACACCGTGCTCTTTGAGAGCATTGTGACACGACTTGCTCCAATCGATGGGCACTAATTCGTCGGCTGTTCCG
>JANMEV010000197.1:0-25240 GCA_031377305.1 Planctomycetota bacterium | reverse complement strand
CCAGCTTCTTTACTGCCAGCTTCTTTACTGCCAGCTTCTTTACTGCCAGCTTCTTTACTGCCAGCTTCTTTACTGCCAGCTTCTTTACTGCCAGCTTCTTTACTGCCAGCTTCTTTACTGCCAGCTTCTTTACTGCTCTCGGAGTTTTCGCTCTTCGGCGCACTGTTCTTAGATGATTTATCACCCGCTTCGTCGGATTCCGACTTGCGATCCATTTCGCCGTTCTTCTCGGATTCGCCGTTGTTCTTCTGGTCGGGTTTTTCGCCGACTTCATTTGTGGGTTTTTGTCCCGCAGCTTTTTCGCTATCAGCGGGCTTCTCCTGAGCATTTTCAGGAGTCCCGTTGTTATCGCCCTCTGATTTTTTCTGGCCGGATTTGGCTGCTCCCGATTGATCCGGGTTGCCTGCGTCGTTTGATTCTTCGCCCTGCTGAGCTGGGTCGGGTTTCGCCTGTTTCGGATCTCCGTTCGGTTTGTTCTTCCCCGCGTCATCGGTTCCCGCGTCGTTATTACCAGGCTTCTGCGGGGGGCTACCCTGAGCCGACTTCATGTCCGGGTCAGCCTTTGGTTCTGCTTTCTCCGAGCCGCCGGCGGACTGCGGATTATCCTTTCCCTCGGGATTCTGATTTTGCGGAGTTCCCTGATTGCCGGTTGGATCGTTGCCGGATTCCTTTTCCGCATCGCCAGCGTCCGCGGGCTTTTTATCATCGGAGGACGCTCCCTTTGGATCTTCCGCCGTTGGCTGATCCGCAGCGGGTTTTCGTCCGTCTTTTCCTGTGCCTTTTCCGTTTTTCGGTTCATCCATCGCTTCGGCCCCGTCAGCAGTATTTTCAGATGCCGCCTGCGAGGGATCACTGTCTTTGGGTTGCTTAGGTTCGACTTTACCATTTGAAGCCGGCGCATTGTCCTTCGGAGGCTGCGTTCCATTCGCGCCGTCGTTGGTCATTGGTTCGGATTTACTTCCTGTGGACTCGTCTTGCGGCTTTTCGTTCGCTCCCTTCGATGGATCTTCGCTGGAGCCGTCGCCTTGTGGCTTCGATGACGGATTCTCGCCCGGTTCATCGTTCTTCTTCGATTGAGGATCACGATTTTCAGACGGTCGTGAGTCCGCTGCTGGCTTCTCGCCCGACTTCGGATCTGCAGGCGAAGAATCGTCTGTCTCAGTTCCACTTTCGTTGCGGTTACGATTCATCTCCTCGATCACTCGCTGCAGCGCTTCATCTTCATCTGCGCGACGCTTTCCTGATTGTTCCGCCGCCGATTGTTTGCCGGGCTGATGTGGATCCGTGGCAGAACCGTTCTCGCCCGATTTTGCACCCTCGGGCTTTGTCGACGGGTTTTCATTTGGCTTCTGCTGCTCCGTCGCATTGCCTGGCTGGCCTTTTTCTCCCGGCTGGCCGCTGTCGTTGTTTTGAGGCTCTTCGGTGCCTTCACCGGGTTGCTGATCGTTAGGAGTTTCCTCGCCAGGAGGATTCTGAAGTTCGGGATTCTGCTGTTGCGGATTCTCGCCAACGTTTGGCGGTTCAGATTCTTCGCCAGCAGCGGACTCAGCGGACTCAGCGGCCTTGCGGTCTTTGAGTTGTTGCTCCTGCATCTGGCGATCCTGTTCCAGCTGATCCTTAACAGCCTGCTCGCTGATGGGAGACATGATCTGCAGATTCAGATCGCCGGTTCGCGACTGGTTGCCCAGCGGCGGGCGATTGTCGCGGGCTTCGATGTGATAAGTCACAACATCGCCGGGATTGAGCTTCAGCAGTGCCAGCTTGAAGTCCCATGATTCCACCCAGCGTTTTGGCAACGCGGTTTTGGAAGTATCCAGCAGCACTTCGGACGGTTGAACGGGCTTTCCGTTCACCGAATAGTGCAGAGTCACCGACCGCAGCAGGAAGTCCGGATCTTCGGCTTCAACCAACAACGGGATGATCGCGTTCGCAGCCACCTGCAGGTCGCGAGTCGGATCCAGCAGCTTCACGATCGGCGGCAGATCCTTACGAATTTCCATCGCGTAGACGACGGGTTCCGGATCAAAATCACCGTCAGCATCGGTCACTTGTATTCGATAGAACTTTGGGAAGGAACCGTCTTCGCGGTCTTCCAGTTTCACTTCCACCGACAACAAACCTCCCGTGATCGCCATCGGAAGTTCTTCGGCTCGACCTGCGAAAGCCGCGTCATCGGAAAACTGCAGCATCGCCGTTTCCACAGGGACACTGCTTTGCGCTTTGATGGTGACCGTCGTGTCTTCCCACGCGTCGATTGTGCCAGCGGTGTCGATTCGCTCTGGCAGATTCATGTACTTCGGATAGTTGTATCGCACCTCGGTGACGTGAGCCGTTGGCGGCTGATCGACTGTGATCGAATAGACTTCCGACGTGGCATCCCCCGCGACGACTCGATACTGCAAATCCTGTCGAATGCCGCGGTCGCTTTCTCCGACCATCAGGACCTGAAACCGATGCTGATCATTGGCCGATCGCATCTTGAGCGGTTCGTCAACGAATCGTCGGTCAGCCGTTGTGAACAGAACCTGCACGTCTTCCGGGATCACTCCGGACAGATCGGCGATGAATTCCACCTGTGAACCCGCTGGCACCGTTTTGTTTCCTGGCTTCACGGACTCAACCACCGTTCGAGTTGCCACGCTGGCCTGCGAAAGCGTCAGTGGTCGTAGCAGGCTCATCGACTTGGGACTCAGCACGGCATACAGACATGTGGCAAGAGTCATCACAAGCAGGGCAGTGCCAAGACGAATCAGCAGCTTGCGGTCGATGGCTTCGTCGACGTGAATCTCGGCAAGCTTCACGGCCGCGCGTTTTTCCAGAGTTCTCTGAATTGGCGAATCGAGTTTTCTTCCGCCAGCCTGCAGATCGACGACCGCCATCAGGCTGCCTTCGAGACCCTCTGATGATCGGTCCAGCATTCTTGCCGCGTACAGCGGATGAATCGTCCGAAACCAGGGACGCAGCACGTACCGCAACACGATGCCGCCGCACAGCGTCAGAATGCCAATCAGCATTCCCGCGCGAGTCCAGGGTCCGAAGCCGCCTTCGATGACCCAATGGTCGAGCAGGGTGAAGATCAGCAGATAGCCAACCAGCAACAGTCCAGCCAATACAGAAGCTGTCAGCAGATCCGTGGCCTTGATTCGGCTACGAGCCTGCTCGATCTGGAACTGAATGAACTCGTCAGCCTCGGCATAGCCTCGCTGAGTTTTTTCGGAAACAGTGGCCACAGTTCTGATTCCTGTCTGGATCACTTGCCGTTGGAAAATGTCGCTGGCAGTTTTGGGGTTCTGACCCGCCACAGAGTGCCGGGCGATAATGTAGCCCGTGTCACCGACGTGAGTTCGTAATGGAGTTTCCCAAATCAAACACTAGTCGTTTGTCGTGACAAAGCACAAGAGCCTCGACGCTCTTGTGCTTCTATAACGTTCCGGCTTTCCTGGATTTTATCGGCAAACATTCTGACGCGGCAGTCAAAAGAACGCGAACAAAGCGATTGGGAGGACTTTGGTTCGCTGCGGCAGAACGGATTGGTCCGGCGAGTTTCTGTTGGCGGAAGGACGCCTTTTGCCTGAAAAAGCTCACAAACCGCGGATGCAGCAATTGTAGATCGTGGCTAAACTTGGCGACCGAACTCGCTCGCTCAATCCCGCGAAGTCCCATCGCCGACCGAAAGATCCCGAAATGTCACCGAGCCGCCGACCACAATTCCTGCTTTCGCTATTCATCGTCTTCGGAACCGCGATTCCAGTCTTTGCGGAGAAACCGACGGACCTCGCAATTGGGCTCAAGCCGCTCGCATCATTCCTCGCGGGGCGAGAAGCCAAGTTTGATCTGTCTGGAAAAGTCGAACTGCCGATCGACGGACATGCTCAGACGATTGAACTCAGCGCCATCCGCTATGACGACGAAAGCTTCGACCTGACGCTGGCTCATCCGGACTACGCGATCACGATTCGACGACGAGCCGAGATCACGGCTTTGGCACTGCCGAAGCATGGGACCGTTTTCATCGGCCGAGGCGAAGTCGACAGCGCAGACAGTTTGAAGCCTGTGGCAGTGGCCGAACGATTGATCTCAGATGATTCCAGCCTGGCCTCCGTTCGATTTGGCCTGAGCGTTCTGGCTGGCAGCGACGTTGAGGAAACTCTGCGAGGTCTGTTGTCGACAACCAAGGTTGAGCATGATGTGGCAAACGGAAAATGGAAGATCGGCAACGTCTCGGTTTCATTCCCTACCGATCGCGGAATCGACGTCGTCAGTGGCGACGTCCATGTCTTGCTGACAACAAGCACAGAAGTTAGCTCAGCACCGTCGGCCGAAGAATGGCCGGGCATGAAAGTGACAGAGCTGCCTCGCGGTGAAATCGAACGCACTTTGCTGATCGGAGTTCGACGAGCCACCGAAATCCTCAAACCCGGCGCTTCACTGACAAAGCCCTCGATGAAGCCTCGCACAACCGAGCATGGCGAATTGAAGTGGGTCGACGGTCAACGAGTCGCCGTGCTGTGGGGAACTCCGGAACAGATCGGAATGGCTCACGGCGAATTGCTGCCTGACGAATCTCGTCGATGCATCGAATCGGTTCTCTACAGCTTCGGCACCGCCAATGTTGTTCGCACGGGCCGCTGGTTTCGACAGGATCTGCAGGACGCGTACGCACGACTTTCGCCGCATATTCCAGAACGTCACAAACGCGAAACACAGGCACTGGCCGCTTCGCTGGGGCTTGAACCGAAAATCGTTGAAGCTCTGAACGTGTTCCCAGAGCTCTTCCATTGCTCGGGCTTTGCGGTGTTCGGTTCGGCCACAAAGGATGGCAAGCTGTATCACGGCCGAGTGCTCGACTACATGACCACGATCGGACTGCAGGATGCCGCGACAACTTTTATTGTAAAGGCTCAGGGCCAGATTCCATTCGCAAACGTTGGCTACGCTGGCTTCATTGGCAGTGTTTCGGGAATGAATGCGGAAGCGATTTCACTCGGCGAAATGGGCGGAAAAGGCGAAGGCCAGTGGGACGGTGCCCCGATGGCAACTCTGATGCGACGAGCCCTCGAAGAGTGCGACACGCTGGCCGAAGTTCAGGAACTCTGGACCAACAGTCCTCGCACTTGTGAATACTACTACGTCTTCGCCGACGGAAAGACGAACGAGGCCGTTGGAGTTTCAGCAACTCCGGAAGCGATTGAATTCGTCAAGCCTGGGCAAACGCACAAACTGCTTGGCGAAGGTATCAAAGACGCGGTTGTGCTTTCCGCTGGCAGCCGACTCGAAGAACTGCGTCGTCGAGTGACCGAGAAGCACGGCCAGTTCGACGCGAAGCTGGGCCAATGGCTGATGAGCCGCCCGGTGGCGATGGAATCCAATCTTCACAACGTACTGTTCGTTCCTGCCGACGGAGTTCTTTACGTTGCCAACGCCAGCCACGGCAAGCCCGCTGCCGAGATGCCATACATGAAAGTGGATCTCAAGAAGATGCTGAGCGAGATCCCCGAAGAAAAGACGACAACCCGCGCTGCCGCGAAGTAGAAACTCCCGCTTTCACCTCGTAGCTTGGACATTCCTGTCCGAGACTAACTTCGTTTCCTTTGTTGCCTTCTGTTTCAAGACTTCGTAACAGCGTTTCTACAGAAGGTTACAAAGCCAACGAAGAATGGGCCGAATGTCGCAGGACAAGTTCCCGCGTAGGGCACGATGCCCATCCTACAGCGAGGTGACTGATGAAAGCTGCGAGGCCTTCGAGAACCTCGCGTAAGCCAAATCGATGATGCGTTCCGCAGCCTTACCATCGCCGTACGGATTGACATCCACCTGCATGGCTTCATAAACATCGCGGTTGGTCAGCAGCTCGCGGACTTCGTTGAAGACGCGGTCGGGATCGGTTCCCACCAGCTTCGTCGCGCCGACGGTAAGCGCTTCGGGGCGTTCGGTGGAATCGCGAGTGACAAGAACCGGTTTGCGAAGTGACGGAGCTTCTTCCTGAACGCCGCCGGAATCACTCAAGATCAACGTCGCCTGGTCCATCAGCCAGATGAATTCCGGATAATCAGCCGGTGGAATCAGATGCACGTTGCTGCGGCCGCCGAGGATCTCATGCACCGGGCCGCGGATGTTCGGATTCAAGTGGACAGGATACACGAACTGCACCTTCGGGAACGTATCAGCCAGGCGACCGATCGCGGTGCACAGGTTGCGAATCCCATCGCCATGATTTTCGCGTCGATGTGCTGTGATCAGCACCATCGGACGACCCGCGATGTCCGGATGCTTCTGAATCCATGTAGATGAATTCATTCGTTCCTGCTGAACGGCCAGTTGCAGCGCATCAAGGACAGTGTTGCCGGTGACGATGACGTCGTCTGGCGAATAGCCTTCTCGCAGCAGGTTCTTTCGTGAGGCGTCAGTTGGAGCGCAATGCAGCGCGGTCGTGAGCGAGCAGACTCGGCGATTGAATTCTTCCGGGAACGGTGAATCAATACTGTCCGTGCGCAGCCCAGCTTCGACATGTACAAACGGGATACGGGCATAAAACGCGGCCATGCTGGCACACAGCGCCGTCGTGGTGTCGCCTTGTCCGACGATGCAGTCAGGCTTTGTTTCGGCGATGATCCCGGTCAGCATCTGCAGGCATCTTGCCGTAAGATCGGACAGCGTCTGGTTCGGCTGCATCAGGTTCAGATCATGATCGACTCGCAGGCCGAAGTACTTCACAACCTGATCGAGCATCTCTCGATGCTGACCGGTCAGGCACACAATCGGAGTCACCTTCGGATTCCTCTGCGCTGCCAAAACCAGCGGCGCCATCTTGATGGCTTCCGGGCGAGTTCCAAAAACACAGAGCATACGGAGTGACATGAGGGAACCTCAGGGTGAATGACCAATGAGCAATGACCAGTGAATCGCAGACAGAAGCACAAACTAGTTCGACGACGAAAGGCGGACGGATTCTTTCACTCGAAATACAATCAGATCCTGAGTCCCGAGTACTGGCTCAAGCCACGACGGTGTGGCTTCGCAGCCTTTGTCGGCCATCAGCAAATCAAAAAATGGATTTCGATCTCGCTCGAGAATACCGGTGAACACCACAACCAGTTGAACGTCATACTTCTGCGCGAGCGACTGCACTTCGTCGCTGGTCCAGACTCGCGACGTGTAGACGCTTTCCGAAAGCCCGATGGCACCTTGCTCCAGCACCTCAGGCAGCATGTGCGATTCGTTCGTCAGAATGCGCTGACCGGCCAGCAGGTCTCGGACGGTCGTCACCTGTTTCGAAACATCATGCGATGGGAGCTGTGTGATCGCTGTAGCGGCAAGTGGCTGCTCGATGATCTCCTTCACGATTCCGAATCGCGGCACCTGACCCCGCACCTCCGTAAACACATCTGGTTGAGCCAATGCCAATCCCAGCGTGAGCAAGACAGACGTTGAAACGATGGCCTTTCGCGAGTAGGGCAAACTGGACGTCGCCTGCAGCAGTGCCGCGACAATGTCTGCCGCCGCCAGCAATCCGAACGGAATCAGCGGCAGAATCATGCGAGGCGAGAGGTTGACCGACGTTGTCTTTTCCAACCACGCCAGGCATACCAGCGTGACTACGATGTAACCGTACACCGCGGAATGTCCGACATTTTCGAATGACACAACTCGGGCCAAAGAGATTCTTCGTCGCAGCAAACACATCGCCGCCAGCAGAACCAAACCACATGCTCCGGCGGCGAAAAACAACTCCGGAAGTCGAGCCGACTCGAGATCGTTTTGATCCAGCCCCGTCAGTCGCGAAAGAGCGTAGTAGACATTCTCCAGAGTCAGCCGCACGGACTTCTCAACAACATGACTGATTCCGCCTCGTGGGTCGCCAACGATCAGCGAGTTCCTCACAAACATCCCACCGACCAGCATCGCAGGCAAACAACCGAACGCGATCAGCCGTTGAATCGTGGCTTTCAGATCACTCAGAATCTGACTTCCGATGAGAACTCCGATGGTGATGAGCCAGAATACTCCGGCATATCGCAGACTGGATGCCACCATCGCAAACAAACCAGCCAGCATCAGACGGCGCAGCGATCGAGAATCATTCTGAAGCAGGATCAGACTGCTGAGCGTAAACGTGACAAACAGAGTTTCCGTTTGCTTCTCATAAACGTTGTGCCAGTTCATCGGCGAACACTGCCACAGCAGCGAGAGAAACATGGCGGTCGTTGGTCGTCGCCCCATGCGAATCGCGGCAAAACAAATCAGCACTGGAACAATGAAAAACCCCGTCATCGAAAGCAGTTGTGCGGCCGTTCGAAAGGGGACACCCATCGCACCGAGTCCCGCAATCATCGCAGGAAAGCCGATTGGAAAAACAGTCTGCGCGGCGGGCCAGGCGTTTTGCTGATAATGCTGCTCGTAGTAGATCAGGCTTGTACGGTAGCCATTGCCGGCGAGCAGATTCTTCGCCGCGCTGATAGCCTGAGCGATGTCCGGATGCATGATTCGGTTGTCGTTCATCATCGCCAGACAAAGCGTCGCCACCAGCGACAGAAAGCCTGTCGCAATCAAGGCGGTGCGATTTGTCAGGGTGGTCATCATGAGATTCGATGCGCCGTTTGAACCACGGAGGGTGAATGACCAATGACTAAGAAAAATGGGCAATGAGTCGCAAGTGACCGTTGTGCTTCATTGATCATTGGTGATTAGGCATTGGTGCTTTCTCTACCGCGACGCTCGGAGGGCTGACGCCCTGCCGCTCGCTTGAGTGTTCTCATTGGTCATTGAGTTTTGGTCATTGAGGCTTCCGCCTGCAATGGCGGCCGCGTGATCTTTCATCGGTCGGATGTCGTAGTGTTTGCTCATCTGATCGATCATCCATGCAACCAGTTGAATCTTTGGTTCGGCTGGTCGCCCCATCGCCGGGAAGAAGGCCAGGTCGCGGTCATCGTCGCAGCCCATGAAGTCGAGCGGATGCAGCAGCAACGACGGACCAATACCCGCCATCCGACACATGGTCAGTGCCATGTTCCAGTAGGTCGTCGCTGCGAGGCGTGAGAACTGCGCGAGGTACAGGATGTAGCTGGCGTGAATCGGCGCTTTGAACAGCGGCATCGTGGTGACAGGAATTTCCGTGAGCTGGCCTTCAGGAAAGTTCCAGGTGAATGGCTTCAGTGGCCGAAAGCCTTCGTTGAACTTTCCGAAGAGCTGCTTCCGTTCGGCGCGCTGTTCTTTGGTCAGCTTCGTCGACATGAAATAATACATGCGCGCAAGCGGGCCGAGGTATGTTGGGAACGTCGAACAGTCGTACTTATAGCCTCGACGAATCAGGATCCTCAGCAGCAGATCGCAGAAACTGAAACCCGGACCTCGGAAGCCGATTGGACATTGCCCGGTGACTCGTTCGAGATGCTCTTCGGTCTTCGCCAGTTCGCTGACCAGTTGCTGCTCCGAATACAGATGCAGCCACGGTTCGTGATTGAACGAGTGATTGCCGATCTCGTGCCCGGCGGCAGAAATCGAAGCCAGTGCTTCGAAGTTCTCTTCACGTGCGGCGTCCTGACCGACGACAAAGACTGTCATCTTCAGGTCGCGTTCATTGAGGACCTTTAGAAACCGCGGCACGACAACGTCGAGATAAGTCGGATACTTGTCCCAACCCGCGTCGCCATGAGTTTTCATGTACGACCATTTGTTGTCGAGATCGAGCGATAGGCTGGCGATTGGTTTCATGGGAGGAAGGGTTTTCGGTGTTCAGTTTTCGGAAACACGGTTTGACCACAGAGGCCACAGGGTGCACGGAGGAAGCAGAGAGTGCGTTTAACGTAGGGTGTGACAAGCGAAGCGCTGGCACACCAGTTCTACCAGTGCCAATGAATCGCAGGTTTGAACGCAGAGGTCGCGGAGAGCGCAGAGGTAAAAGACATGGTCCAACTCTGCGGTCTCTGCGTCCTCTGCGTTTCCTATTGTGATTCGTCTGTGATTATCCTCGGTGTTCTCTGTGACCTCTGTGGTGAAACTTGCTTTTTTCTTCATAGGTATACGAAACGGTGTGCCTGTCACACCTTACAAAGGACCTGCGATTCATTGGTCATTGGTGCTTTGACATTGGTCATTCGCCCATTGGTCATTCCACTCGAAAGAGCGGCAACAAAGTCGTTGGCCAGTTTGATGGTTTCGTTGACGTTGAGTGTTCCATTCACGATGTGAGCGGAGTTCAATGAGTAAAGGCCCTTGACAGATGTCATGGTCGGGGGCAGGCGATCGGAGTAGCCAAGCGTCGGCAAAGCGAACACGTGGCGGACTCGGGAGACCCGGAAGGCCTTCACGTCGGCGAGCGAAAGGCTTGGATGCATTCGCTGCAGGCCGGTGAGGAATTCGTGCTCGATCTCCGCGTCGGACTTTTCGAACAGCTCGTCGTTCGGAGTCACATAGCGAGGCAGATACACAAGTGCGTTGCCGTCGAGTTCTCTCTTGTCGACCAGCGACGTCATCTCAATCACCGCGGTGAACGGATACCCGGCGTCGGTAATGTTCGTGACGTAATACGGTGACAGGCTCTTCGACAGCAGAACGGAGGCACACACGATCCCGTGGTAACGCACGCCATCGAACAGGTTCTTTTCGCCGTCGTTCAGATCCGGACAAATGCGGCTCATCACGGGCGTTGGCAGCGTTGAAACGACTTGATCAAACACGCGATCATGATCCGCGAACTGAACCGTCAATCGTCCGTCGATCGCCGTGCGAACGCTGCGAACAGCCGCGCTGCACTGGATTTCGACGCCGAGAGATTTCAGCTTCTTCGTGAATTGCTCGAGGATGTTCGCGTAACCGCCGCGACAGTAACCGAACAGTTCTTTCTTCAGGCCCGTTCGTCGTGCCGCGTACATGCGAGCGATCGTGGCCCATATAAACGCGGCGGAGGTTTCTCGCCAGCATTCGCCCAGCTTGCATCGCAGCAACGGCAGCCACATCTTTTCGAACGTTCGCTTTCCGGAAAGTTTCGTCAGCCAGTCGCCAACGGAGATACTCTCCAGAGCTTTCCAGTTTTTGACTCGAGCCGCATAGAAGATCGTGCCGCCCAGGCGCAGCTTGTCGATCATTCGCAGTGGCGGGAATTTCAGGAACTCGACCGTATTGGACATCGAGTGCATTTTGTCGTCGGTGAAGAATCCGGTCTTCGTTTCGACCCACTCCATCTGGTCCTCGAGCTCAAGTTCCTTCAATACTTCCCGCGCGTGCATGTCGGACATGAGCGTCACGTGATAGTGACGGTCCCACGTGCAGTCGCCGATCTTCCACGCGTCAGCAAGTCCACCAAGGTTCTGCCGCGCTTCAAGGATCGTGACCTTGTGGCCTTGTTGAGTCAGTCGTAAGGCCAGCGTCATCCCCAGAATGCCACCGCCGAGGACTGCGAAATGATTTTGCATGGGTTTGAGGTTTTCGGTTTACAGTTTTCGGAAATCGCAGGTTGAACCACGGAGGTCACGGAGGTCACGGAGAGCACGGAGGAACCACAGACGGAGTGAATTGCCAATGACTAATGCTAGATGACCAATGAATCGCAGTTTTGAACGCAGAGGTGGCGGAGGGCACAGAGGTGTAATCGATGTTCCAAACCTCTGCGTCCTCCGCGTTTCAATCTGAGCTTTCTCTGCGATTCCCCTCTGTGTTCTCTGCGACCTCTGTGGTAAATCTTCTTCTCGCCTTCGTGAATGTTCAGACGGAGACCGGCGTTTCGATCTCCGTCACGACGACTCCGTTGATCGAATAGCATCGACCGCACTGACAGGCGGCTTCGACGGGAGTTGAGTTGTCGCCTACGTTGAATCGATGAACGGGTTCCCCGCAGCGGCAGACGACTCCGATGACTCGGGCTGGTGTTCCGATTGCCAGGCAAAAATCCGGAACGGACTTCGTCACGATGGAGCCCATGCCAATCATCGCCCAGCGGCCGATTTCCAGATTGCATCCAACGATACATCCGGCTCCGATGGTCGCCCCCTCGCGAACCACCGTCGCCAGAGTACGTTCATCCGGATCCGACGATCGCAGTTCCTTCAAATCCGGAGTTGTTGCTCGTGGAAACCGATCGTTAGTGAAAATAGTTCCGGCGCTAATCATCACACCGTCTTCGATCGTGACGCCGTTACAGATATAAGCGTTCGAGTTAATCTTAACTCGATTGCCAATCTTCACTTCATAAGCGATCGTCGACTTGCCACCGACCAGACACTGCTCACCCAGCACCGCGTCGTGGCGGATGTGAGCGTTGTCCCAAACGGAAGTTCCTTCGCCCAGCTGGACGTTGGATTCAATGATGGCGGTTGGATGAATTCGAGGCATGGTAGTACTGGTAAATAGTAAACAGGGAATAGTAAACGGCGTGTTCAGTCGCGCAAACGGAAGCCGTTTACTACTTACTGTTTACCACGACCGCCGAGGCGGTCCGGCGGAACTGGGCGGCAGGGGTGACGTGGTGCCACTTTTCGGAGCGAAGAGCGGCGTAGGCGGTTTCAATGACTCGGACGGAAGCGATGGCGTCGATCGGAGTGATGATCAATTCTTCGGTGCCGCATATCGCGCCGCCAAAGTTCTTGATCTGGTTGCCGAACGCGGCCACTTTGTCATAGCCGTTGCCGAACACCGTCCAGTCCTTCTGGTCGGCCAGCTTGTACTTGGATTCCTTCCAGCCGACAGACAGAGTTCCCTTCGAACCGTAGATGCTGATGAAGTCAGCTCGGACTTTGTTCAGGCTCCATGACAGGTCAATGTTACCCATCGCGCCGCTTTCGGTGCGGGCGAAGATTAGAGCGGTGTCTTCGACAGGCAGGTTCTGGATTCGTTTGCCTTCAACGACTTGCAGTTCGGTAATCGTGCCGAGCAGGAAGCGGAGGATGTCGACGGAGTGCGTGCCGTTGTCGATCAGAACGCCACCGCCGCTGATTGCGGGATTGCTGTTCCATCGTTTGGACATGTCGCAGAAACCGGCGAACGTGTTTTCGTAAAGGATGATGTCGCCCAGAATGCCTGAGTCGATGATCTCGCGAGCCTTCTGAACGTCGGCCACAAAGCGGAACTTCGAGCCCATTGAGAAGACGACTCGACATCGCTGAGCTGTCTCAGCCATTCGGATCGCTTCGTCGGTGCTGATGGCAAGAGGTTTCTCGCACAGAACATGAACGCCCTGTTCCATCAGTCGGCAGCAGATGTCTGGATGCGTTGACGGCGGCGTGCAGACGATCGCAGCCGTTGGCTTCAGCTCGTCGATCATCCTGTCGACGTTGTCGTAGGCCGGAACGTCGCACATCTTCGCTACGTCCTGAGCCGATTCCAGTCGAATGTCGGCGACTCCGACAAGCTGATAAGGCAGCCCCTGCACAAAGGCCTGAGCATAAGATCGTGAAATCCCGCCGGCTCCCACGATGACAAAAGTTGGTTGACTACGAGCGATCATGAGAGAATCCGTAAGGAAGAATGACGAATGAAAAATGACCAATGCGTGAATGACCAGTGTCCAGGCTTTAGTGACCAATGAATTGCAGTTCAAACCAAGCCAACGACCAATGAACGCGTTCTGCGATTCATTGGCCATTGGGTTTTGCTCATTGGTCATTCAGCACTCGTTTACTTCACCAACTGCTTCGCTGTCAGTGACAGAACTGCGTTGCGAATGTTGGTCGACAGATACTGAATATGCTCATCCGTGTACTTTTCGTTCCATGGCAGAACGAGAACATGTTCAAGAGCATTCCAGGTGCCTTCAAAGTGGCAGCGGCTGTAGTCGGTGGCTTCTGGTCGAGCCAGAGTGAATGGCCATCGGCTGGTGCCGAACGTCACCTGATTCTTGATCACCTGACATTCGAACGCGGGCTTCTGAATGTATCGAGGAGCACACAGAATACCGTAGTCTTTCAAAGCGGCTCCCAGAGCCACCGTGCCACCTGGAATGACGTTCTCGTCAACCCGCAGACAGTACTTCCAGAAAGTGTGAACGCTGTTCTCGGTGATCACAGGCGTTTCAATTCCTGGCAGGCCACACAGTTCCGTTGTCAAAGCGGCCGCAGTGCGAACGCGTGATTCGACAACGGCGTCCAGCTTATCCAACTGAGCCACAGCCACGGCGCCCAGGAGTTCGCTCATGCGATAATTCGGAGCGATGAAGTAATGATCTGGCTTTGCGTCGCCATAACCCCAGGCCTTGTTGATGAACAGATAAATGCGGCGAGCCAAGGCGGGATCGTTGGTCGTCACGATACCACCTTCGCCGGTTGTGATGTGCTTGCCCTGCTGCAGGCTGAAGCTGCCGACGGCACCGAACGTGCCAACGTACTGATCTTTGTATGTTGTCAGGAAGGACTGGGCACAGTCTTCGATTACTGGAATGCCATGACGATTCGCCAAATCCATGATCGGTCCCATATCGCATGGGTTACCGAACAGGTGAGTCACCACGATGCCTTTGGTCCGTGGGCTGATGGCTTTGGCAATGGCTTCGGCCGTTACGTTGTAAGTATGAGGATCAACGTCACAGAAGACCGGAATCGCGCCTTGGTAGATGATTGGCGTGATGGCTCCCATATCGGTGATGGATGTCGTAATGATTTCGTCGCCCGGTTCTGTGTTCAGAGCAGCGATCGCACAGTGAACAGCGGCTGTTCCGCTGGAGCATGCGTACGCGAACTTGGCGCCGATCTTGGCGGCGAATTTGGTTTCGAGCTGCTTCACGAAGTTGCCCTTCGTGCTGGTCAAAGTTCCGGTCGCCAGACACTGTCGCACTGCTTCCAGTTCTTCAGGTCCTAATGTTCGTCCGGTTGCGTCCTGGTCAGATGGCAGTGTGATCTTGTTCGTCATGGTTACGGGTCTTTCGGAAAGGAAGTGTTCAGTGGACCGTGTTCAGTGTTCAGTGTTCAGTTTGTCGATTTGAAATTTCAAATTTGAAATCTCAAATGCGGCGAAGCCGCCGGCTCAATTGCGTCGAAGACGCTTATCGGCGACGACTTTGGACAGCAGTCGCAGATGCGCGAAGATGGTTTGGACGGTCTTCATCTTTGAAAACCCGAACAGCCGCACCTCCAGAGTCGCCGGGTATTCGACAATCTTTCTTCCGTGAAGGCTCAACTGAGCCGCCAGTTCGGCGGTACCGAGGAACCCGTTCTCCACCAGTGGCAGATCGACAATCTGCTGCTTGCGGTAGATTCGAAAACAGCTTGTCCACGTCGACAGCTTCTGCTTCAGCAGCCCGCGATACATCATGGACAGCGTGTGGGACAGCATCAGTCGCCAGCTTGGAACGTTGCTGACTTTGCCGTCGCGGTGGTACGGAGACGCCGTCACCATCGCCACGTCTTTCGTCATCAGCGGCAGCATGCGCGTTAGTTCGTGCGGATCGTAGGAGCAGTCGGCATCGATCGACGCAACGATGTCTGTCGTTGTAGCATTGATCCCGGTAAGGATCGCCGCGGAAACGCCTTTGTTCGTTTCGTGCTTCACGATGCGAATGTCCGAATCATCGCCAAACAATGACTTCAGCACTTCGAACGTGTTGTCCTTGCTGCAGTCGTCGACAAACAGAATCTTCAGGTCCCAGTTTCGCGACAGCTCATGTTTCAGCGACTGCATGGTGCGATGCAGATAGGGCAGAGTCGATTCTTCGTTGTAGCACGGAATCACCAGCGTCACGGCTGTTCTCACCGTCTGCTTCAAGTCGCTCGCCAGCGTCTGACCGGCCTCCAGTCGAGCGGCCTCTTCGGCATCACGACGGCGGCGATTGATCGTCTGCAATGTCACCTTGCACGTGCGATCTTCGAGACTTGCCAGCGGGCTGTTCTTCAGCCGGGCATGTTCTGCGATCGACGTGAACTTGGCCGACTTCAAATACTGAGGCAGCATCGTGCGATACTTGCCCAGATTTCGATAATGTCGCATCTGAGTCAACCGATTCGTCACGCTCAGCCGCGGCTGCTGGTCATCCAGTTCCCACGTCTGAAAGTACATAACGAACGGCGACGTTTCTGTTTCCTGCCATTTTTGAATGGCCGTCTGCATCATATTGTCCGGCAACTGACGCAGATAATTTCCGCCCGCGATCGGCATCCAGACTCCGGCCATCGGCGTGGTCGAAGGAGGAATCTCCAGAATTGAGCCGACGTTTTCGCATTTGTGTTCGTGAATAAATCGCCGCCACGGCTGCATGAGAAAATCGCGTCGGCGAGGCATCAGGCTGGAGTCATAGACGTAGCCGGCCTCCTGCAGTTCGTTCAGGAACCCGAGGTCGCGCTTTCGAAGCCATCCGTCAGACAGACGAAATCCAACGACTTCCTTGCCGATCGTGTCTTCAAGCAATTCCTTGGATCGAATCAGGTCTTCCCGGCGAGCCTTTGCGGTCACCTTCAGCAGCGGTTGATGCAAGAATCCGCGGCTTGCGATTTCATGTCCCGCGTTCGAAATCTGTCGCACCAGTTCCGGATACCGTTCAGCGATCCAGCCCAGCACAAAGAACGTGGCCTTCGTGTCGTGCTCGGCCAAAAGAGCGAGCGTCTCTTCCGCGTTCCTCTGCAACCGCGATTCAAACCGATACCAGTTCCGCGGGCTGATATATTTGTGAAACGCCCCGGCCTGGAAGTAGTCTTCCAGGTTGATTGTCATGATTTGGCTGCGCGAGACGTCCGTAGTTCGCGTAGATGCGAATTTGGCGGTTGGCTCAGCGGCAGATTGTTCCAGTACCGACATTAGTGGATCGCAGAACAGTGCATGGATCGAACGACGCCCGAGTCCTCAAGCGAGGCTGGGTATCGGGAAACCCTAGTTCCGATTGCACAACCACGTCGGTGAATTTAGGGGACTCTGCGAGAATACAACGTTGCTGTTGTGGCACAGTGGATGACTTTTGACAGTCAGACGGATTAGCCGGATATCGCTTTGGGCTGTGCAATGCGTAGAACCGGCACAGGCGATACGATGCGAAGCTGACGACGTGCCTGAGCCGCGAGGCGCTAGCGGGTTGTTGATTTAATGGGTTTTCACAACCCGAAACGTCAGTGAGGGATAACATTTGCCGCGTTTTTCAACAAGAATCCCTCGCTGACGCTTCGGGTTAGGATTACATCAACACCCGCGGCTAGCGCTTTGCGGCTCACTAAGTTACCGCGCGACCTTTGCGTTTTGTTCGATGAATGAAGCTGGCGAGAACTCTGGTGCTCAAAATTGGTCCGTTTCAACTTGATCTGCCGGTCGTTCAGGCCGCACTTAGCGGTTACAGCGACTGGCCGATGCGATCCCTCGCGCGACAAATGGGCGCGCCATATTCGATTTGCGAAGTGATGACCGATTCGTTTGTCAGTTCGCTCCGGGACCGAGCAAAGACTCGCCATCATCTGTATCTGGAGGACGCCGATCACCCAGCCGGTGCTCAGTTGATGGGTTCGGAGCCGGATGAGTTTCCGTCGGCGGCGAAGAAGCTTGTCGAAGCGGGATTTGACGTTGTTGATATCAACTTCGGATGTCCGGCGAAGCGAACAGCCGGACGTTGCCGAGGCGGCTACCATCTCGGTCAGCCCGACGTCGCAATCGAAATCCTGCGGCGAGTTCGCGAGGCCGTGCCTCCGGAAGTTCCTGTGACTGTGAAAATGCGACGCGGGATCGATGATACCCAACAAAGCCGCGACAACTTTTTTCACATCATCGAAACGGCATTCGATCTGGGCGTCGCAGCGGTGACGGTTCACGGTCGCACGGTCGAACAAAAGTACGTCGGCCCAAGTCGCTGGTCCTTTCTCAAGGAAGTGCGCGAGCAGTTTCCGGACAAGACGTTGCTCGGCAGCGGCGACTTGTTCACAGCCGCTGACTGCGTTCGCATGCTTCGCGAAACCGGAGTCAACGGCGTCACAGCGGCTCGCGGTTCGATCGGCAATCCGTGGATCTTCTCTCAGGCGGATGCGTTGCTGCGAGGCGAACCGATGCCCGCTCCGCCGTCAGTCCATGAGCAAAGCGATGTGATGTGTGAGCATTTTCGACTGGCCGAGCAAATTCTTCCGGCTGATCAGGTTTCAAAACAACTTCGAAAATTTTGCATCTTTTATTCCGCCTGGCATCCCGAGGCCGCCTCCGTCCGCGCCGCGTTCATCGGGGTCCGCAGCGCCCCCGACTGGCACAAAGTCATCGCCGACTGGTACTCCCTCGATCGCCCCGGTCAATTCCCCGCCGATCCAGGAAACTCCGGCGGGAGTTCCGACGGTGCTCCGATGAGCTGCGAATAACAGTAGGTTGGACATTCCTGTCCGACTGCATTCGACGGACAGCAATGTGCATCCTACGCGATGCAAATGTGGCCAAACGGAGTGCATCGCTGTCCGAGTCTTCTGGTGTCGCCTAACATATGTTGATCTCGACAAAGCACCGGCGTTTTGCGTGGTGCTTTTGCGAAAGTGTTTACAAGAAGGCTTTACGATGGTAGCTCCTGTTTCGACCGAACAACTTTGTTCGACTAAATGCGTCCCCTGCGAAGGGGGCGTGCCGAAAATGTCGCCTGAAGAAGCGGCCGCTCAATTGAAGGTGTTGCCGGGCTGGGAACTCCTGTCAGGACCGGACCGCATTCGAAAGTCCTGGACGGTGAAGAACTTCGTCGCCGGTCTTGAGTTCTTTCAGAAGGTCAGCGAAGTCGCAGAAGCGGAAGGCCATCATCCGGATCTTCACTTGGTTGGCTATCGCAACGTGTCCATCGAAATCTGGACTCACGCAATACAGGGTCTTTCATTGAACGACTTTATTCTTGCCGCCAGAATTGATCAGCTTCCGATCCGCCTGCGCAATGAGGGCTGAGAGCTCTGAACCCATTGCTCATCGGCCAGAACCCAGAATCCGCTCACTCTGTTTGCCCACCCATCAATACGCGCACTTAAGGATCTGACCGTGCTCCGCCTTCCCAAAATGTGCAACGTCATTCAGCGATTTGAAACGCCGCGAGTCTCCGACATTCCGGGCACGATTCGTTCTCAGATGGAATCGCTTCAGTTTCAGAAAACGATTCGGCCCGGTCAGAGCGTCGCTGTTCCAGCGGGAAGCCGAGGAATCGCCAACATTGGACTGATCCTTCGCGAAATCGTGTCGCACTTCAAATCCATAGGCGCCGTTCCGTTTCTGGTTCCGGCGATGGGAAGTCACGGCGGAGGCACCGTCGAAGGTCAGCTGAAGATGCTGGCCAGCCTCGGCATCACAGAAGAATCGGTCGGCGCGCCGATTCGAGCGACGATGGAAACCGTGATTGTGGCTCAAACGTCGAATGGGCTGCCCGTGCATTTCGACAAGTTTGCGTCGCAGGCGGATCATGTGTTTGTGGTCGGTCGAGTCAAGCCGCACACTCGTTTTGTCGGGCCTGTAGAATCCGGCCTGCACAAGATGATGTTGATTGGGCTTGGCAAACACGCTGGTGCAAAGATTTATCATCAGGGCATCCAGTCGATGAGCTTCCCGGAGATCATCGACGCGGTTGCCGAACGGGTTCTCCAGGAATGCCGAGTCTGCGGAGGTATGGCCATTCTGGAAAATGCTGAAGACGAAACGGCGTTACTGGAAGCTGTCCGAGCAGAAGATTTCAAGACGCGCGAACCAGAACTATTGAAGCTGTCGATTGCCTGGCTGCCTCGACTTCCGTTTGCCGACGTCGATTTGCTGATTGTGGATCGCATCGGCAAGAACATCAGCGGAGTCGGCATGGATGCAAATGTCATCGGCCGCAAGTTCACCGATCACGCCGCAACGCCTGAGGATCTCGCGCGATGTCGACGCATTCTGGTTCGCTCACTGACAAAGGAAACCTACGGCAACGCGACCGGGATCGGTATCGCCGAATTCACGACTCAACGCTGCGTGGACCAGATCGATCACGAGATCACTCGCATCAACTGCATCACCGGCAATCATCCGGAAGCCGCAATGATTCCCATTACGCTGCCGACCGACGCGCTGGCTGTTGATTCAGCATTGCAGACGATCGGCATGGTCGAACCCGAGAACGCTCGCGTGATTCAGATTTCCGACACGCTGCATCTCACTCGCCTGCGAGTCTCCGAGGCCTATTTCGAAGCCGTCCGCAACAGCAGCAACCTCAGCCTCGACGGCGAACCGTTCGATTTCCCAGTCGACGCCAACGGACTGATGTCGGATATTCCGCATTAGTGTTTCTGTGCGTACCGTAGCCCCGTCGCTCCGTCGACGGTAAGCTCTCTCGTTTGACATTGATTGTTATGTCACGGTCACTGCGCGAGTTCCGTCAACAACTCACTGGTGAACCTGCTGGCGTAGCAGTAGACGCGGCTTTATTACCACGGAAGACACTGAATACACGGAAGAGTCGCTCAGGAACTGGTTGAAGTCTTTTCCGTGTGATTCTGTGTTTTCAGTGGTTCAAATTTTCGATTCGATTTTCAGACGGGCCGTACATCCGTGGCTCCGCCGCCGTTTTTTTCGGAGATGGATTCTGTCTCAGATCAGCATGTGCAGGCGCACGCTGCTGAAAGGTTCCAATCAACCTCTCAAAAACGTTTCGATCGCATTGAGCCCCTTACGCAGCGACTCCATTGATGCGGCGAAGCTTAGGCGGACGTAGCCGGGGGCTCCAAATGCGTCGCCGCTGACCAGAGCCACGTGGGCTCGTTCGAGCAATGCCGTCGCGAAATCCGTTGCATTCGTCACAGGCTCTCCACCGCCGATGCGTTTGCCGAAATAGCTGCTGACGTTGAAGAACACATAAAACGCGCCGCCCGGTTCGGCGAAGGTCAGACCCGGGATCGCACGCAGTCGGACACCGACGTAATCTCGACGAGCCGCAAATTCCTTGCACATGTCGGCAACACATTCCTGAGGACCATTCAGTGCTGCGAGTGCCGCGTACTGACTGACGCTGCAAGGGTTGGATGTTTGCTGGCTCTGAAGTTTGTTGATCGCACTGCTCACGTTTTCCGGAGCCAGAGTCCAGCCGATTCGCCAGCCGGTCATCGCATAAGCCTTGCTCACGCCGTTCACGATCACCGTTCGCTTTTTGACTTCTTCACCAAACGATGCGAACGACTTGAACGTGTGACCGCTGTAGATCAGCTTGTCGTAGATTTCGTCCGACAGAACGATGATGTTTTTCTCGACGGCAACCTTAGCCAGCCCCTCCAGCATGTCGACCGGATAAACTCCGCCCGTCGGATTGCTGGGACTGTTCAGCATCATCAGGCGAGTCTTCGGAGTAATCGCCTTTCGAAACTTTTCGGGCGACAGAAAGAAGCCTTCCTCTTCGGTCGTCTCAACCAGCACTGGCTTCGCGCCGACCAGTTCGACCAGCGCTGAGTAGCTGACCCAGTACGGAGTTGGAATGATGACTTCGTCGCCCGGTTCGCAGCAGGCCACCAGCACGTTGTGCAGGCAGTGCTTGGCTCCGTTGGAGATTGTGACTTCAGATGGCTTATAGGTGACTCCGTGATCGCGTTTGAATGCGTCGCAGATGGCTTGCTTCAGTTCAGCGATCCCGGTCGCGGCCGTGTAGCGAGTGTGTCCGGCGTCCATTGCGGCTGTTGCGGCTTCGCGAATGTGCTTTGGAGTAATGAAGTCGGGTTCGCCGACCGTGAACTCCAGAACGTCGATGCCTTTGCCTCTAAGTTCACGCGCCTTTGCGGCGGCGGCCAGAGTTTCGGAAGGCTTCAGGTCATTGACAAGCTTGGACGTGTGCATGGCGTTTTGTGTGGGTGTGAGGAACGTTGATTGAATTGTGTGGTGTGCTCTTAACTGGTCCGTCAGGCTGGACACGCAAAGAGTTTACTGAGATCGCACCGTTTGCAAAATCGACGTTTGCCAGTTGCCCGAATTCTCGGAAATCCGCAACGAATCCACAGGGAACGATCAGCAGTGCGGGCCGAATCGCCGTCCAGGGAAGCCCTGTCGTCGCGAATTCCCGGCAAATCATCGCTCTGTGGCAGCATCGCGGCGTGCTGATCGGTATTCTGCCGTCCGATTGCCAAAAGAATACCTCCTTTGAAGTCGCCTTACTTCCGTGCAGATTGCTGAGATTTTTGAATCGATTCAGGGTGAAGGGCCATGGGCTGGGACATCGTCTCTGTTCATTCGGACCTCAGGATGCAACCTGCGCTGTTGGTTCTGCGATACGCCGTACACGTCGTGGAAACCCGAAGGCACCGCGTGGTCGCTCGACCAGTTGGCTCGGCGAGTCACCGATTGTGCCGCACCAGATGTTGTGCTCACCGGTGGCGAACCCATGCTGGTTCCGGACCTCGTGCCGCTCACGCAGCGAATTCGCCAACTGGGCCGACGCATCACCATTGAAACTGCTGGAACCGTCGACCAGGCCGTTGATTGTGATCTAATGGCCATCAGTCCGAAGCTCAGCAACTCGGTGCCGGATGATCTCGCATGGCATGATCGGCACGAACAGGCTCGGTTCCGTCCGGACGTGATTCGATCGCTGCTCGGCAGCTATCACTGCATCCTGAAGTTCGTCATTGATCGGCCGGAAGACGTTGAAGAGGTCACTCGATGGCTGTCAAATTTTCCCGACGTCGATCCGGAAATCGTCTGGCTGATGCCTCAGGCCAGAACTCGTGAACAACTGGCTGAGAAGGCCGACTGGCTGCGACGACTCGCCAGAAAGCACGGCTTCAATTTTTCATCGCGGCTGCACATCGAAATGTTCGGCAACGTGCGCGGTACATGATGTCTATTTTTTTTCGCTCGCTGCTTTAAGGCGCTCGCGATAGGCGTCGATTGTTCCGGCGGGGTCAGCGTCGAAGGCTTGCTGGCAGCCTTCGCAGCAGACATAGTAATTCTTGCCCTCAAAGGAAACCTTGATCGTGCCGAGTCCGCCGGTCACGATGCATTGGCGTTCGCCCGCGTTGCCGTTGGCCAGTTTTGAGCCCGCACGTGTGAGCCCAATTTCGGACAGTCGACGGTAACTGGCTTTCTCGCTGGGCTTTTCTTCGAACAGCATCGTGAAGCGAATGTCGCTGATGATTCGGATGGTGCAACGAGTCTGCGGCCAGGCGTCTCCGGCGGATTCAAAGATCCAGGCATCCTCAGAAGGCTTCTCGGCGGCAGGCGGTTCCATACGAGTCAACGTGACCGGGTCGCCCTTGACTGGTTTCAGAATCAGAGCCGGTGTCTTGCCATCATCCGCCAGCGAAAACGCGGCCTTGTGAAACTGTTGGCCGGGTTCAAACGTGACGATGAGATCTGCCGACTTCTCGTCGAAATGCCAGGCGGCCTGAGCTTTCTCGGACCAGGCACCTGCGTTGGAACCTCGTTTCGGCTGACCGACGGCTTTCCAGTCGCCCACCAATCCGCCGAGCGGACGAAACGCGGCAATCGTCGTTTCGCGAATGCCTTCGATCGTCACTGTTCGCGAACTCACGGCTGCAAACAGCGACGTTGTGGCGAACAGGACAGCAGCCACGGCCAAAGTTCTTTGAGGTTTCATCGTCGCCAGTCTCCGTGAATTATCGTTATGAAAAATGCTGCGACAGAAAGATGATGGACAGAAAAACAGAATGCATCATGCGTTCATTTTTCTGTCCGCCATTTTTCTGTCGCACTCGTCACTGCCCCGTGTATTCCCTGCTTAACCAGTCCAGCACCTCCTGATCATGCCTTGCGGCGCCGTCCAATGCAACTCCCTGCGCTGCCCATTCGATGATCTGCAGAACTTCGGGCGGAAGCTGAGTTTCATCCACTGGCCCGAGCGGTATCTGCCGCGACGCTGATTTCGCCAGCGACAGTTCTACTTCTTCGGATAGCAGGTAGCGAATGAACTCAACTGCCGATTCAGGATGAGCACAGTTCCGGATCATCGCGACGCTGTTCGGCAGGCAGATTGTTTGGCCAGACTCGAGTCGCACGGGAAGCATCTTCACCGGCTTACCGGCGTCAATAGCGGCGAAGGCGTCGTCAGTGTCCGTGAATCCCAGGTGACACGCGCCCTCCGCGACAAGGTCCTTCACAGCGCCGTTGCCTCGGACTTCTCTGATGCCTCGATCGTGCATCGACTTGTGCCAGGCTTTCAGACCGTCCATGCCGAGTTGATCACACATGACCGAGTAATGCGAAAGCGTCGTCCCGAACAGCGGAACCGCAATCGCCGCGTTGGAAAGCGAAGGGGCCTTGATCGCGTTGTTGACCGCTTCTTCCGTCGCTTCCATGCGATCAGTGTTGATGATGTAGACTCGCAAACGTGCCGCGAATCCGGCCCACTGATGATCTGGATCTTTAAACTGAGCCGGAATGCGAGCGAACACTGATGGATCGCATTCAGCCAGCAGTCCCTGGTTCTTCAGTCGAATGGTGCCGAGCGTTTGGTTGTTCCAGAAGACGTCGCATCGTGGCTGACTCTGCTCAGCGATCAGCAGGCTCGTCAGTCCCAGCGACTTGTTGGTCTCTTCATCGTATCGAACCTGCACGATGATGCCGGTGCGAGCTTCAAACTGCTTGATGATCGAATCGGCGAAGATCGAATCATGAGCACAATACACGACCAGAGTCTTGTCGCCATCCGTTGCAGATCGCATCAACAGCGGCACGACGACAGCTCCCGCCAGCAGCGCTGCGACGAAGATGAAACTGCGAAGAGAGTTTTGAACTGGCATCGGGGCTCGATTGTTTACGTCTAAGTTAAGCCGGACAGAGAAATGAGTTTCGGTGTTTCTGAATTAATGAAATGAGATCCAAACACAGTCTTTGACCACGAAAGACACTGAAGACACGAAAACAGTTATGGTGTGCTTTCGCTATCGCTGGTCGCAACCAACAACTTCGTTCGGTCGAGCCTACTCTTCAGTTCAGTGCTTCTTTCCGTGTATTCAGTGTCTTCCGTGGTTAACTGTGATTTTGAACTCACCACGGATGACGCTGAAAACACGAAAGAGTCGCAGAGAGCTGGTGACGGCAAGTAGACTTTGCTGGGCAGTGACGCTTCAGTTTGAAAACGCAACCACGGCGTTAGTATATTCATCCGCAGGAGATGCCACACGGCGAGTTGCAGGGATTGCGTTTCGCTTCACCGGTTTCAGCAAATTGACCCGCTCATGCCCAGCTCGTCAAAGCCCGATCGCAAACAGATTTATCAAACGGTCGTCTCGCGACTTTGCGAGCATCCTGAATTTGCCATGGAAGAAATCCGCGAATCCAGCGGGAACGAACATCGCCAGGTGACCGGTCGAATTGTGCGAGAACTCGTCAAACAGGGTTCGATTCAGCAGGTGGAAACCGCTGA
>JANMEV010000332.1:0-1596 GCA_031377305.1 Planctomycetota bacterium | reverse complement strand
GCCGAAGGAGCCCCGTTCGATCAATCAACGCTGAACCAAATGCTCGACCTCGCGCGATCCGGCGTGACTCAGTTGACGGCTCTTCAGAAGCAACCCTGAGGTCGCCATTGGCAACGCTACCCGCGGAACGGTCGCGTGACGGCCGGGATTGATCCTGATCGAGTTCTCAGAGCTTGAGTCACTCGCCGGACAATGTTGCGTTTAGGACCGGCGCATCACTAATTGTCTGATGTTTGAGGTGTGGCCGAATAGTTCCATTTTGGAAGTATTCGGCTGAATTTGATGGCCATATTGTCTTTGAAGTCAGCGGCCAGTTTTCGGCCGGTCTCATTGGCGTTGCGAATAACGTGGACAGTCGTGCAGAGGCCGGTGGTGGTTGATGCGCGGCGAAACAGACGTACGACGGTGTCCAGCGCGTCAAACAACATTCCTTGGCAGGCTCGGCTGACGCGAGGGAAGAAGCGGCGATCAGCGGGATTGTACTTCGAGCAGTAGCTGGGATAGTGGGCCACTCGAATCGGAAGGCCCAGATCGTTGGCCAGTAACTGAAGGTCATGTTTGAAAAGGTACTGACTGGCGGAATTGCTGCCACCAGCATCGCATAAGATCAGGATCTCTGTCGCGTACGGATGACGCTGCTGGCCGATGCATTTCCAGAACCATCGAAAACTATCGCACGCAAACTCGCTGGTGTCATGGCTCAATCCGATGTTGATGTGCCCCAGATTCAAAGCCAGGTCATAGATGCCGTGCGGGATCACCACTCCTGTGGCCCAACTGGGAAAGTCATGGTCAAAACACCGAAAGGCTTTTTGCGTCCAGACTCGGCCTTTGCGAAACAATTGCCCCAGATGTTCTTTGGCCTTGGTATCAATGGAAAACACAGGATTGCCGGCATTCAGATATCTTTGCTTCAGTCTCGCGATGTGGCAAAACTGAGCATCTCGGTCTGGAGATTCGCCACCCGCCAGATTCTTTTCCATCTTGTGCAGTGCGAGTCCTTGATCTTCCAGCCAGTTGCGAACAATGCCCGGACTGACGGGTGTTCCCATGGCCGTCACAGCGGCGGAAATCTGAGGCGGCGTCATTTCTGTAAACTTAACACGATCGTCATCCGGGTCGCCCGCAGTGCGTTCTTCAAGCACCGATTTCAGATTTTGCTCAAGCTGTCGATCACTCTCGACTTTTTTTTCGACCTCCGCCGGGACGACGAACTCGCCCATCCGCCGGATCATTGGGCAACTCATTCAGTTCTTTCATTCCGCGTTCAATCGTCTTCACGGAACAGCCGAAGACGCTTGCCAGATACTCCATTCCGCCAAATCCCATCCGCTGCGCTTCGACGGCCACATAACGCCGCTGATCCTTCTCGGACAGCGTCTCGTAAAATGCGATCACAGTGGCTTCGACATCCGCCGGATACTTCCCTGAAAACACAAATGCCATCCTGGCTGCCTTCCAAAAACAAAATCCATTCCTTCATCCCGGACCTCGACAATCTACTTGATTCTCCGGAAACTTCCGACACTAGTTTCTGCGCCAGTCCTAACCTGTTGGTTACATGGTGCTTTCGAGCTGATGTTTCCAGCCAGGGAG
>JANMEV010000173.1:0-11983 GCA_031377305.1 Planctomycetota bacterium | reverse complement strand
GTTCCTCGTTCGCAAAATTGCCGATGTCCTTTTCGGGCGGGCTGCTACAATTCGGCCCGGAAGGAACCTCCGATGTTGCGACGAATACTGAACAGCGTTTTGATCATTCTGACTGTTGCCCTTGGACGCACGTCGCTCGCGTTTCAGGACGAAGCACAGTCAACAGGAGCGCCGCCGGTCGCTGTGCCAGCAAAGACGACGCCTACCGAGTTGACGATCCCAGACACGATCCCAGACACCACTGTTGTTCCGATCGAATCGGCTGAGCCCGCTTATCAGAAGCCGAACCATTCGCGTCGCGATTTGCCGGACCAGGGCCAGCAGTTCATCCGTTCAATCGTTCTCATGTTGCTGCCGCAAAAGTTCGATGATGAAAAAGGCTGGGGCGATGAGACTCGAATCCAGTCCGGGTTAAAGGTCGACTTCGAAGATGGAAAACTGGAGACACGTCGCCGCTGGAAAAATGTCAATCATGGCTCGTGGCTTGAAGGGTCCGGTGAACTCGTTGAGCCCGAGAAGACATTCAGTCTGAAGGCGACGCAACTGCCGGATCCCAACGATGATACTCAACGATACGAAGTCAATGTTTCGGCTCGTTTGCGTGTTCGCGGTCGGCAGCAACAATGGAATTACGGAGTGATGCTCTGGAGCATCAGTGCCGAGGCAACGGCAGATATCAGTCTGTATGCATCATTTGATGTGAAGTCTCAACTGGTCACAACGGACAAGGGTTCGCGGCTTCGTGTTGTGCCGAACGTGACGCATGCGAGCGCGAAGCTCGACGGTTTCAAGCTGCATCGAATTAGTCATGCCAAGGGAACGTCGGTGCAGGGATACGGCGAATTGTTCGAAGAGCTGATTCAGTTGCGACTGAAGAAAGAGAACAAAGATCTCGCCGCCAGAATCAACAAGGCGATTCAGAAGAAACCGGATCGCCTTGAGATTCCGTTCGACATCGGCGGCTGGTTCGGAATCAGCCCTAAGATGGACGCGGAGCCAGCGGTCATTGAGAAGCGTTAATGATAGGTTGATCTGTCTCAAATCAGCAGTCTTGCACGTGACCAGCCGAATCCGGGTTGGCCATGGAGCTTGCGTGATTCAACACCGCGGCGTACGACGCGACCTGAGACAGGTCGGGCTACCGTAGGCTGATCGTCCCCGGATCAGCTGCCTTGCACCTCAGTTTTCGCCACGATGGGGCAAGCCCGCGTCGCGGCTCCTGCCGATGCGTGCCATCCAAATCACGGCGGCGCTGGTCCAGACCTGAGACAGGTCGGGCGACGGATCAAACGCCTGAGCATTTGTTTCGCACCAACTGTCGCCAAACAGAACGACTCTCACTCAACCTGAAGATGACCTGAAGCCAACCTGAAGGCGGGCTAAAGCGAGCCAAAAATATTTTGAAATCTGTGGCTGAAGTTATCGATGCCCCCGCGTTTCACGGATTGATGACAAACTGTTGAACCACAAACAACAGACACCATCGGTCAGCCTTCGCTAAGTCATTCCAGCCCAGCGGGGTGCTGGAAGAACGCATCAATCAGTCAATTCTTTCGGGAGCCCCCTCATGTCTCATCATTCAGGAAAAAATCGGCGTCGTCGCGTAACTGGACAGTCACGTTCTGCAATGTCCACGGCAGCAGAATGTGCTGAAGAGCGAGTTCTTTTATCAGCGGCAGCCATCGATGGAACAGGCAACAATCTGCAACATCCGGAATGGGGCAGCACGGCGGAAGATCTGCTTCGACTCGCTAAAGCGGAGTATGCCGACGCAGTTTCAGCCGTGGGTGGCGTGGATCGTCCCAGTGCTCGAGTGATCAGCAATGCGGTCTCCGATGTGGGTGGCGAGGATGTTATCAGCGATCGCATGATGTCAGCCATGATCTACACGTGGGGCCAGTTTGTCGATCATGATATGACGCTGACAAAATCCGGGACGACGGAAAAGATGTCGATTCCTGTTCCGAAAGGCGATACATCATTTGATCCGTTGAGCACGGGGACGAAAACCATCGACACTATGAGGTCCGCGTATGACGAGTCCACGGGCACGACAGCTTCGAATCCCCGTCAACAAATGAATCTCGTTACCGCCTTCCTGGATGGTTCCATGGTTTATGGATCAGATACAGAGACAGCCGCTTCGCTGCGAACGTTCTTTGGTGGGAAGATGAAAACTAGTGAAGGAGATCTGCTTCCCGTAGGCGACGATGGTATGTTTCAGGGGGGCGACATTCGGGTGAATGAAAATCCCGGCCTGACGTCGTTGCAGACGTTGTTTGTTCGCGAACACAATTGCCAGGCCGCGAAGATTGCTGCGGCAGATTCTTCTCTGACAGATGAACAGATCTTTCAGAAGGCTCGCTCGCTTGTCATCGCTGAGATTCAGGCAATTACCTACAACGAATGGCTGCCGTCGTTACTGGGGCAGGGCTCGCTGACTCGATATGCAGGGTACAATCCGAATGTGAATCCTGGGATTAGTAACGAGTTTGCCACAGCCGCGTTTCGTTTTGGACACAGCTTGCTTGGCGATGATATTGAGTTCATGGACAACAACGGGTTGAAGATCCGGGAAGGGGTGTCCCTGAGTGCGGCATTTTTCAATCCGGATCTCGTGAGCGAGAACGGTATCGATTCGGTTTTGAAGTACCTGACATCGGATCCATCAGCCGAAGTCGATACCAGGGTCGTTGATGGCGTTCGTAACTTCCTGTTCGGGCCTCCTGGGGCAGGCGGACTGGATCTGGCAAGCCTGAATATTCAGCGAGGCCGCGATCACGGTTTGGCGGACTATAATGACACTCGAGCCGCGATTGGTCTAAAGAAGGTTACAAGCTTCGCGCAGATCACTGCGAATAAGGAGATGCAGGCCAAACTGCAGTCTCTGTACGGCACTGTTGACAACATTGACCTTTGGGTTGGTGGACTTGCGGAAGATCATGTCAAAGGCAGCAGTGTTGGAGTTACGTTCCAGCGAATCATCGCCGATCAGTTCCAGCGACTGCGTGACGGAGATCGTTTCTGGTACCAGCAGCAGTTTTCCGGAAGACAGTTGATGGATCTTCAGCGAACATCGTTGTCCGACATCGTGGAACGCAACACCCGCCTGACTTCAATTCAACAGAATGCGTTCGTCTTCAAAGCGGCTGTTTCGGGGATTGTGGTGGCCGACTTCAACCGCGACGGCAAGCCGACTCGCGGCGAGCCGGCGGTTGCGAACGCGCAGGTTCAGTTGATCAACACAGAGGATGGTACGGTTGTGGCATCGGCAAAGACCGATCGGCAGGGCAAGTACGCGTTCGAAGTCAAGGATGGGCTTCGGACAGGCGTGTATCAGGTCAAAGCGACAAAAGCGGACGGAACGATGATCGTGTCGAGTGGCAACATGTCGATCACTGGCGGTGACGACTTTGAACGTGTTGATCTGGCGGTGCCCGCTCCGTCAACTCCTCCGACTCCGCCACAGCCTCCCGCGCCACCTCGGCCCGCGCCACCTCGACACTCTTCACCTGGATCCTCGGCACCTGCGGTAGGCGCTTTGATGGCGAATGTAAACTCATCGACGGCCCTCGTTGTGGCGTCGAATCGGACGATTGAGAATCATGGCACGAGAACCCAGCCAGCAAGTGCTGCCGGTGCCGTGAAGTCGAGTCCTTCATCGCCTTCAGCAGCATCGACCTGGGCAGCATTGACGGGTTCGTCAGGTTTGGGATCAAGCACCACAAGTGCCTCGCTAAGGCAGTTGGATGCACTGATTGATTCAGTCTTCACCTTGCTGCCGCCAGGGTTGCTGTAGGACCTGTTCGTTTCGAGCTCGATCGGCCCAATCGTCTAACGGCGAACGTCGTTTGAACACTTGTGTCCGACGGCAGCTCGACGGGCGGGAATGCCCATCAGCGGCCACTTCAATCCCGAACGCGGCGACGGTGCGATACACCATCGCCGCTTTTTTTGGGCTGCCGTCCGTGGGGCTACGTTCCTGACATTCGAACGCCAACGGTTAGCAGCAGATTTGCCCAGAGAGCCTGGTCGCCGGTTTGAATCGTAAGTACGTGATCTCGCGAATCAACAGCGTCGTAGAACGCCCAGCGTGAGATTGGTTCCAGCGCGATAGGTTGGCCGGCTGCTGAAAGGATGGATCGGTATTCGTTCCAAACCGGCGGGTCATGCGGAAGAAGGTACGGATCATCGTCTGGCATCCCCATGGTGTTCACCGCTTCGATCGGAATGGCTGTCAGCAACACTCGCAACACCTGAGCGACCGTGACAAGCCCAGGTGCCAGGTTCAGGCTGATGAGTTCCGCCTTTGGGCCGATCGCGGATGATGCCGGGTAGTTTCCATCGGCGATCAGAACTTTGGAACTGTGGCCAGCGCGCGCGAGGATTTGTGAGATCTGGGGGTGAATCAGTTCTGAGCGAAGCATAAACAGTGGGGCCTTTGAAGTGAGCGTATCAAAACGACGACGTTCGAAAATTGTTGCAGGCCAGATCAGACTTGCCAGCAAACCACGGTCAGACGTCTGTGGTTTATCGCAAACCGCAACCAAAATGGGACGGCGAAGACTCTGATACTCGAGCGTTTCAGGCCTGAACTCTTCCGCTTTCCATTTCATCAATGGTTGTTCTCGCGATAGACTACCGCGACTGACACTCGTACCTGCGGAGTCCCACGATCATGGAAATGCAAGCAATCGTTCTTTGTTCTGCCGTAATTCTGACCATTGCGTACTTTACGTACGGGCGGATGCTGGCCCGGCTTTTTCGACTGGATGACAAGACTCCGACACCTGCTATCACCATGCGTGACGATGTCGACTACGTTCCATGCGAAACAGGGCCACTCCTTGGTCAGCACTTTTCTGCGATCGCCGCGGCCGGGCCTATTGTCGGGCCGATTTTGGCAGGACTGGCGTTCGGATGGCTTCCGGCGCTCCTGTGGATTCTGGTGGGGTCCATCTTTGTGGGAGGGGTTCACGACTTCGCTGCTTTGGTCGCGTCGATTCGACATCGAGCTTCGTCAATCATCGAAGTCGTGCGGATTCATATCAGTCAGCGTGCCTATCTGCTGTTTCTGGCCTTCGTCTGGCTGGCGTTAGTTTACATCGTCGTCGCTTTTACGGACATCACAGCGTCGATGTTTGTTGGGGCGCTCGATCTGGAAACGAACACCCCGTACAAGACAATGGCAGAAGCGACCGAAAAGGTGGGGAGCTCAGGAACTGCGATGCTGGTGAAGGCGGGCGGTGTGGCGACTTCGTCGCTGATTTACCTGATCCTTCCTCTGATCATGGGTCTCCTGGTGCGTGCTGGAAAGCTTTCGATGGAGAAAGCGACGTGGATTTTTCTGCCCCTTGTGGGGCTTGCGATTTGGGTTGGCCAGTTCATACCCGTCAATGTTGATGAGTTCCTCCTCGCCTGGAACCCAAAGCTGTCAGTGGCCGATGCATCGTTGTATGCGGTACGAAGCTGGGACCTGTTTCTACTGGTTTATTGTGTTGTCGCCTCAATGACGCCGATGTGGCTGTTGTTGCAGCCTCGAGGTCAACTGGGTGGTTACTTCATGTACGCCGCACTTGGCACTGCGGCAATCGGCATTGTGATGGGAGGCAAACCGATTTTGCAGCCTGCAATGCTCGCATGGGCCACGCCGAAAGGATCGCTTGTGCCATTTCTGTTTATCATGATTGCCTGCGGAGCCTGTTCCGGTTTTCACGCCTTGATTGCCTCAGGCACAACATCCAAGCAATTGATTCGCGAAACCGGCTCTCGACCGATTGGCTACGGCACGATGTTGCTGGAGGCGATGGTGGCAATCGTTTCGCTATGCTGCGTGATGATGCTGCCGATGGATTCGCCGCTTGTAAAGACGGAGAATCCGAATCCCAGCCTTATCTACGCAAACGGGATTGGTTCGTTCCTGAGTCTGATCGGGCTGGCGCCGCGAGTTGGGATTGTCTTTGCTCTCGTTGCGTTCAATACCTTTGTATTCGATACTCTGGATGTGTGTACTCGCCTTGGACGCTTTATCATTCAGGAACTGACTGGCTGGAAAAACGCAGGTGGCCGTTGGTTCGGAACACTTTTGACGGCAGGTGTTCCCGCGTTCTTCGTGACTCAGAAACTCACGAGCAATGGCAAAGTGGTTCCCGCCTGGCGTCTGTTCTGGGAGCTATTCGGTGCCAGCAATCAGCTTCTAGCCGCGCTGACGTTGCTGGGTGTGACGGTTTGGCTCTGGCGAACTCGTCAAGCCATCTGGGTCTTCTTCGTCACCGGCATTCCAGCCGTCTTCATGTACGTGATGAGTTCATGGGCATTGGCGTCGATCATCAAAGGCAAGTTTGCTACAGGAATGAACTCAGACCCCGTCGCATGGATTGCGGTCGTGTTGCTCGTCCTTGCGGGATTGATGCTGCTTGAAGGAATCGCCGCGCTCCTGCGTCGTGAAGATCCGCCAATTGCTTTGCTGCCTGCTCAGGTGTAGGTTGTCTGGGTTGGAATTCGACAAGTCTGACGCGTCGTTATTTCGTAACTGCGAAAACGTCCACACGGAATTTTCGCTCACTCCTTTGCATTGCGAAAACTCAGGTTCTCCATTGATGCAAGGCGAACGCGCAGAAAATGCGGCTTTGAAAAGGCCTCAAAAGTGTGCGACGTTAAAGAAGCAACAACCAGATCTCGAAGACAACTCAGTGGTCTGTTCGCCATCTTAACACGACCAGGAAAGCTTTGACGATTGTTCTGGCCCGAGCTTCGAATATAGCTTCTCCAGCTTCCGTGACCGGAATAAAGAGAGCGAAAAATGCCATAAGTAATTGCCTCGCAAACACCTCTGGACACTCAAGGTGAGGAAATGCCTTCGACGATAGTCCAGTTCAGTCCCTCGAACTGCAAATGGCAAACGTTGAGATCATGGAGATCTCAATAACCCAAAATAGAGATGCGAAATCATCGACTGTGACGCCTGTTCGATTGTCCGTGATTCTGAGTAACAGCGACGTGGTGTGAAGGTTCAAACCAGTCCCGCCGCAGATCGAGGGAATCGGCAACGGTTTGCCGAAAACGATGTTCACGACGGACAGTTAGGTTGTCAGGGTGGTCGAAGGAACGATTTCCTTGAGAAGGAGACATTGTAAGATGAAATGGACCAAGTTTTTCAGTGCAGCACTCGCACTGGCTGGAATGATGGCTTCGGCTCAGGCCGGGCTGTTCGGTTCTGGTGGATGCAAGAGCTGCGGCTGTGCTGAAGATTGTCAGCCAGCTTGTTGTAAACCAACGATTGCTCGTCCGTGCCACAAGAATGTGTACACGTACCAGCGCAAGTGTTCGGACATTAAGCCACCATGCTGTGATAGCTGTGGTGCTCCGGATTCATGCTGTGCTCCAGCAGGATGCGGTAACGGTTGTGGCACTGGCTGCAACGCAGATCCAAGCTGCTGTGCACCAGCCGGTAACGGTTGTGGCAACGGCAGCGGATGCAACGCTGACGCAAGCTGCTGTGCTCCAGCGGGATGTGGCAACGGTTGCAATACAGATCCAAGCTGCTGTGCTCCAGCCGGTAACGGTTGTGGCAACGGCAGCGGTTGCAATGCAGATCCAAGCTGCTGTGCACCAGCCGGTAACGGTTGTGGCAACGGCTGCAACGCTGACGCAAGCTGCTGTGCACCAGCAGGATGCGGCAACGGCTGCAATGCAGATCCAAGCTGCTGTGCACCAGCCGGTAACGGTTGTGGCAACGGCTGCGACGCAAGCTGCTGTGCTCCAGCTGCTTGTGGTAACGGATGCTGCGACAACAGCGGCAACGGATGTGGCGATAGCTGTGGCGAAAGCTGCAACGACGATTGTTGCGAAATTGCCAAGTTGATCTACACTTCGATGACTGATTGCTATGCAACCAATCGTCGCCGTGCTCTTGACAAACTCGGTCGCAAGTACGATTGCTGCTGCCATCCAGAGATCATGAACGCTTTCGTCTACGGTCTGAACGACAGTGACGAACGAGTTCGCCGCGAAGCTGCTGACGAAATCGGTGACCAGGTTCGAAACAACCGATGCTGCTGCAGCCCATGCGTTGTCTCTGCTCTGACCTGCTCACTTGCTGACTGCGACCGATGGGTTCGCCGCGAAGCAACACAGGCTCTGAAGGCATGCGGATACGAAATCGTAGACGGATGCTGTGGCGGATGCAGCGACGCCGGATGCTGCTCAGCAGACGGTTGCTCAACTGGTTGTGGTACTGACTCATGCGGAACAACAGCAACATCAGTTGCTGCTCCAGCTCAGCAGCCAACACCAGCAGCAGAAGCTGCTCCAGCTCCAGCTCCTCCAGCAGAACCACAGGCCTTCTTCCCATCTCGCCTGCACAAGCAGACAAGTGGCAAGAGCAGCCTTGCTGGCCTGTTCGGAATGGCTCGATAATTAAACCGATCTGAGGTGGGAAAGAACTGCTTCCTGTTCTAACTCTGTCCTCGCTAAAACTCAGAACCAGCGACTTCCGAGAGCCCCCTCTCTCGGAAGTCGTTTTTGTTTTGGGTTTTGTTTGTTTGGAGTTTTCGTTGTTACACTGCCGGGATACGGTGTAAAGAAAACACCGTTCGGAGATGATCAATGTCCTTTCATGTGGCGTTGCCCTGGATCGTCTGATGGACGAGCTGCAGTATTCTGAGCGGATCGCACACTGAAATGGCTTCCACACTGGTCTTCGGCAACACAAAACAAACGCCTGTATGGCTGTTGCTGGTCGCTGCTGTCTGGATCTGCGGATTTGCCTGGACATTCTTTGATCAGCCACTCAACGACCCTGAAGTCCGTCGGAGCGACTTGTGGGGCGAAATGCTGGATGGCGTTTTGCAGCTTGGTCAGGCTGTTGATGACGACTCCGCTTCCGCAACCAAGTCCGGATGGAAGTTCCTTCCGCAGCGAATACCGATCTTTGCCTGGGCGACTGTGATTCTTGCTCTTGCCGCTGCTCATGGTGATGCGATCTGCGTGCTGCTGGCTGGCAAATGTCGGTTGTCATTGTCTGAACGGATTTCGATTGTGCTCGGACTGGGGCTAGCTTGTCTTTCGCTGGTCACTCTTGGCTGCGGGCTGGCTGGTCAGTTGAATCCCCTTGCCATCACCGTTCCTTCTCTCGGAAGTGCTGTGCTGGCCCTGGCCGTTCGAATTCGGCGACGAGGTGGTGAGATCTTGAATTCTCGATCGCCCGCAGCGACACCGGGGAAATCATCGAAAACGGTTCCGATACTGGTTCTTATCATCCTTGTGCCGTTTGTGATCTATCTGCTTCTGGGAGCCGTCTCGCCTCCAACGGACTTCGATGTCCGCGAGTATCACTTGCAGGGACCGAAGGAGTGGTTTCAGCAGGGCCAGGTGACGTTTCTGCGTCACAATGTTTACACCAGCTTTCCATTTCTCAGCGAAATGTTGCTGTTGGCTGGAATGGTTTTCACCGGCGATTGGTGGCAGGGAGCCTTGGTCGGCCAGGTGGTTCTGGCGTGCTTTCAATTGTTGAGTGCTCTCAGTGTCTTCGGCATCGCAAGTCGCTGGATCAGCCGCGACGTGGCGTGGATCGCTGCTCTGATTTACCTAACGACCCCTTGGACTCTGCGAATCTCGTTGATTGCCTATGCTGAAGGTTCGCTGGCGTACTACCTGATCGCTGCTTTCCTGGTGGCCATGCTGTGCGGTGAGTTTGCAAGTCGACGTTGGCAGCTAACGATTCTCTGCGGAATTATTGCTGGATGCGCGATGGCGTCGAAGTACACGGGGCTGGTTTCCGTGATCCTGCCTACTGCAGCGGTTCTGGGATTTCATCTTTGGCGTGACCGAGCACCGCTGAAGCCGCACGTCGCCGAGTCGGCGGGCGGCTTGTGGAAGAGTCTGCTTCTGAAAACGGCAGTCTGCTATTCCGTGGGTATTCTGCTGATGATTTCACCGTGGCTCTTGCGCAACGTTTACGACACGGGTAACCCCGTGTATCCGCTTGGCTATTCTGTGCTTGGCGGCAGTGAATGGTCGGTGGACATGAATGCTCGCTGGAAGCCGGCTCATTCGCCATCCGAGCACCATCTCACCGAAATTCCTCGCCACTTTCTGGACGCTGCCGTTCGTAACATGTGGACAAGCCCTCTGCTGTTCGGACTGGGAATTCCAGCCGTTCTCCTTTGGCGCTGCAATCGCACGGTGGCGATGATTCTCAGCCTTGCGGCGTGGGGATTTGTCACGTGGTGGGCGCTGACGCATCGAATCGATCGCTTTTGGATTCCAACGATTCCACTGCTGAGCCTTGCAGCGGGCAGCACCTGGCTGCTTTCAAATTCGCGATGGTGGCGAGCCTTTGTGGGATTCATCATCGCGGCCGTGACAGCGTTCAACGTCCATTTCTGCGGACTGGCGCTGGTTGGGTTTCATGTGGGGCTGATGGATCTCGATGCTGCCCGACAAATCCCAATTCGGTCGGACAATAAGTTCCTCAATCAGACAATTCCTGCGTCGGCAAAAGTCCTGATGGTTGGCGACGCCGAAGTCTTCGACTGCACTTTTTCATTGGTCTACAGCACCGTCTTTGACGACTGCCTTTTTGAAGAATGGACGACCAACCCGGCCGATGCTGAACTTCCCGTGAAGCAGCGTCGCATGCTGCCCCCCGACGAGATTCGCTCAGCCCTGAAATCGCGAGGGATTACTCACGTAGTTGTGCACTGGGGCGAAATTCTGCGATACCGACTACCGGGCTCTTACGGGTTCACCGAGTATATTCAGCCAGCGAGATTTGACGCGTTGGTGAATCAAGGCGTGTTGCAGGCTCCGCGAGTTCTGCTGGCTCGGCCATGGAAAACCGTTTCTGAGTCGGACCGTCGGACGGTCGAATCCTGGGAGGGATATCAGAGTCTGATTGTTGGCGACGAATCGCTTTCCGTCGTGCAGCTTTTCACTGTATCCGCCGTTCCGCTGCCAAAATGATTGTGTGGGAGTGGTCTGCAACTTCCGCCCGATCCAAACTCACAAACAAAATGATCGAAGCGACGACTCTTGATGTTCATGACTTGTGATCATGCGACGTGGCATCAGGAGTTGGAGGGCGAGTTATGAGCCTGGGCTTCGAGAAACTCGGAATAGAACGACAACCGCGAAAGGCTCGCTCGCGGCGGCGGTTGCTCCGATTGTTGAGTGTTGCGACTGTCGTGGCGGTGTTCCTTTACGGATTCAAGTACTATTGGCTCGAGCATCCAGTTGGGACAGGACCAGCAGGGCCGCAGGTTTCGCGGGACCCGTTTGAGAGACTCTGGAGCGACGAGGATATCATGCTGGTTGGCTTTGGAGACAGCGTGACTGCCGGATTGGGAGCTGAGCCAGCTTCGAATTCATACTTCGATCGACTGGTGATGACAGCAAAGGCTGACTCTGCTGACGTCGAAGGGATCTGCCTCTCCGCAGTTCTGCCCAATCTCCGTCACAGCAATTTCGCCCGCAGTGGCTCAACGTCGATCGAGAACATCGAATACCTCGTGCCGCAGTTGCAGATTCAGCCCGAACACACCTTTGGCATTGTGGTCATGACAACGGGCGGAAACGACATCATTCACAGCTATGGCCGTCAGCCGCCGAAAGAAGGAGCGATGTACGGAGCATCGCATGCCGACGCGAAAGTGTGGATCGAAAACTATCGACAGCGATTGAACACGACACTGGACGAAATTGATTCTCGATTCCCAGGCGGATGCGAGATCTTTCTTGGCAACATCTACGACCCCACGGATGGAGTCGGAAATGCCGTGCTATCGGGTCTTCCGCGATGGCCGGACGCGTTGAAGATTCATGAGGACTACAACACGATCATTGCGGATGCGTGTTCCAGTCGCACCAACGTCCATCTGGTCGACATTCGATCTGAGTTCCTTGGCCACGGAATCTACTGTCGTCAGTTCTGGAACGACCACTATCGGTCGCAGGATCCGACATACTGGTATTGGGACAATTT
>JANMEV010000123.1:0-20697 GCA_031377305.1 Planctomycetota bacterium | reverse complement strand
TGAATCGCATGGCGTCGCTGGGACGGAACGAGGCCCAGTTGCGGAATCAGCTTGTGACAATGGGCCAACACATTGCAAACGGTCGCGGCGGCATGGAAAACTTGTTGTCGTTGGCTGATAGCTCTTCCAGATCGAGGGTCTCAGGATCAATGCTCGGCCGCGACGGGATGCCGTTCGGGGGAGGAGACAAGTTCATGGTGCTCGATACACCCCCGACTGGTGCACAAAACTTCTTTGGCGACAGCGAAGCGTTTTACGACAACGGAATTCTGGCGAAAGATTTCGACGCGAAGAGTGATGCCGCATTCAATGGGCCGACGAACCTCGAAGAAATAGCATTGAAGCAGTCGTTCGATGAACGACAAATTGTCGCCGAAAGCGATGGCCCAGTGGATATGCTGAGCGACATGCTGTCCAAGAATGAAGAGTTCAGTTCGTTCGCGGGCCTTGCGAAGAAGAGCTCCTACATAAGGGCCTACTCAGGGCCAGGCGGCGGTCTTGGCGGCGGCGGCGGTTTCGGTGGCCGATCTGGTGATCGGCTGAATTTTTTCGATGATGTTGGATACTTTAACCAGCGGGGAATCGTGCATCAGCCGACTCCTGATTACACGAGCTGGCTAAAGAGCCTCTTTCCGGAACTCGCACCCGCACCGAAGGACGACGCTCCAAAACCGATGGTGGGCAGCGGATGGACAGCCAAAGCAATTGCCCTTTCTCAAAGCCTGTTGCGAAGTGAATCGCTGACTTCACTGGATGGCGGTATCGACCTGCTTCGTGATGTGGAGTATTTCGATCTTCGCTGGGAACGATCTTCACGCCGAACGATCGAGCAGGTGCTGTATTCGCCAACGTCATGGGTGACGCGTGGACAGAATCCTGACGAACAAACGCTCGTCAACTTTTGTAACGCGACTGAGCGCGGCGTGTATTCGCTTGCCTTCGGTCTTGGTCGAATTCGCAAGTCCAATGCTGAGGAATTCAAATTCCCGTCGGTCGTGTTGGGACTCAATGATTCTTCTCTCGCGGCAATTCATGAAGCGTACTCGACCTGGACGGCGACAGTGGAACCCGTTCGCGAAAACCTTGTGCGTCTCGTGATTCGCATGAAGGACTCCTCGACCATGATGCAAGTCGCGATTGACACCGCAAAGCACGTCATCGTTCGAAGCGAGACATTCCGCGATGACAAAAGCGACGGCTTTCTGTCCTATGCCGATTTCGTCGAAGTGGCGGGATCGTGGTGGGCGACTCGTATTGAATCCTACGACGCCGATGGAAAGATGACGTCAGAGACTCGCCTGAAAATCAAAGCTCTGACGAAAGACGAAACGACCCAGCGAACGAACGAGTTGCTCTCAGAACGTACGGTCGTGCAGTTCCTTCAGCAGCCGGGCGTGAAGCTGAAAATCGCTCGCCAGAAAGTCGCGGACAGAGCGGCGGCGTTCGACGACTTCCTGACGATGATCCTTTACAACGTGCAGCTTCAGCAGTGGGACGAATCGTTGAAGCTGGTTGATGCGATTGAAAAACTGGCGATCGATAAACCGGGAGTTCGCTGGATTCGAACGCTGCTGCTGGCAACGATGCGACGCAACGAGGACGCTCGACAGCGACTGGTCGCGGAGGCTCAGCGATTGCTTCCAATGGCTTCACAGGATGAAGTCTTCGTTGCAGAGTTCATCCTTGGACAGCTCAATTCGTTCGCCGACATCAATGAGCTCCGGGCTGTCCATCAGCAACTGAAGCCTGTCTATGCACGCCCTCTGGCCGAGCGAGTTCCAGCGATCAAAGGCCGCCGCGCTGACGGTGATCCGCTGGATGCTATGACGTTGCAACAATCTGCTGAGCGAATTCTTGGCAACTGGACTGAGCGAGAAGCCTCGTGTCTGGAGCGGCTCGGCAAGTTCGAAGAACTGCTGAAGGCTCGCCGGGAAATCGCGATCGCGCAGGCATGGAACATGTATGCTCAGCAGGTCTACATCCAGCGACTTGCGGCGGCCGGACAGTTCGACGCGGCTCATGCGTGGATTCGCCAGGAGCTAGCTCGGCCTCAACGCAGTTCTTCAGACGAAGACACGCTGCGGCAGGAAGCTGTCGGGTTGTATCGTCAACAGGGACGCTGGGCCGATCTGCTGAAATGGACAACCGAATGGATCGCTCGCAATCCGGCGACAACGACATACTACTCCGTGTACGCCAATCATCTTTCGGCCATGATCTGTAACGATCAGCTGGAAGCCGCGTATGTGCTTGCGGATCAGTGGCTGAAAGAAGGTCGAGTCGAAGGCCGAATGACTCCGGAGCAGCAACTAAGGTTCGATGCCGCTTTGAACTTCGCGAATGGTCAGGTTCCGAATCTCAGCTTTCAGCAGATTGACGAACGCTGGTTTGAACCACTGGCCGAGACGGCTCGGTTCTTCCTGAAGCATCCCCATCATTCGGATATTACAATTCGCTGTGCGTCGAACAATTATTTCGTGCAGAGCGAAACCATGGACCGACTTCGCGGCGAATGGCTGATGCGGTTGCGAGCCGAAACCACCACACTGACACCGGCGCAAATCAACATGCTTCTGGGCTATGTGATGAACGGACGGATGGAGTTTCAGGAACCGATCAACGACCGCAGACAACTGGATGCTTCCGAAATCCCGGACTCGGTCTGGGAGCCGATCGCCGCGACGCTGAAAACTCGTTGGGCCGCGATTGATCAGGGTCCAAACTCACCCGTCGAGAACAAGACGCAAAGACATCAGCTCAGCCAGGCTCTTCACACCATCTACTCCGCTCGCTTCGACGGAAAGTTGCTGCTGCCGTTCCTCCGCGAGCGAATCGAGACGGCTCATCAGGACTTCAAGGTCGAGTCCATTCAGTCGCTTTTCTCGGCGCTCAAGCAGGAGACGTGGACGGCCGAAATCGAAAGTGAAGCCTTCGCCGTGCTGCGAACGCTTGCCCAAACAGAACAGTCTGGGCAGCGGTTGCAAATCGAGGCGCCCGAGCTTCTTCAACTTGTCGACGTGATGCTCACGAATCGAATCGCAGCTGGCGAGAAGGCGATGGGCGATCAGGGAGAACTCAACAAACTGACTCGCAAAGAGCTGGCTGAGAAGAAGGCGGCCATTCGTAAATCGGCAAACACGGAGCTCGCCGCGCGACTGGCCGAGCTGGCTCGCACGGACAACGGGCCGCTGGCTGAGTGGTTCCGCATGGAGCAACTGTGGCTCGACGTGCAGTGGAATCAGAACCTCGCCGAATCCGAAGCCTTCTGCTGGCAGATTCTGGGCGAAGTTCCTCCGAAGCCTCTTCCGGAAGATGCCACCGATGAAGATCTTTCGCCTCTGGATCCCAACGATCAGCCGTTGCCGGTTGATGAAAAGGCTGCCGCGGATCGGATCGATGCTGAACGACTGGAGTTCTTCGCCGAGAAGCTCCGTCAGCGAGCATTCACGTCGGTGATGCATCTGGCGGTTCGTTCGAGTGCTTCGCCCGAGGCGGTCGCGCGATTGCTGAAATACGTTGATGCAGGAATTCCCCTCGGCGGAGAAGCAACAGCGGCCTGGCGAGAAACTAAGTTCCAGTTGCTGATCGCGCTCGATCGTCCCGATGATCTTGAACGTGAACTGGCCGAGTGGATTCGAACCGATGTGTCGACCGGCCCGTGGCGTCAGATGCTGTCTCAATTGCTGGCCGAACGGGGAAAGATCAAAGAAGCGATTGCGTTGTTCGAAGCGTGCGAAAAGGACAAGCTGCTGACGGCGGCCGACTATCAAATGCTTTCGGACTGGTACCTCGCCACCGATAACCGCGCCGCGTATGAACGAGCTCGAATCGAATCATTCAAGATGCGATCCGAGAACGAGTTGGCACAAATGCTTTATGCCGCCAGCAATCGCTGGTCACAACCGGCGGGACAACTGCCAGGTGGACTCGAAGACAATACGCTGTTCGCGCTGCGGGCTTTGTTCGAAAAGTCTGCGAATCCAGAGAACTATTTCTATCAGGTGCGAACTCTGTACGGTGCGTGTCGCGACTTCCGATTGTTGCAGATGATTCCCGACGCGGTGCTCGGTCGCACTCCGCAGCAGGTGTATTCGTTTCTGCAGAATCTGAACGGTGCACTTCTGGTCGAACTTCGCAACGAAGCGACGGCCGATGAACTTCTAAGACGAATTGCTCAATTGCGAACGAAGGGAACTCCGACGACCGTCGATTTTCGAGCACTCGATCTGCTGGAAGCGATGGTCGAACGCAAGTCTGCAGAAGTGCTTAATCAGCCCGGGCCGCACGTCGAAGCGTCGCTTGCTGCAATACAGCGAGCGTTCAAACGTGAATGGGCGGAAGGCGAACCTCGCTTGATGGCCACGTTCCTCGTGCAGCTTGGAGCCATTACCAACGAGCAGCTCAAAGCTGAACAGCTTCGCGAACTGCGTGAACTTGTGAAAGCCACCGCGCCGGCGAGTCGCGATCATCTGGCGATGACGTCGGATCTTTGCCAGTTACTGTTCCTGCGATACGGAGAACGCGACGAAGCACTGCGTTTGATGGAAATCGAAGTCCGCGATTACATTCAGGCGAGCAACGGACTTTGGCCGTACGCCGACAATGAACTTCTCAGTCGCTACGTGTCGCTGCTGGAATCCGCCGCTCGCCATGTCACCGGCGAGCAACTTCTGAAGAAGTTCATCGCAGAGCCTGACAACGACGAACAGAAGCTCTGGATGCAGGCTCGTCTGGTGATGGTCTATCGCAACGCTTTTGATAACGATGGCACTGTTTCCATCGGCAAAGGCCGAGCAGAACTCTTCGCGCCACTGACGGCGATGATTTTGAAAGATCTCAACACAGCGCCCAGCGAAAGCTTGCGGTATCAGTTGCTTAATGATCTGTTTGGATTCTTCCGAACGGCTCATCAGTATAATCTGCCAGGCGTCGCTGCGGCTGTCGAATCTGCCGTCTTCACGACGACACCGAAGGTGTTGCCTCAGCAGGAAAGCTACTACGCCAATACCGTTGGACTTCCGGTGCAGGTAATTCGCGATGTTCTGGGGCCGAATAAAGCACTGCAGTACGTTGTCGAACGAATGGAGCAGTACCCTGATCGGTTTGAGATTCAGTACAACAACTCGTGGAACTCGCTGGGGAATTCGCTCGGTGATCTTCGTACACAGACAGGAGCAGGCGAGCTTGATGGCAGAATTCTAAAGCTGGTCGTGAAGAAACTGAAGAAGGAGCTCCACACGGGCGATCAGAGCTACTCGTATGTTCATCGAAGACAACACGGCTGGTTCTGGGCCGCGAAGAAGGCCGAATTCGCAGCGGCCGCAGAGGAAGTTCTGAACGAAAATCGAGCGTCCGGTCGTCGCACGGTGGCGGTGGCCGAGTACCTTCGCAATGGTCTTGAAATGGCTCCGCGAGCTATCGAAATTCTTCAGATCGCTCTCGGCAACGGCCTGCTGAACGAGTCTGAACAGGCCACGTTGGTTGTGTATCTTCGAGACGCCGGAAGATTCGCCGAGATGATTCCGATTCTTGAACGCCTGTCAAAGGTTCAACCGGGGAACCTGCAGTATCGCGTCGACTTGATCACCGCCTACTTCCACGCTCAACGACCGGAACAGGTGCAGACGGCGCTGACCGCGACGCATGATTACTTCCATCTGGAAGGTCGCTGGACGGAAAGTGTCGCAGCTCAATTGGCGTCGACGTGCCTTGGGATCCAGCAACCGGAGCGTGCAAAGGGTTACTTCACGGAAGCCATTGTGTTGCATCAGCGAGCCAACCCAAGCGGCGGGGTCAACGACGCAACGTTGTCCAACTATTATCAACAACTGGCCCAGGTCGAGTCGACACTGCATCACACAAAGGAAGCCGTGGAAGCAGCAATTTCGGCGATCGTCTGCTGGGAAGCCCGCAGTCATGAACGTGCCGCGACGATTCAATCGCTCAACATCGCGTTGAGTGCTGCTCAGGATCTGGATGCATTTGTGACTGCACAGGACGTCACGGCCAACGAATCCGGGCAGGACAATCCGATTCTCCGCAAGGCGCTCGGTCAGACGTATCAGGCGCGTGGCGAACATGCGAAGGCGATCGCTCAGTTCCTGCTGGCTCTGGAACTACAACCCAACGACCGCGAAACACGGCAAGCTCTGATAACGAGCTATGACGCATCCGACAATCCGGCCGCTGCAACGCTTCAACTCCGAAAGCTGATTGACTTGCAGTCACACGATCTGACGCTCTATACGCAGCTCGCCGATCGCATGAAAGACAATCCCGCCGAAGCCGAACGAGCAGCTACGTCGATCATTGAATCGTCACCCAATGAAGCTGAGTCTCACAAAGCAATGGCCGAACTCCGGCAGACTCAGAACCGCTGGCTGGAAGCAATTCCTCACTGGCAACAGGTGGCTCGCTACCGCAAACTCGAACCGACCGGCCTGCTAAAACTGGCCGAAGCTCAGATCCACGAAAAACAATTCGCCGAGGCTCGAAAGACGCTGACAATGCTGAAACGTACCGAATGGCCCTCCCACTTCAGCGACGTGGATTCACAAGTTCGTCAGTTGGAGAACAATCTGACGGGAGAGTGATGACGGTTCATGATTGGCTGTTGTGGTTTGGCGGTGACCTGTAGATACTTGCGAGACACGTCGTTTCCAGAGACAATCGATCGTATGCAACCAGGCCAATCTCATGAGTTCAAGCAACAATTCAAACCCCTATGAACCGGGGCGAGTGCTTGATCATTCGAGCGTGCTTGTTCGACCAAAGTCCGCAAAGTCTGCCGCGCTGACCGGTGCACTTTGGGCGATCGCCTTGAGTTTTCCGATTGCCGGCTTCATGGCTCTTGTCTTTCGATTCCCAGTTCCGATTGCTGGAATGGTCTCGGGCCCACGCGGCATCATTCCAGCGATGATTGCAGTTGCGGTTTATGGAGTTTTTCTTGGCGGGTTTGCGGTCATTGCCGTGACTGGAGCGTTAGCCGGAATTCTTCTCAGGGCCTTTGCTGCTGATTCGAAACATTCTCAACTGCTGTATATCGCCGCCTCTGCGGTCGCCGCGCTGGTTCCACTTTTCGTGCTGGCGACGCTTGACTGGTACATCGGCCCGTGGTGAGCGATCGGGGAGTCTGATCCCGCAATGCTTTGGAGGGAAGGTACCACGTCTTTGGAACGACGCTACAACCTAGAATCCTCGCACGTCTCGGTGATGATCTGACGAATGGCAACGCGGTCTTCTTCGGAAAGGTGCGAGTATTTCTTCGAAGTGTCTCGGCCGGAGAGAATGTCATCCATCCGTTTCCAGAGTCGACTCTTGACGCCCTCAGGCAATTGGCGAAAACCTTCTGAGTGGATCAGAAAACTGCACGGATAGCGAAACAGTCGCGTCTGCAGATCGAGCTCACTCAAACTGCGTCCCTGCGAATCCCGTGGCCCCACCGCGGCGAAGTCTTCAGCAAAAGTTGACGTTCCTTTCACAGGATCGGTCAGCGGCACGGCATCGCAGAACAGCAGTACCTTCAGAACGTTCTCCGCCGCGGATGCATATCGACGGTCGGTGGATTCCGATTCGAAGCCGTCGGGCCGCTCCAGCGCCTTGTTCATGATCGTGGCATCTCGCGCGGTGATACGTCCTGAGTGATTTGCAGCGGTCAGAACGTTGTGCATCGCGACCTGATGTTCAAGGACCATCAACGCAACGATATCACTATGCGGCGTCAGGTACGGTCGAGTGTCGATGCGAGACGTCAGGTCGGTCACATTGGCACCTCGATCAACGTCAAGTTTCTCAGACACGTCCTCATCAGGAAGATAGCTATTCCCCATGTGCCGCTGCTGGCCGTGAGTGCCCGTGACGTACCAGCCGCCCCATCGCTCGGCAAACGGACTGGCGTCGTCCGTTAGATGAGTTCCCAACCGATAGACCGGCTGGCCACCAGCATCTGGAAAAACGGATCGCACAATGTGTCCCGGTACTCGCCGAGTATGCGTGGATCCATGACATTGCAAACAACGAGCATTTTCGCGCACGATCACGGGTGAATCGGGTGATTGCTGAACCGTGTAGAACGTCCCGCCAAGCTGAGGATCCGCGGCGGAGATTTCGATCACGTCGCCTCGCTGAACCCATCCCAGATAGACTTCGTCATTGAAGTAAACTGCTCGCGGAGTGTTGGGTGTAATTCGGCTAATCTGAAGACTGGTTTTTGAAAACACCAGAACCTGGCTGGATTCAGGCACTTTCAGATGAGTCATCAACGACGTCAAATAGCCGTGCTTTGGTTCCCACTCCAGTTTCACGTCGCCACGGTCAATACGCTCAATCAGCTTCGCCATCGCATCCGTTGGCGTGGCAGAACTGTAGTTGATCGGCTCCTGCTCGTGGTCGAGTTGCGAGAAAGCCAGATTGCTTGTGCAGGCAATAAGAATGACTGCAATGTATCGAAGCATGATTCTGTTCGCCTCATGACAGATGCCGTAAGCGAACTCCGCACTCAGGAAGGCACGGAGCGTCAAACAACGCCGCAGCCGCCCATCATCGACAGCCGAGCGCAGTGTCACTCCACCGAATCCGGAATGGTGAACGTTTTCGAAAAGATGAGACGCCGTTTCCCGAATGCGCAAGTTCCAAAGTCACGCGGATTCCGGCCACCGCTGCGCGTCGCCAAGGCCTACTTCTGACGGACCGTTACTTCTGACGAATGCAGTACAACCGCTTATCCGTGCGAATCAGCAGTCGGTCACCAGCGATTGCCGGAGTCGAAAGGCAGATGTCGTCGGAAGCGAGCTCATTGGTGTGCAGCAGCTCGAATTTTTCACCGTCCCGAACGACGCTGCAAACGCCATCTTCGTTGATGCAAAATATCTTACCATCATAGCTCCATGGTGACGACGTGACGGCGACACCTCGCTCAAGCTTTTGGCGGTCATAGTGCTGTTCGCCCGTTTTGGCATCGAAGCAACTGAGCAATCCTCGATCGTACAACACAAACAGCCGACCATTGTTGACGAGCGTACTCGGATTGTACGGAGCAATAAACATGCTTGACCATTGAATGAAATCGCTGCTCGTTTCTCCCTTGGCAAGCGTGATATCGCCCGAGGCTCCTGGCTTGATCGCATAGAGCGCTTTCACAGGATCGAGCACGTACCCCGAACTGACGTAAAGCAATCCTTCTGACACATACGGCATCGCGATCGTGATGCTGGACATGCCTTTCAGAGACCACAGCAGCTTTCCATCCAGATCATAACTTCGCACCGCGCCTGTGCCGGCGGTGACGATTTCCGTACGAGCATCATGCGACCAGACAAACGGCGTTGACCAATTACTCTTTTCGTCTCGTTCAACGGTCCAGACAACCTTTCCCGTCAGCTTGTCCAGCGCGATCAGATACGATTGTTCGTCGTTATCGTATTGATAGTACACGCGATCCTTGTACACGATTGGTGACGACGCCGTGCCCCAGCCAAGTCGAGTTGGATGAGGAGCGATGTCATGCTTCCAAATCTGACGACCATCGAAGTCCATGCAAAAGATGCCGACGTTGCCGAAGCACGCGTAGACATGTGAACCATCGGTGACGGGAGTCTCAGACGCGTAGCTGTTCTTCAGATGGATCGGGGTTGAAGGCGATCCAGTATGCACCGTCTTTTCCCAACGGATGCTTCCACTGGTCAGTTCAAGACACATCACCTTCCATTCGTGTTCCGACTTCGGCGGTTCCGGTCGATCGCCGCCAAAGTACAGACCCTTCTTCAGAGGCTCTGTTTCGCCGGAGTTCACCACGGTTGTCAGTAAAACGTTGTCTCCCCAAACCACCGGAGCACCCCAACCGCGACCCGGTGGTTCTGCTTTCCACTCGACATTCTTTGTTTCCGACCACTGATCCGGCAGCCCCGTGTTTCGCGACACGCCGGTGGAGCCTGCTCCTCGAAACTGCGGCCAGTTCTGCTCCTGAGGGTCAGCCGCCTTTGCAGAAACCTTCAAACCGGTGGCCAGTAATGCGGTCGCCAAAGCAAAAGCCAAAGTTTTCGATGCGTTAGACATTCACGTTTCCTGAGCGATGAACCCAATCTCAAGGCCGCCAGACGTCGGGAGGCCTGACAGTGACTTCCCATATTGTCTCGAACGGATGCCTTTCCGCCAATCGAAGCAGCATGCATGAACGAAAAACTTGAATCGATTTCCTTTCACGGAAAGAGATCTCAGAAGATCGCGAGTCATCACCCGCACGGGTCACGTGGTTTCGCAATCCTGCGCGGTCATCGTGACCATAACAACGATGATAATTCCGACTCAGAACCGCCCTAACCCGTACGACTGAATTCTCACGCAACGTTGGTCCTGCCGATACGATTGGAGGACCTTCTTTCAGACTCGCAGACCTGCGAGACACATCCTGTTGTTCCCGGTCCGCTGTTTCAAAGGCCATCGCCATGACCCAATCCCGGAAAATTGTCGCCAGCGGTTTGGCGCTCTGTCTGTTCTCCAGCTTTGGATGCGCAGGCACGGGGCTAAGAAACATGTTCTCTCGCAATGAGACCGAGGGATACAAGTCGTTAGCTGAACTAGAGGCCGAAGAAGCCCAGCGCGAAGCAAAAGGCAAAGATGCCGACTCACAGGGTCCACGATTCGCATCGTGGCTGCCGTTTGGAAAGAAAGCAACAGACGACTCAGAGGCTGTCGCTTCAAATGATTCCACTGAAGATTCTGACGAGACGACAAAAGGCGGCTGGTGGCAGAATCCGTTTCGAAAGAACGAGCCAGTCGATTCAGATCCGTTCCTGACACAGGACCAGCCTGAAGAAAAGATTGCCGGGAAAGAAAAGTCGGCCGACCGCAAAACGCGAGAAGCGATTGCCGCTGCGGATAGCAAGGGCGAAAAATCCAGTAAGGAAAAAGTTACGGACAAAGAAGCCCCCGTCAAGGCCGTTAGCAAAACAAGCAAGAAGAGCTCGGCAGCCGACGATGCTGCCGAGAACGAAGAGAAGGATGAAGACTCTCTGCTCGTTGAGAAGTTTGAAAAACACTTCCAACAGAACACCGCTGAAGCCGTCGACGCTGTCGATGACGCTGAGCCACTGATCGTTGCTGGCAAAACAAAAGCTAATGCAAAAACCGAAGAAGCCACGTCTGAATTCGAAAAATCGAAGACGGCGACAACCAGCGTTGCCAGCGACAAGCTTGCCGAACTGGAGCGGCTGCTGGCAGAGAAGAAAACGCTGTCAGCCAAGCGAATTGACGCAAAGAAAGATGACGTTGTCGCAAAGCAAGACGACGCCGTGGCAAAGAAATCTGCACAGGCGGATGAAGTGTCTGACGCATTCTTTGAGAAGATCTCCGGGAACAGGGATCAGGTCGTACAGGCAGACAGGAGCTTTGACAGTCTGTTTGGTGACGCCTCAGCAAACGCTGTAACATCAAACAAGCCAGCGGCGACAACCGCATCCAGCAATCAGACAAAGTCAGCCCCCACTTCAACCCGCAAGCCGGGCGACATGAACGTCGCTGATGCAGATGCTTTGTTCGGATTGTCACCCGCGGTCAAGTCCGCGAAACCAACTTCGCCAATGGCCAGTCGCGAGTTCGAAAATCGTCCGAAATCCGGAGGCTGGTCTGGTTCAGAAGAACGCGGCGATGGATTTGGCTGGACTCAGTCACAGCTGGATTCAAACGATCGATCCGTCACCACGGAGCCAGTTTCGAACTCCCGCGAAGAACGTTTCGCTGCCGCGTTCTCAGCGGCTCGCAATGTCGAAGCGGCTCCAACAGCAACTCTTAAGGACGCTCCTGAACCCGGCGGAACTTTTGCTGCTGTGCATCGCCCACAACGCAACCTCACCGATCGCGACAAAGCGGTCTCACGAAAGAATCCAGTCCGCGCTGTCTCAGCGACACGTGAACTGGCGGTAACTCCGACGACATCTGGCGGATCGACTCGCGACGAGTTCTTCACAAAGCCAGCTCCGACGCCAAATGCAATCGCAGCGGCGGCACCAACTGTGCCCGAATCTGAAGATCGCAGCAAGTCATCCGCTGGTTTGGATGTCATGCCTTCATCTTCAGGACGCACATGGATCTTGCTGGTTTGTGGAATTATCGTTGCAGCCCTGTTATTCGCTCCAGGCCGCAAAAAGCCAATTGGAGCGATGCACTCTGCGGTTTAGAGGTAGCAGATTCCCTGGTTTTCTGAGATCAATTCCGACGAACTCAAGTGTTGCGAACTAGTGTTGCCATAACACACATTATGCCACGGATCTACTTTGCTGGAATCGTGGCTGACATCGCAGACAATTCGCAGCCCCCAAATTGCTGTTTCAATCCCAGGTATGGGAGATCAGCAGGAGTGAGTTATGAGTAACGATCCCTGGAGCCGGCCGACAATTGATGACCTTCGCCGCATTCTTGAGAGCATCGGCAAGCCCGAAGTCTCCAATCATCGTGCGAATGAGCGCCTCGAATTGTCCGTGCCCGCAGAGATCAAGACTCTTCGCGGCAACTCGATCGCCGCGATGACGCGAGAAATCAGCCGCACGGGAATCGGCATGCTTCATCGCGGCGCTGTGTCTCCTGGAGAAGTCGTCGTTCGCATGGCCAGCGAAACTCGTGAGTTCCAGTACAACGTGCAAATCGAGTGGTGCTCACCATGCGATAACGGCATGTTCATGAGCGGCGGTCGCTTCCTGCCCAACAACTCTGAGAACCAGTAGTTCGTCTGTAATCTGACCCGGTCGCGTTCATTCAATCGTCCGTCGAATTCTCAAGCACGCGGCGAAAGCCGCCAAGGATTCGACAGCCGCTGCTATCGCGAACCGAAGTAAAACAGCATCAGTGCCAGTGAGATCTTATGCGTCAGCGGCGGCAGCAGTTCGGGCATCGACAACAATTCCGGAACGCCAGCGACAGCCATCGCCAGAAGTACGACGATTGCTTTGAAGTCGCCCCAGCCCGATGAAGGTCGCCGTCCCGTTCGACTACCAAACCACGAACTCACGTTCTTCGCGATCGCCCCCAGCGCGTAAGCGGCAACGATTCCGAGCAGAGAAACGGCTCGCGGTTCCCACAGTCGGTTTTGGCGATGAAGAAACACTCCCAGCGCGACGAAAGATCCAACGATCAGAAGTCGGATGCTGTGACGTGGCAGGAAGAGCGGATTCCCTTCCTGTTCCAAAACGCCTTCCTTTTGAATTCGGGCCAGCACTTCCGGAGGCAGCGATACGAATCGGCGTGATGTAAAGTAGTGAGCCAACGCGATAAGGAGAGTCTCAGTCCAAACGAGATCCAGATCGTGACCTCGTGCAACACTCAGCGTCACGACTGCCACGACAAACAATGTCAGAATGGCGCGAACACTTCCCACTGGAAGTCCCAGCGGCGGCCAATATCTTGGTGAGCCCTCAGGTTCCATTGTCATCATTTCGCCCTTGTTCGTTGCCTGTTTCGTGCCTACAGAATGCGGTGAACCGGACCAATACAAACAGCGTGCAGCTCTGGCCCCTGAACAGGCGAAACCAGAAACTCAGTATGCGGTGAACCAGTAGAAATCTTCTAACAGCACCCGCCAGCGCTGTCTATCAACATGGAGCAGCACGGACAAAACGCTGGTGTCGGCTCAGGCTGGCCTCTGCTATTGGCATCAACGCATGCGAGAGTCTTCATGGCTCGATACGGTCTGTTTTCCTGTGATGGCAAAGCCCCCACCGCCTGATTTTACCCATCTTCCGAAACAGATGTATCGGTTGTCCCGGTCATAGTGCCTGAAAGACGCCGTTTCGGCAAAACATGCTGACGGAAACGACGGAACCACGGCCAAGCGGGTTACAGATGGCCGATCCAACAAACGAGTCTTCACACGAAACCGCTCCGGTCACCGGAGCGTTGAGAGTTCGAAGCCAAAATGGAAATCAGGATTCATCTGCTGGCGACCGCACACTTGCCGTTTCCAGCAAACTCCGGGAGGGAGTTTACGTGCAGCGATCTTATCAAATTGGTCTATGCTTAATTGGCCTGCTGATTTGCACCCCGACATCGGCTCAAACGCTGCCGTTCGATTCAGATCCTGAAAATGGCGAGCAGTCATTCCTTCCCGAAACTCAGTTCGCGTCCTTCGACGAAGTTCCTGTCGAAAACCAACCGAGCGAACTTGAAGAGCGAGTGATGCGACTGGAAGCCGAATTGAATGAGCTTCGCAGTCGGCCTCCTCAGGACTCTTACGGAAATCTTGAACGTCGTCTGCAAAATCAGGACGTTGGTACGGGCGGCTTGTTTGGGACCATCGAAGTTACTTTTCTGCGACCTCATTTGTCCGGAGCACAGCCGTTTCTAGCGGCTGCAGGGGGAGCCAATCGCTTCATCGATAACAACTACCAAACCGGAGTTCGCTATCAGCTCGGCTACAAGGCGGATTCAGGGCTTGGCGTTCGAGGTCGGTATTTTTCATACGACAACTCCTTCTCGTACGTGGCTCCATTAGCTCCGGGAAACTTTGGGATTGAGATGAGCGTCGCGGACTTTGAAGTGACACTCGACCAGCGCCTGCGACACTTTGATCTCGATCTCTCTGCGGGGATTCGATACGGCAAACAGTCGTACTCCAACGGTACCGCCACACTTTTCAACATCATCGGAGTCGGCAGCCTGACATTCGAAGGTGTCGGGCCAACGGCATCGATGGGTGCTCGTCGCGCGTTGGGTAACTCCGGATTGTCGCTGTTCGGCAATGTGCGAGGCTCAGTGCTGGTCGGCGACCTGAGAAACGGTGCGGTTCTGTGGAACATGCCCGCCGGTACAATTCAGGACGAAGTCATGACGGTTGCCGAGAATCAAATGGGACTCGCCTACACTCGTCCGCTGTCAAATGGTATGGTGCTCGAGTTACGCACGGCTTGGGAAAGCCAATACTGGATGAACTCGACACTTGCGGATGACTTTTACGGGATCGGCTCAAATCTGGGCATGACAGGTCCAACGATCGCAGCAGAACTGCGATATTGAAAACCTTTGATCCGGATGCCACTGACAGTTTCGGCTCATTCTGAAGAGGCTGGCTCCTAAGCTCGGGCTGCTTGAATCAGTCCACGACGAACGCTGGTTTCGCAGGATGCGACCTCAATGGGCTACTTCAATCACTCCGAATACGTGGAAATGACGGTCCACTTTCGCTGCAATTTGAAGTGTCGTCATTGCATGATTCTTGAGTCGATGGACTGGCTGACTCCGGCCGACGCTGAGGCCTTCCACGCATTGCTTGAGGAAAACAGGCGGGACCGAAAATGGAAGGGCCTGATTCTCACGGGCTCGGAAGTCACTCTGCGATCCGACCTTCCGAAAATGGCTGAGCAGGCTCGCGAGGCGGGCTTTCAACACGTCCGCATCCAAACTCACGGTATGCGACTGTCTGACGAACGCTATTGTCGCACGCTGGTCGACGCGGGAATCGATGAGTTCTTCGTAAGCCTCACCGCAGACACCGCTGAGCTGCACGACTTCATCACCGAAGTCCCCGGCTCCTTCGCGAAAACGGTGCTGGGGATTCGCAATCTGGCGGACATTCCAAACATCGCTGTCCTCACGAATACCGTGGTCACGCGCCTGAGCTACCAGTCTCTGCCAGGGGTCGTCGAGCTGCTGAAAGACATTCCAAACCTGGTGGAGATGGACTTCTGGAATTACTGGCCCATGCAGGAAGAGGGCGATCCAAATCTGCTGGTTTCTCACTTCGAAGTGCGGCCTTTCCTTCGCAAAGCGATCCAGATGGCCCGTTCCCTGGGTCGCGACGTTGAGACCAAAAATTTTCCACACTGCCTGCTGGGTTCTGAAGCCGACGCCTTGGTCAACGATCAGCCCGAATTGCGCATAGACCCGCGATTCTGGAGCGAATTCAACCGAAACGGCTTCCACCAGTGCGCGTTTCGCGATGTTTGCGACTCAAAACAATGTCTTGGCCTGAATGCCGCCTATGTGAAACAATACGGCTGGCACGAAGACGTTCTGCAACCAATGCCCCGATGCGCGTGAGAAACTGCTTTGGCGAGCGTGGATACCAATCCCCTGATTCGCCCAACAGTTTTCAAGCACGAATCAAGGGACTGACGTCGCCGACTCGCCGGAATTCAACAGCCTGCAAAGGAACACGGATGAACATTGCTACGAGTCCAACGATTCGAAACATCGTTGTCGTTGGAGGCGGAACATCGGGCTGGATGAGCGCCGCGATGATGTCACGAGTCCTGCAGCCTGCCAACTGCCGGATCACGGTTGTCGAACCACCGGGGCCTCGCGGCATTGGTGTGGGCGAAGCGTCCGTTGTGTCTCTTGTCGCTCTGCTCAAGATGTTGAATGCAGACGAAGCTGAAATGATGCAGCGCTGTGAAGCGACGTACAAGCTCGGAATTCAGTTCTGTGACTGGCTTCGCCCTGGGCACGACAATTGGCACCCCTTCGGAGTTTGCGGCGCGCGGATCGATGGGCGAGATCTGTTTCCGTTTTGGCTCGCCGATCACAAACGAGCCGGTGGCGGTCGTCCGTATCATTCGTATTCACTTCAATGGGCCGCATCGGTCGCCGGCAAGAGCCCGCATTCGTTGACCATAAAGTCTCCGATCACGCAGACTCAGTCGTATGCATTTCACTTCAACGCCGAAGCACTTGCGGGATGGCTGCGAGATCTGGCATTGGCCGGAGGCGTGAATGAAGTGGCTGGTTCAGTTGAGAACGCCGTCCTGAACGAACGCGGCGATGTGACCTCAGTCGTGCTGGGATCGGGCGAAGTCGTTTCCGGTGATTTTTTCGTTGATTGCACGGGCTTTCAGTCGGTGCTGATGCACAAGGCACTGAACGATCCGTTCAACAGCTGGAGCGATCAACTGCTCTGCGATCGAGCCGTGGCGTTCAAGATTCCTGGCAAGCGTGAGATTCCTCCGTACACGAAATCACAGGCGATGCCTGCTGGCTGGACATGGCACATCCCACTCGCGCATCACGTCGGTCTTGGTTATGTCTACAGCTCGAAGTTCATCTCCGACGACGAAGCCTGGTCGCAGCTTCAAGAAGCGACAAAAAGCATTGCCGACACAAACGTGACGCCTCGTTTTTTGAAGATGCGAGTCGGTCGTCAGTCGCACTTCTGGCAGCGCAATGTGCTCGCGGTGGGCCTGTCGGCTGGTTTCCTGGAACCATTGGAATCCAGCGGTATTCAGTTGAGCCAGGTCGGCATCGAATTGTTTCTAAAGTTCTTTCCCGAGGGACCAAACTGGCAGCCGTTGCAGGACCACTACAATGCTCGCATGGCTTCGATCTACGACGATGTGCGAGACTTTGTGCAGATGCATTACTGGCTCAGTCAGAGATCAGACACGCCATTTTGGGTCGCCGCTCGCGAGGCCAAACTGTCGCCAACTCTCCAGCGTCGCCTGGAAATGTACGACGATGCCGGATCGCTCGACGCGCTGCTTCCTGAAGCGTTTCCGGAAACGAGCTACTATCATCTGCTGACGGGGAACGGTCGAATTCCTCGCCGAGCATCCGCGTTGGCTCTGTCGATTGAGCCGATTCAGATTCAGGAAATCCTGACAGCGATTCAGCAGCAGAATGAGCAAGTCCTGCGAGACCTGCCGCTGCATGAAGAAATACTGAAGCGCATCTATTCGCCGCTGGCAAAAGCATCCTGAGGCTCGCCGGTCTCGGTGCCAACTGACCTAGGAGCAGTGTCGCAATTCGCTGTATCATGCAACCTCCAATCGATGGAGTACAGAAACTCCTCATCATTGCATGGAAGCACTCAAACGATGGCATCGCCGCAACGCAAACTGACTCGGATCGCGTTCGCGTGCATGACGCCCACGGTCGATAGTCATGAGCATCAGGGCGTTGAACTGCCGTCGTACGGAATTCATCGAATCCTTGCCGCCGTCGTTGCTGATACGGAACTTTCGTCCGCAGAAACACGGCTGTTCGATCTGGAGCGTGATAACGTCGCCGGCTACGTCGATGCTCTCGTCCAGTTTGAACCTCAGCTCATCGGAATGTCGCTGTTCGTCTGGTCGGCCAGATGTCTGATCGAAGTGTCTCGGCAGGTTCGCAAGCGACTACCCGATTGTACGATTATCTTTGGCGGTCCTTCCGCACGGCCGTCAGTTCTGGATCTGGAGCCCTACCGGCGAGCAATCGACTATCTGGATGCAGTGGTCTCGCGCGAAGGTGAGCAGGCGATTTGCGACATTGGGCGAGCCCTCCAGAATTCCGGTTCGACGGTTGATCGCTTCGACGTACTCTCCAGCGTCTTGGGATTGGAACTGCCGACGCCGCTCGGTTGGAAGTTTACGGGTGTTCGACCCAAACTTTTGAACCTCGACCAGATCGCTTCGCCCTATCAAATGGGACTGATGAGCTACGGGGCCGTCGGATATCTGGAAACTTTCCGCGGCTGTCCCATGTCCTGCACATTCTGTGAATGGGGCGCTCCGGATATTGCTCAGGGTGCGTTTTCGGAAGACTACATCACGGCCGAGCTGGAAGGTTTGGCGGCTCATAATGCTCCGGCCGTCTTCAATGTCGACGCAGGACTGAACCTCAACGCTCAGGCATTTCGAAATCTGGTGGCTGCAGAAAAGAAGGTCGGCTTCCTGAAGAAAACGGGGCTCTGGTGCGAGATTTATCCGTCGAAGATCAACGATGATCACATCGAGTTTCTTTCGCAATGCGGTCCCTCTTATCTTGGTGTTGGACTGCAGTCGTTCAACCCAGAGCTGCTGAAAAGAATGCAGCGACCCTATGGACGCGAAAAGTTTGGGCCAGCCATCGAGCAGCTTTCCAAAGTCGCGGCCAACATTGAAGTGCAGATCATTTTCGGCCTGCCGACGGACACCCGGGACGGCTTTCTGGAAACTCTGAACTACGCACTCAGTCTGCCAGTGACCGTGCGAGTCTATCACTGTCTCGTTTTGCCCGACGCGCTGCTGACTCGTGGCAAGGCCGAATGGAACATGAAGTTCGATCCGTTCACGCTGTCGATGCGTTCCTGCGTCGGCTGGAGCGAAACGGAGCTGCTGGACATGCGAGCCATGCTCAGCCGTGAAACGATCCTCTGCGGTGGAACGTCCGGTCAGTTCTGGTGGTCGTTTCCACCAGCGACGAAGCGGAGTGCTATTCCGAATATGTCGACAAGGCATTTCGCTCCTGCTCCGCTCGCTTCGGCTCTGATCGAAGGAGAACGAAAGAGTGCCTGACACTGTTTCCGTCTCTCCTGACAATGTTTCCGTCTCTGACGCAGTTCCTGTTTCCGCCGGCTGGTCCGTCGCTCCCAACACTGCTAAGCGCAGGGGAAACCGAATTGCACTGGTGGCGATGTATCCGACGCCCGACGCGGCGATGCCTGAACTGATTTCCAACCACGGGCTGCGTATGATCGAAGCGACTCTGCGAGCGGCAAACATTGACGACCTGGATCTACACGTCTTCGATCTGCACGATGCCTCCGTGGACGAACTCGTTGATGCCCTGATTCAGCTCGATCCTGACGTGATTGGGTTTTCGGCGTACTTGTGGTCGTTTCCACTTTTCGCCAGCGTGGCTATCCAGCTTCGACGGGATGACCCTACGAGATTGATCGCGTTCGGAGGCCCATCAGCGCGGCCGAGCATGTTCAATCTGTTGCCGTTTCGAAAGACTCGAGACGCTGTTGATCTACTAATCATCAACGAAGGGGAACTGACGTTTCTCGAAATTATGCAGGCCACCGATCGACGTCGCGATACGCTGGCCACGATTCGTGGAATTGCTCAATGGTGTGGCGACCAATGGCGAGAAACCGAGACGCGACCGCTCGCCGATCTGAATCAACTGCCGTCGCCATATGTCATGGGACTCGTTCCGCCGGGTGGGCTGGGAGTTCTGCAAACGTATCGAGGTTGCCCGTACACATGCTCCTTCTGTGAATGGGGCACGATGGAATCGCCTAAACGAGTTCGCACGGCCGATCACCTGGCTCTGGAATTCGACGCCATGGCTGCCAACCAGGTGAGCGGTGCACTGCTGGTCGATGCGGGACTGAATCTGAATGCTCGCGCGTTTGACCAACTGGAGATCGCCGCCGATCGAACGGGCTTCTTCAAAAACCGAAAGCTGATTTGCGAAGTCTATCCCGCAAAAGTCACCGATCAGCACATTCGATTTCTGTCCAACGTCGGCAATCCACTTGTGGGAGTCGGTCTGCAGTCGTTCGACAACGAGGTGCTGGCTCATGTGGAGCGATCCTTCGACGAGGAGCGGTTCGAATTCAACATGCAGCGACTCACGGATGTGGCTCGAGTCGCCATCGAAATCATCATGGGCTTGCCCGGTGACAGCCCCGAACAGTTCCGCCGCAGCTTTCATCGCGCGAGAACTTTCCCGTGTGCTCTGCGAGTCTACCACTGTTGCGTGCTGCCGTCGGCCCTGATGGTCCGATCCCCCGCTGAGCACGCGTTGAACTACGACCCAGTGACGCTCAAAATGAGATCATGCCTCGGCTGGACGGAAGAAGCCATGCAGAGAGAGTGCGACTTCCTGAACCAACAGACCCGCGTCCACAAAGGACAAACCGGCGACTATTTCTGGGTGTTCTCAGCGCCCAAAAAAAACACCACAGGCGAGCGGCAGGGCGTCAGCCCTCCGAGTTCACTCGCAGCATATGACACGAAGGGCTGACGCCCT
>JANMEV010000328.1:0-9986 GCA_031377305.1 Planctomycetota bacterium | reverse complement strand
GCCGCATGGGACCAGTTTGTCGCGACCAGCGGCGAATAGACGCTCAGATCAGACAGCGTCAATCAAGCCACGTGTACCATCTGTTTGACACTCGCCAAATCCCGACCTGAGACAGGTCGGGCTACGCTGACCGACCAAACTTCTCACGATCAATAATACAAGCCGCCAAAGATGCGAGCCCCAGCGTAGTATTTGAATGCTCGAAGCCGACACAACAACGGACGTCGCGAGTTGTTGCAGGCACAGTTCATGCTCGCCAGTAGCTGGCGATCACATTGCGCACGAGGAACTCCGGCGGCAAGGCAGGCATCATGCGTTCCACACGATGGACGAAAATCTGCACCGAAGGCCCCCTGAGCCAGCAAGCGATTGCCTCCAAACGAATTCCCCGGCCCACAAGGTCGCCACGGAGGGCAGCTGCCCGGTGGACCTGCCTGAGCCTCAGAAAGACCAGCAAATGTGGCAAGGATCAAAACCAACAACCATTTCGTTTCGACACACTTCATGATTGGCCCCCATGGAGTACTGTTGTTCGACATCGGAAAGGAGAGCGCGCCTGATTCACAACTGTGCACGAGTGCTGCGAAACGGGCGCCAACTTCATTGAATCGATACGTTCAGAAAGACAAACCAGTGAAACTGCGAAACCATGCCGCAGGAAGACTCGCTTGCAACTCAACGGTATCACAGGCCAATGAGGAAGTCCACAAGGTCTGGGCGGCATGGCCAAAGCCGGGACTGTGGGCTAACGCACTGTTAACGCAGCTACTTACTCAATACGACCAACTGCACGGACGCCAACGCCTTTCGTTGGTCGGTCACCCAAGTCGGCTCGAGCGATATTCGCTAGCTCGGTAAGCCGCTGCACAACCTCTGGATGCTCAACAGCCAAGTTGGTCTTTTCGCCGGGGTCGGAGTTTAGATCAAACAATGACAACTCAACCCTGGCTTCCCCGTACTTCACGGGCACACCTCCAGTTCCGCCCAAAGGCTCCTTCAAAGTTCGGTAGGAATGCGGAAAGTGCAGCTTCCAACGGCCGCTGCGCACGGCCTGAAGTTCATTGCCCCAGTAGAAGTAGTAGGCTTCGTGAGGCGATGTCGCACTGGATTCGCCAGACATCAATGGCCAGATGCTTCGCCCATCGATCGGATGAGCAGGCAACGTGCCGCCGATGAGCTGAGCAACGGTTGGCAGAATGTCGATCGTCATCGCGGGTTCATCACAATGCGAATCCGCCGGTATTTTCCCCGGCCAGCTCATGATGCAGGGAACTCGACAACCGCCATCGAACATCGTCCCTTTGCCTTCTCGCAATGGCTTCGCCGAACCTGCATGATCTCCGTAACTCAGCCAAGGGCCGTTGTCCGACGTAAAGATGACAAGCGTGTTGTCAGCAATTTTGTTTCGTCGAAGAGCTTCCATGATCTGCCCCACGGACCAGTCGACTTCCATGACGACATCGCCAAACAAACCGGCTCCGCTTTTCCCCTTGAACTTGTCCGACACGAATAGGGGAACGTGGACCATGCTATGAGGCACGTACAAAAAGAACGGCTGCCCCGCCTTGCGATCAATGAAGGAAACCGCTCGTTCCGTGTACTGAGTCGTCAGTTGTGTTTGCTCTTTCTCTGTAACCTCCGCAACAATGATGTCGTTCCCATCAATCAGCGGCAAGTGAGGCCAGTTCTTCAAGCGTTGTTCTATCGGCAAATGCATGACTTCAGGATGGTACGGCCACATGTCGTTGCTATAAGGCAAACCGAAGTACTCGTCGAAGCCATTCTGCAGCGGCAGAAACGGACGATGATGCCCGAGGTGCCATTTTCCAAAACACGCCGTCGCGTAGTTCTTCTGTTTGCATAACTCGGCGAGCGTCATTTCGTCGCTGTGAATGCCCGTTTCCGACTTCGGTCCCAGAGCTCCGAGAATGCCAATTCGTACGTTGTAGCAGCCCGTGAGCAGGCTCGTTCTTGACGCTGAACAGACGGCCTGCGACACGTAAAAGGCAGTGAAGCGGCGACCTTCTTTCGCAAGCTGATTCAGATTCGGAGTCAACTTTGGATCGCCCCCGAACGGCCCGATGTCGGCATAGCCCATATCGTCAATGTAAATGACAACGATATTGGGAGGCGTGTCCGCCTGCACAATGGCCCGGGAACCAACCATCATCGCGCAAATGACGACTACGAAGATGGAATCACGCCATTGATGGCGGAATCTGTTCTTTTGTGGCTGCATAGAGTGCTCGCTGTCGATGACGTTGGCGTTGTGGTCACAATGATCGCATTGTAGACCACGGAAATCGCAGAGTACACGGAAGGAGACCGGGAGCACACTCTGTGATAGGCAAAATGCGACTACTCACCGAAGCAGCGACGAATTGCATCTCGCGTGCTGAAGCTAAAGCGATTCGGACACACCAACGCGTTCAACCAGGCGACGCTCTCCATCCAAAACCAGCCCGGAAGGGCAGGGCATCCTTTACTTGATTACCAGCCGTCAACCTTAGCATAAGCAGGTCGCCCATGACGATCGTCGATCAGCGGGTCGCTGCGCCAATTTCTTCGAAGTGCGTCCGGATGTCTCGCAACGTTGCGGGCTGAAAAATCGTCGCAAAGAAACGTGTGGGCACAACTTTTTCGTTCACTGCACGTTCGTCGTCAGTTGCAAAGACAGCAAGGCAGGGCACATTCTGATTTCGAGCATACGCTTGAATCTGTTTGTGCATCGCCAAAACCGATTCGGGGTCGTTGTCTGCCAGGAACAAGATACCGTCAGGAGGCTCAGCCTTGAGCTTCTCCAATGCTATTTGCGGGGACGCGACAAATGTTAAATCGAAGCCATGCTTCTCGAAGTAATCCGCGACGATCCTGCATCGCTTTTCCAGAGAATCTACAACGATCAGTCGAAACTCAGGCTTCATCTCCATCGTCAGCGGCTTTATTTTTCCGAGGTCCATCGTCTTTTTCTGGTCCCCTGCCGTTGGACCTTGTGCAGAATCGCCAATCGCGACCATGATGCGACGCAGGTCATGAATGGCCTCAGTCGGCGACTGATACCGCGCCGATGGGCTGACTTCCATCATCCGATTGCAAGCCGCGACGATGGAGCTATTCAGGTTTGGCAGCACATTCCTGAGCGGCTGAATTTTCGTATATCGATTCAACTGTTGTCGTTCGTCGCGGTCGGTAGAACGACTCCAGGGCCCTTCGCCGGTCAACAGTTCGTAGTAGATCGAACCGGCAAAAAAGATGTCACTGCGAGGATCATTACGAGGAGCATTGGTCCCGCGCTCCAGAACGGAATACTCCAGCGCTCGTTGATTGTCCTCACTGGTTCCGGCCTTGTCCGGAGTATCCGCACCTGCCAGTCCAAAGTCGACAAGCTTCGCCACTCCATTGCTGCTCATCAGGACGTTAGTAAGCTTCAGATCGCGGTGCGTCACTCCCTTTGACAGAGCGTACTCGAGACCCTGAAACACCTGAAGCATGCAGCGAGTCGCTTCCTGAGGCGAAAGCGTTTTGCGAATCTTCATGAAGTCTCGCAGGTTGCCGCCTTCGACGAACTCCATGCTGAAATAATGGAATCGGCCTTCGTTCCCGATCTCATAGATTGGCACCACGTTGGGGTGCACGAACTGCTGGCAAATCTGAGCTTCACGAACAAAACTCGCGACTGTCCTGGGATCATCCGCCCAGCGATCACGAAGCAACTTCAGAGCAACAACTTTGTTGTCGCCAATTGACACTGCACGAAAAACGCGAGCGAAACCTCCCGAAGCGTTTCGGTACTGAAGTTTGTATCGGCCAAGGACCAGCCCTTCGGTTTCGCCCTTGAGAATTCGGCCAGCCTGAAACTGTGTCAAAAACTGACGACGTTCCAGAACCTTCACAACTCCTTCAACATCCTGCTGCGACGCAACGTCAGCCGCTACCTTGTCCCAATCGGCGGGAGTCAGCAATCGGGAGTTCATCAGGAAGGATTTGAGTCCGTCTTTGGACGTGATCAGCGGCATGGGCCGGCTACTGATTGCTGAATGGCTACGGGAATTTGAACCGTTGAGTGTTGCAATTTGAATCATGTTAACGCCCCATCATGAAAACTCAGCACAAATCCCAATGTGCCCGAGCAAGTAATTGGCTCCTACGCAACATTGGTTCCAATCCGGGGCAATTAATAATTAATAGAGGGGCTCGTCGATTCCTAAAGTGTCTCGGTGATCGACGGCCCACCGGTGACGTCCTTGTGAACGAAGTCGACGCTTTGTCCGGCAGAATGTACGACTTGATGCGTCAACTCCTCACGCCGCGAGCGTTTTTCCTGATAACACCCGCAAATATGACAGAATCCAACTTTATCAAACGGGACCTGTTTGACTGATTGCGGCAGGAAAACTCGGTTCTCAGATTTTTCCGCAGCGGGAATTTATTTGAGAAGTCGGTTATCCTGCGTCGAGTACTGTTCGTCGAACCCCCTGCTGCCAATCCGCAGTTTCTGATCCCCGAAGAGAAAAAGCCTGTTTCCCATGGTCGGCCCCCGACATTCCACCGGAATTCCTCAACTGGACAACGCACTTGGAGGCGGCCTGATTCCGGGGACTCTGACCGTTGTGATGGGCGCGACAGGCATTGGAAAGACGCAACTGGGGCTCAGCTACTGCCACGCTGGAAAACAGCAGGAAGGCCAAACGGGCATCGTGTTTGACCTGACGACTCGTGGCGATTCGCAAAACCAGCCCGAATATGCCGAGCGAATGTTCGGCTGGACGTTTCGACATCGCACGTTCTCCGATCTGTTCGATCCCAGCGTAGTCTGGGACGCCGAAAAAATCCGTTCGGACTATCTGCATGTGTTTCATCGCGGCGGTCGAAAAGTCACGATCGGTGATATGCAGCCCGAGGAGTGGCAGGAATTCAAGGCCGACCTGATGCGACGGCTGGACCAGACGATCGCTTTTTTCTACGGCAACTTCGTCCACGGAGCGCAGCGGTGCGTGATTGACGGGGTTGAACCAACAACGAAGGATTCTGATTCTTTTCAGTTCCATCTGTTCGACTATGTCTACCATCAGGTGCTGCGAAAGGATCATGACTGGCTGGCTCGCGATCTGTTTCGAGTCCACTTTCGTTCGCAGGAACCGAACGTGATGCAGCACGGCTACGATCATAACGCGATCGGCGGAATGCTGCTTTATACGAGCCACGAAGTGATGCTGGACGATTTGATCTGTCGACCGATTCAGTCCGGCGATGTGCTGTCGAACGCAAACACAATCATCCTGATGGGAAAAGTTCGCAACGGAAACTCAATGGGGCGAGCTCTCTATGTCGCCAAACACCGAGGCAGCGCCTGCGAAGAAACTATCATGCCGTTTCGAATCACCGAAAAAGGGTTGGTGTTCGAATGACGAATGGAAAACTCCAATTGGTTCACTCGATCGCTTAACCCCGTGCCGCTCTCCAATCTACTTTGAACTTGGCAAATCTTTCACATGTCTGACGCTCTCCACAACAGTCTCTTCATGAAAGCCGTTCGGCGAGAACCCACCGAAACGACTCCGCTCTGGATTATGCGACAGGCGGGTCGCTATTTGCCGGAATACATGGCCGTGCGAAACAAGGTCACGTTTATGGAGCTGTGCAAGACTCCTGAACTTGCCTGCGAAGTCACCGTCTCCGCTCGAGAAGTCCTGGGCGTAGATGCGGCAATTCTGTTTGCCGATCTGCTGCCGATTCTCGAGCCAATGGGAATCGACCTCGAATATCAAAAGGGCGAAGGCCCTGTCATCCACAACCCGATTCACACCGGCCGCGATGTCGATCGCCTTCGGTCGCTGGAAACCATGGACAGCGTTGATTACGTCTTTCAGGCCATCAAGCTGATTCGACAAGCTCTCCCGAATGACATTCCACTGCTTGGCTTTGCAGGCGCGCCGTTCACACTTGCCTCATATTGCATCGAAGGTGGCGGTTCGAAGAATTACGTTCGCACCAAGTCGCTGATGTACAACGACGAAAGCGCATGGAATGTTCTGATGAGCCGTCTGGTGGACACCGTCAGTCTATACCTCCAGCACCAGATCGCCGCCGGCTGCCAGTGCGTGCAGGTGTTCGACAGTTGGGCCGGCTGTTTGTCGCCATCCGATTATCGACGCTATGTGCTTCCACATACGAAGAGATTGATTCAGTCCGTGGAGCCGTTTTCTCCCGTCATCAACTTCCTCAACGGCAATCCCGCGTTGCATGCCCTTCAGCGAGAAGCCGGCGGGCAAGTGATGGGGCTCGACTGGCGATCACAGCTCGGCGACGCGTGGAAGACGTTTGGTTACGACGTCGCTATTCAGGGAAACATGGACCCCGTTTCCATCTACGCAGATCTGCCCGTTCTTAAGCAGCGAGTCGCCGATGTTCTCAAGTCAGCCGGCGGTCGTCCGGGTCACATTTTCAATCTCGGACACGGTGTCATGCCTGATATGAATCCAGACCATGTCAAAGCGGTTGTCGAATTTGTGCATGAATTGGGAGCACGCTAGCGATGTCTGGTCCCGCCGCTGTTGCACCTCCCAGGATTCGCCGCATTGCGGTGATCGGCGGAGGAATCTCAGGACTTGCGGCGGCTCAGCGTTTGGTTTCCAAATCGGATTCCGTTCGAGTCACGCTGTTTGAATCTTCACAGCGGCTGGGCGGAATCATTCGCACCGAGGAAGCGGAAGGCTTCCTGATGGAGCTCGGTCCGGACTCTTTTATCACCAACAAGCCCGCCGGCCTTCAGCTCTGCCGAGATATTGGGTTCACTGAGCAGCTCGTCTCAACGGATGCTCGTTACCGGCGTTCGCTCGTTCTGCGAAATGGAAAACCGATGCCGGTCCCGGATGGTTTTATTTTGATGGCTCCCGCGAAACCGTGGGCCATCATGACGACTCCTGTTCTGTCATTGACCGGCAAATTGAGAATGCTGGCAGAGACACTTATCGGTCGACGGAAAACCGATGTTGACGAAAGCCTCGCGAGTTTCGTGCGGCGACGATTCGGCAGCGAAACGCTCGATCGACTGGTTCAGCCACTCGTCGGAGGCATCTACACGTCCGATCCGGAGAAGCTGAGCCTCAAAGCGACGATGCCACGGTTCCTCGACATGGAACAAAGCCATGGCAGCGTTATCCGAGCCACCTTGGCACAACAGAAGGCGACAAGTGGCGGCAGACCTTCTGAGGGAGAACGAGAAACATCCGGCAGCGGGGCTCGTTACGGCCTGTTTGCAACCGCCGCGAAAGGACTCAGCGATCTCATCGGCTGCCTGGAATCATGGCTGAAGAAAAACGGCCGAGTCGAGCTGCGACTCAACTCCCCCGTCAGCGAAATTTCACCGCCCGTCGATTCAACACAGCAGTGGACCATTCAATCCAGCAAAGCGGCGACACAGGAACAGTTTGACGCCGTCGTCATCGCCTTGCCGACTCATGTGGCTGCTCGAATGTTGAAGCATTCGTCACTGACAAAGCTGACCACCTTGCTGAACACGATCGAATACGCCTCCAGCGCGATTGTTGTCAGCGGTCACAAGTTGTCGGACTTCTCGCATCCGATGGACGCATTCGGTCTGGTCGTGCCGGCGATTGAAAATCGAAAGGTCCTGGCCGTCAGTTTTTCAAGCCGCAAGTTCCTGAACCGAGCTCCTGAAGGCCAGATCCTGCTACGCACGTTTGTCGGCGGAGCGATGCAGCCCGAGCTGCTGCAGATGGACAACGATTTGATGATTCGGAACGTCCACGACGAACTGAGGCAAATCTTTGGCATGTCGGCGGAACCGATGTTTAGCGAAGTTGTCCGTTACAACAACGCCATGCCGCAGTACCACGTCGGGCATCTCGATAAAGTCGCGACGATCGAAGCCGCTCAGTCGCAATTCCCCGGCCTTCACCTCGTCGGCAGCGCCTATCACGGCGTCGGAATCCCCGACAGCATCGCCAGCGGCCAGGCCGCAGCAGACGGAATTTTGCGGTAGTAGGCGACAGAAAAATGATGGACAGAAAAATGAGTCGCAATTCAACCTGATTGCTGTTCATCTTTCTGTCGCACCATCTTTCTGTCGCACACCCGACCGCTACCAATCCGCTCCGCGTTGACGGATAATCAAGTTGTCAACTTGAGTTCATTTCAGCGGTGCCGTTCTGTCAAGGCTTCATATTGATGCTCGAAGCAAGTTCCATCAGCGTATTTGATCTCTTCACCATCGGTATCGGACCATCCAGTTCACATGCCGTCGGACCGATGCGAGCGGCCGGGCGGTTCTTGAAATGCCTGAAAGACAACGGTCAACTCAGCAGCGTCGCGCGAGTCGACGCGAAGCTGTTCGGTTCGCTGGCACTCACGGGACGCGGGCACGGGACGGACAAAGCGGTGCTTCTGGGGCTGGAAGGCGAACAGCCCGAGACCGTTGATCCGGCACAGATTCCGATACGCTTTGAGGCGATCTCAAAAACATCGCAATTGATGCTGGCAGGGTCAAAGCAGATTCCCTTCGACATCAAGAAGGATCTCTCCTTCCTGACGACTCAGAACCTTCCGCGGCATCCCAACGGACTTCAATTCACGGCCTTCGCAGCCGACGGCGCGGAGCTGTTGTCAAAGCAGTATTATTCCATTGGAGGCGGATTCGTTCTGGAAGGCGATGCTGCGGCCAGTGACGCATCGTCGCAAACCGGCCCCGAGGTTCCTCATCCGTTTTCCAGCGCGGCTCAGGTGCTGACGATTTGTCGTGAGCAGTCTCTGCCGTTCAGTCAGGTGGTTCTGAAGAATGAACTCGCTCGCCGAAGTCTTGACGAAATCAATCGGCGGCTGGATGCGATCTGGAAAGCCATGCAGGACTGTGTTCAGCGAGGCTGCGTTTCGCCGGACATCGAACTGCCCGGCGGACTTCATGTTCGCCGTCGAGCGGCAAAGCTCTACCAGCAACTCACGCAGCACCCGGAACTTTCGCTGCGAGATCCTCTCACGGTTCTCGACTGGGTCGATCTGTACGCGTTGGCGGTGAACGAAGAGAACGCGGCGGGCGGACGAGTCGTCACGGCTCCAACGAACGGAGCGGCAGGAATCGTTCCAGCCGTGCTGCACTATTACGATCGGTTCTGCGAAAAACGAACTCCGGACGGCGTGCGGCGATTCCTTCTGACGGCCGGCGGCATCGCGATGCTCTACAAACGCAACGCGTCGATCTCAGGAGCCGAAGTCGGTTGCCAGGGCGAAGTCGGCGTAGCGTGTTCCATGGCCGCCGGCGCGCTGACGGAAGTTCTTGGAGGGACTCCCGAGCAGGTCGAAACCGCGGCCGAAATTGGCATGGAACACAATCTCGGTTTGACCTGCGATCCCGTGAAGGGACTCGTTCAGGTCCCTTGCATCGAACGCAACGCCATGGGCGCCGTGAAAGCAATCAACGCCGCGCGACTGGCTCTGCGAGGCGATGGGCAGCACAAGATCAGTCTCGACCGAGTCATCGAAGTCATGCGACGTACCGGCGCGGATATGCTCGACAAGTACAAAGAAACTTCCCGCGGCGGTCTGGCTGTGAACTACACGGAATGCTGACGTTCGCTTGTGCCCGGCCCTCACCCACCTGAGCCGCAAGGCGCTAGAAACGGGTGTTTTCCCTGCGAACTTCAGACACTCACCCGCAGCTAGCGGTTTGCGGCTCATGAACTCTGCTGTCGTTGGGTACTGCTACTCCGGAGCCGGTTCGATGCTGGCGGACATGGAACCCTGGCAATGTGCGACGAGCTTGTCTTTGCCGTAGGCCTTGATCTGATCACGTTTCAGCTCGGCATGTTCCATGGTGGTCGTCAGACAAATGACCTTGCCCGACGAGTCGACTTCCTTTGCGAGCTCAAATCCTTTTTCCGGCGGATGCCCAAAGAGTTCCTTGAGCATGCAAATGACGTACTCATAGGAATGATCGTCGTCGTTCCAAAGGATTACGTGATACCGAGGCT
>JANMEV010000047.1:0-6451 GCA_031377305.1 Planctomycetota bacterium | reverse complement strand
CTGAGCACGTTCAAAGAATGTCGCACCGACGAAGACAACTCGATCGCCGTCTTCAAACTGAAACGGCGTAGTGCGAGCTTTCGCGGGGATCACAGGAGCAGCGAACTCCTTTGGTGGGGCAACGGTGAATCGAGTGCCGGGTTCGTCGGCCACGGGCTTTGCTTCCGGCCAGTCGCGGTCGTTGAAGTCCGTTTGCTGCCAGCCGACCGGAGGCATCGCCGGGGCCAGCCTCCACGGACCGCCGATCGTGCGAGTGTCTTTGCCTTTGGACGTCACCAGCGACACTCCAAAGACGGCGTTCTTGTCCTGAGAATTCACTTCGACAGCGATCAGATTTCGCCCCTGCCGCAGCAGCGACTTCACGTCGTAGCCCACTGCCGAAATCACATCGCCAGACTTTTGCAGCGACACGTTCTTCATGACTCGCTGACCGTTGACGTAGAGCGAACAATGTTCGTCCGTCACGATCGTGAGCTGAGCAACATCTGAATCCGCCACAGACGGATCAACTGCCCATCGAAACCAACCGCTGGCCGCGCCTTCAGCAGACTCGACGCGAAACCACTGAGTCGCCGCCGCGTCGTCCGCGAATACTGTCGGCGTGGAAGCAAAGCCAACGCCACTGAGAGCCAGACACAACGCCATCAGAAATCGGCAACGCTGTGACAACAGACGAATCACTTGCGAACTGTGGACCATGGTTCGAGAAACGGTGGGCACCATGAAAGGGACCTCAAAATCGGTGAGACGAGGAAAGCAGGCAGGAATTTTCAGACGCCCGACCATGGCCGAGCCGACAAATCTGACGGAACAATAAACAAAGCCACGGACGTCGGCTACTTCGCCGGGGCAAGCCTCAGGAAATTCAGCGAATCGTTTTCCAGAACGTGATCAAGGCCGTTTGTTTCTGCCAGAAACGACTCACATCCGAACGTTGAACCTGCGAGACGTGTTCAGGCCACGACACCCTGATTTTGGCCGTTCACTTGCACACAGCTCGCGACAGGTCCTATCGGTCAAAACTGCGATGGCTTCCTGCGCATCGCGACAAACCTTCTGGACGTTCGTGCGGAAATCATAGCGATGCTGTATCACAATCGCTGAACGACTGAGTCTTCTTCCGCATCTTAAAACATCTGCTTGGCCACCGTCATCTGCTGAGCCACTCTCAGAACGGCATCGAAGCGCAGGTATACTGCGCATTCATCGCGTGCATGCTGATCAGCTTGTGGATGAGTCGCAGACCGACGCGGCAAACTCACGAGCTGATCTACTGGTACTTCTGCGGCATGGCCGCAGGAAGAAGAACTGCTGGCTCATCTGGCGAGGCTCCACAAGTCCGCCGAACCTCGAAAACCCATAACCTGATTCGCGGGGCACTCTTGGCGCGTCGCCAGCCCCGCTTCACGCTGCGCGGACCAAAACTCCACGCACCGCCAACACGCCACACCCGCAGCAACCCCCGCCATTTTTCACTGCTAAGGACTCCACTCCCAGCGACGATCTCTCGATCTTTTAAAGCGGAGCAACGGCCGTGCCGAACAGTACCGACAATGTCCCATTCTGCGATTCTCAAATGGTTCAACAAATATCAATCCCTGAACGATTGCATTCGCCACGGTCATTCAGGCCGCAGCAACTTGACGATAGACTCTTCAAACATACGTTCAACTGCTAGATCATGGGCTGTTATCTGGGGTATTCCGGGACCGCCTAGCTGCCGCCGATCGGCTGAGTGCTCGAGTAGCAATCTGATGATCTCCGCCAAGTTCTTTTTCTCCCTATCTTTATCACCCCGTGAATTCCCAAATAGAGACATCTGCAGCGGCAGTATATCCAAACTGCCCGGGCCGACTTACGTTCACTTCGTCTTTGTGCGAATCGAGCAAGAACTTAACGGAGTCAATGGCACCCGATCGAAGAGCGATATGAAAGGGCGTGTTCCCGAGGAAATCCGCTTCGTCAAGACTACAACCATGCTTCAATAGCATCTCAATTATCTTTTGATTGCCACAGCTGGCACCCAGCGTGCTATCGCTTAGTCGCCGCGGATTCCCGAAGCCTATCTCGTCATAACGGCCCTCCATTGCGCGATGAAGTGCACTGTAGGACGATCTTTTGGGATTAATATCACCTTTTGCTCCTCGTTGAAGCAGCAATTCCACAGCACGCTCAGATCCTGCCGTTGCTGCACAATCCAGAGGAGACGCTAAAGGAGTAATGATGCCAGGAATTTTCAGATCCGGATCTCCTCCACCGATCACATTCACATCCACACCGCTGTTAAGCAGAAGCTCAATTGCCCTAACCGAATCCGTGCGAGCTGCAACATGTAGTGCCGTTTCCTGATCAGACCCTCGCTTTTTCAAGGGGTCCACCTTGTATCTCAACAAAACACCTACACATTTTACACTATCGTTCGTGCATGCTTCGTGCAACAAAGTCCTCGGGAATGTATTCGAGACTGTTCGATTCGCCAATTCCGGATCGGCCATGAGCATCAACTCCAATTCGTCTGAGTGGTCATGCAAGACGAAGATCGATGCTTTTAGCCAGCCTTCTTTTTCTTTATTTGCACTGACCTGTTCGTCTGCCGTCAGATCGTAATTTAACAGTGCGAGAGCGGTACGTTGTAGTATTTGCATTTCCGCTCCAATCACCAGCAGCAGCAGCGCAAGTGCACGCGGCACAATTACGCCAATAGCGCCGTTCGAATGTGCAGTTTCGGAAGCAGCAGTTTCCTGCATTTCAGAATCTCCTTCAGCATGGTACGCGGACTAGTCCTAAACCAAGCGTACTCGGAGTGGGAGAAAGTTGAACGGGGTTGAGAAAGTTGAACGGGGACATTCTACCTTACTAAAAAATCGCAATGCCCCTTGTTGTAGTGCTCGATCGATCATCCCAAAAACAAAATGCCTCCACGCAGGGATCGACGCGATATCGTATCTGGTGGTGCCATGATTGGATAGAGTCGAAACGGGAGTGGAAGTAAGTGCTCGATCGGACGCTGTGAGTGTTCAGAAGATGCAGAGGACGGGAGATGCGTCCCGCGGCGGAGACACGGGCAACGATGGGGAGGCGACGGATGATGCTCGACGCAGCGGTTGGCATTTGGCACCGGCGAAACTTTGGGGAGGTGTGAGTTCGATTGGTCCGAGTGCGAATAAGGAAGGAACGCGACACAACAAGATGGGGGTTCTGTCGATGTCAATGGCGGATCATCTGAGCCTTCTCGACTGGACGGCTCGGCAGGCTCGATCGGACGAGCGCGGTTCGACGCCGAAAGAGTTTGCTCTGTTGTTCGCTCGCCTCGGGATCTCGGCGGAGATCTGGTATCGTCTGGTGAAGGACTTTGGCAAAGTGTTCAGCGTTGTGGCCGGGCAGCCGCAGCGAATTGACGAACGTCGTTCTACAGACAGTTCTCGCCGCTCCCGCAGAACGATTGCCCCAATCGTTTATGAGCAGTTGAGACAACTGCTCTACAATGGCAGGTACGCCATTTCCTGCGACTCGCCTGATTGCACGTCGCGCTGGTTCGCCTTTCGGCGAAAGTCCTGCCCGGAAGGCAGGACCTACTGAATTCTGCGACCACAAACGACAATTCATGCCACGTGTCGGCGAGATTCCGCAGCGTTGGCCAGATCGCTACGATGCACGGTTGACAAGCTGTTGATTTAATGGGGTTTCACAACCCGAAACGTCAGCGAGGGATCGGATCTGCCGCGTGTTTCAACAACAATCCCTCGCTGACGCTTCGGGTTAGGATCAAGTACACAGCCTGCTAAGGACCCTGAACACTTCCGCAAAGTTTTTCGGAAACCGAAATGCCGAGTGCTGATACTGACAAGCCCTTCGCCGACGAGCCATCGTATGAATGGCCTATCACGGACATGGCGATTCGCGAAGTGTTTGCAGCGATGCTCGCGGATGGTTCCTGGGGACGCTACCACGGGCCTCACTGCGACGCGTTTCGATCGGCATTGGCCGAGTACCATCAGGTGGATCACGCGATACTTTGTTGTAGCGGCACGGCGGCTGTTGAACTCGCGTTGCGATCTGTCGCGGTGGGGCAGGGCGATGAGGTCATTCTTTCGGCCTACGACTTCAAAGCCAACTTCGTCAACGTGCTAACTCTGGGCGCTATCCCGGTTCTGGTCGACACGATCGCCAACACACCAGTGATCGATATTGAACAACTGGCTGCAGCAGTCAGCGATCGAACGAAAGCCATCGTCGTTTCTCATCTGCACGGCAGTCTGGCTCCCATGCAGGCGATTTGCGACTTCGCGAAGGATCGAAACATCGCAGTGATCGAAGACGCGTGTCAGTCTCCCGGTGCGATCATCGATGGTCGCCGCGCGGGGACGATTGGCGACGTGGGAGTGCTGAGTTTCGGCGGCAGTAAACTGCTGACAGCCGGACGAGGCGGCGCGATTCTGACTTCCGACGCGACGATCGCTCAAAGAATCAAGCTGCATACTCAACGTGGCAACGAGGCTTATCCTCTTTCTGAAATGCAGGCGGCGGTGCTGTTGCCTCAGTTAAAGCAATTGGACGCGCGAAACCTGGATCGTGCGGAGAAGGCTGCTCAGTTCTTCGCCGCGTTTGAAACGTTCGAGTCGCTTCGCCCGGCGATCCTGTCGGACCTTTCGCCGAATGGAACGCAGCAGCGTGCGGCGTATTACAAGACAGCATTTCTACTTCCTCCGGGGTCAAGTGATTCGCGCCGAGAGCGACTTTGTGTGGCTGCTCGACAGGCTGGCATACCTCTGGATCCGGCCTTTGCAGCTCTGCATTTGATTCATAGCCAGCGACGATTTCGAGCCATTGGAAGTCTTGAGAATGCCACTGAGCTGCATCGCCGACTGACCGTTCTGCATCACACGGCGTATCTTCGCTCTCCGTCGGAACTGAGTTCTATGGCCGCTCGCCTGATGGAGATCACCAGTTCACTTGGCGCAGAATAAGTTGGTGGATTTTCGGCCGCTCGTAGGAGATTCGTAACGCCCGAGTCCTCCGGACGACTACCATCGCGGAATCAAAATGGCTCGGCGGCAACGTCGAGCCCAATGTGATCGGTTCGGACATTCTGTCGTGTCCAGCAACAGTCAATTTCAGAGGCATTCGAAATGCGTGCGTTGAATCTTCGGTTTCTGTTTTCACTCGTGCTTGTCACATACTGCGGCATGCCCATCCTGTTTTCTGCGGCGATCGCAGACGATGCGGAGTCAAAGGGCGATTCCAAAAGCAGCAGCGACGAAAAGACCGACGACAGCAAGCCCAAAGAGATCCTTGTCGAGTCACAACACGAAATCGAAGTCAACGGCACGACTATCAAGTATACGGCGACGGCTGGCAAGTTGCTGATGAAATCAGACGACCGAAAATCCCGCGCTGAAATGTTCTTCGTAGCGTATACGAAGAAAGATGCGGACAGTTCCAACCGGCCAATTACGTTTTGCTTTAACGGCGGACCGGGGTCGTCGTCCGTGTGGCTGCATCTTGGGATGCTTGGGCCTCGGCGAATTCGATTTCCGGAAGATGCGTCGTATCTGAAGCCTCCGTACAAACTCGAGAACAATGAGTTCTCTCTTCTGGATGTCACCGACCTCGTGTTCATCGACCCTGTCAGCACGGGATACAGTCGCCCGGTCAACGAAACGAACAAGAGTGAATTCCATGGCTACGAAGAAGACATCACCAGCATTGGTCAGTTTATCCACGACTACACGACTCGTTTTCAACGCTGGCCTTCGCCCAAATTTCTGTGCGGCGAAAGTTACGGAGGGGTCCGTGCGGCGGGATTGAGCGGGCATCTTCAGGATCGATACAACATGGAATTGAACGGCATCGTGGTGATCTCGGGTGCGATCAATTTCCAGACGCTTCGATTTTCCAACAGCAACGATCTTCCGTTCATCCTGTTTATGCCAACCTACACGGCAACGGCCTGGTATCACAAAGCATTGCCTGCCGACGTTCAGCAAAAGCAGCTGGCCGAGCTGGTGGCTGAATCAGAAGCCTTTGCCAAGGGGCCTTATGCTCAGGCGTTGCTAAAGGGAACGGCCATCGAAGCAGAAGAATTGAACGCCATCGCCGAGGCAATGTCGCGTTTGACAGGACTCTCCACTGACTACATCAAATCGGCTCGTCTGCGAATTTCGATGGGGCGATTTGGAAAGGAACTGTTGCGTGATCGTGAGCTGACAATTGGCCGATTCGACAGCCGCTACAGCAATCGCGATCGAGACTCCGCCGGTGAGTCCAGCGAATTCGACCCCAGCGGCGCGGCGTTGTTCGGACCGTTTACCGCGACATTCAACGACTACGTTCGGCGAGAACTGAAGTTTGAGGAGGAACGCGTCTACGAGATCTTGACAGGCAACGTTCAGCCGTGGAGCTACAGAGGTTTCGAAAATCGATACGTCGATGCTTCCGAAACGCTCCGCCA
>JANMEV010000044.1:0-2099 GCA_031377305.1 Planctomycetota bacterium | reverse complement strand
CTCAAGAAGTTCCTGAAGACGATTCTGATGAGCCGCACCTATCGGCAGGCTTCCGACGTGACAGCAAGTTTGCGGGAGCTCGATCCTCGCAATCAATTGACGTCTCGGGGAGCCCGATTTCGTCTTTCTGCCGAAACCGTGCGCGATCAGTCGCTGGCTGTTTCGGGATTGCTCTCATACAAAATGGGAGGGCCTCCCGTGATGCCGCCTCAACCCGATGGAATGTGGCGGTCGACGTACAACGGCCAGAAATGGATCAATGCAGAGGGCGAAGATCGATTCCGCCGAGCTCTCTACACCTACCTCAAACGAACGACTCCGTACCCATCCACGACGACCTTCGACGGTGGCAGCGGTGAAGTTTGCCAGATCCGTCGCATCCGGACGAACACGCCTCTCCAGGCGTTGGTCACGCTCAACGATCCCGTCTATCTTGAAGCCGCCGGCGCGATGGCAAAGCGCATGGCAAGCATCGCAGGAGACGCTCATGCAAAAGCCGAACACGGCTTGCGACTCGCGCTGATTCGTAAGCTGCAAAAGGATGAAGCCAGCCCGTTGGTGAAATTGCAGAGCGACATCGCCGCCACTTTCGCAAAGACTCCTGAAGAAGCAGACTCTTTGATCGCATCAACGCGAGCAGCAACACCCGCCGGGATGTCCAACGCCGAGTTCGCAAGCTGGATTGTCGTCGCCAACACGATTTTGAATCTGGATGAGTTTCTGACACGCAATTAGGTTTAGAGAACGGCATCGTCCATGACTCCCGACATTCAACGACTTACGTCGTACACTCGTCGCCATCTCCTGCAGACCGCAGGACTTGGGATCGGCTCAATGGCTCTCCAGTCCATGCTCGCGAAAGACGGCGTGGCGGCGGAAAACGACCCGTCTCGCAACGCGACTGGCCCAAAGGAGCCGATGATTGCTCCCAAAGCAAAGCGGATCATTTATCTGCACATGGCGGGCTCGCCTTCTCAACTGGAGCTGTTTGAGCACAAACCGGATTTAGACAAACTGCACATGCAGGATTGCCCAGCGTCGTTTCTGGAAGGCAAGCGTTTCGCATTCATCAAAGGAGTGCCAAAGATTCTGGCCGGGCAGTTCTCGTTCGCTCAGTACGGGGAAAGCGGGCAATGGATCAGCGAGCTGTTGCCGCACTTCGCTTCGGTCGTCGACAAAGTCTGCGTGATTCGAACTGTGCAGACAGATCAGTTCAATCATGCTCCGTCGCAGCTCTATATGCATACGGGAACGCCTCGTCTGGGAAATCCGTCGCTTGGATCATGGATCAACTACGGGCTGGGAAGTATAAACGAGAATCTGCCGGGATTCGTCGTGCTGCTTTCAGGCGGAAAAACGCCCGATGCTGGCAAGTCTCTCTGGGGTTCCGGATTTCTGCCGTCGGTCTATCAGGGAGTTCAATGCCGCACAACCGGTGATCCAGTATTGTATCTTGGTGATCCCAACGGAATGGATCGAAGCCTCCGCCGTCGCATGTTGGATACGCTTGCCGAAATGAACGCGGCCGAATTCGAACGTAGCGGCGACGCGGAGACACAGACTCGCATTTCGCAGTACGAGCTGGCTTATCGCATGCAGACCTCGGTGCCCGAAGTGATGGACATTTCGAAGGAGCCGAAGCACATTCTTGAGATGTATGGAGCTCAGCCGGGATACGTTTCTCCCGCTGAAAGTGCGGATGATCCTCGAGTTCTTTACAAGGGCGACGATCCGACGTTTCCAAACAACTGTTTGCTGGCTCGTCGATTAGTGGAGGCCGGAGTTCGGTTCGTCCAGCTCTATGACTGGGGCTGGGATCATCACGGTTCATCACTGGGCGAAAGTATTGATGAGACCCTGCCGATCAAATGTCAGCAGTCCGACCGCGCGATTGCGGCATTGATCAGGGATCTTGACCAGAGAGGATTGCTGGACGAAACGCTGATCGTCTGGGGCGGCGAATTCGGGCGAACGCCCATGATGCAGAACAACGTCAACACAGAACTGAAAAAGGGCTACATTGGCCGCGATCATCATCCGTATGCCTTCACGATGTGGATGGCAGGCGGAGGCGTCCAAGGCGGATTGGCCTATGGAAA
>JANMEV010000023.1:0-3858 GCA_031377305.1 Planctomycetota bacterium | reverse complement strand
AGATTGTCAAACACGATGGGCACTCGAAACGCGCCGTCGGCTTTGGAATAGCCTGAACCATCCATAAACACCATCAAGTTGGCTGGTTCATCAGCTTTATACTGAGCCGGAACGTAGACGCTGTAGTCTCGCTTTGTGCCGGGGAAGTTCTGACTATTTTCAAAAACTCCGGACGTGAGTTTTCCCTGAGGCACGCCAGATTGAACAGTCCGATCTGGATGATCTTCGGCCAGTACAGATACAGTCAGCAGGCTCGCTACGGCGCAGAGAAGGGGAAGGCGACATTTCAGGAAATGCATGGTGGGGCTCCGGAATCATTCGGGAACAAGGCGGGACATCCGAATGATTCTTGCACACTGCGTCGACAATTTCACGCAGGTCGATGAGTGACCACAAATTCATGCATCTGATGTGGAGTTCCCGAGCCGGTCGCGGGGCTGTTTTTTTCATCACGGCGCAAGCGGGAACCTGGCATTCGCGTCAATCCCGAATAGCCAGCTTCCCGCGTTCAACGCTTCCGACAGTTCACTTCACGCATGCGAGCCGGACGACGCAGCGGCGCGGGCTTTGAACCACTCGGCGGTCGTCGCAAGTCCATCCGCAACATTGACGGTCGGCCCGAGCAACTCGGCGAGTCGATCAGCATCCAGCAAAGATCGCTCAACGTCGCCAGCGCGGCGATCGCCGTGCGAGATTTCGCTTTTGCTGCCGAGCGATTTTCGAATTTGTTCGGCAAGCTGCTGAGTCGTCGATTCGACACCTGTTCCAACATTCAAAATGCGATCCGGAATCTTACCTTCCAGAGCAGCGAAGTTTGCTTTGACCACGTCATTGATAAACACATAGTCGCGGACACAACCCGGGTCGCCAACCGCTCGACGAGCGAACACCTTGACCGGCTGGTCGAGAATCATTCGATTGCAGAAGATGGCAACCACTCCCGCTTCGCCATGGGGATCCTGCCGCGGACCATAGACGTTGGCGTAGCGGAGCACGTTGTAGTTCAGGCTATGCTCCTGTCGAAAACACTCAAGGTATTTTTCGACAGCGAACTTGCTGCAGGCATACGGGCTGACGGGTACCGGCGTCGTTGACACCGCTGCGCGAGTGTTTTCAGGCACTTCACCGTAGATTGCTCCGCCGGTGCTGGCAAAGACAATCTGACGAACCTTGTTTTCAACGCTCGCCTGCATGATGTTCAGCGAACCAAGGATGTTGATCGACGCGTCCTTTTGAGGCTCACGTACACTGATCGCGACACTTGCCTGTGCGGCCTGGTGACTGACAGCATCCGGACGAAAGTCGGCGAACGCCTTTCCTACAGCCGCTCGATCCTGAATGTCGACATGGAAGAACGCTGCGCCGGCGGGCACATTTTCTCGGCGGCCGCTGCTGAGATCATCCATGACTGCAACATCCCATCCTGCAACCAATGCCGTATCCGCGATATGACTTCCAATGAATCCGGCACCACCGGTAATCAACAAACGCATCTGTGAACTTCCTCAGGAAAACCCACGACGGAGTGGGAAAAATTGCGAAGCAGACTCGAAACAAATTGTCCAAAACCCACCGAATCGTCATAGCATTGTCCGTGGTCCAGTGTCCAGACATGACGAATCCAGGCTTACGCAGGATTTTCACTGCGGACTTTTCGAGTCGTAACGAATGGTTGACGATGTGCGGTCAGAAGGACAGCCGGCACGCGAATTTGGGTCTGGTTTTGCCGGTTATCTTGAATCCGCTGTCACCATGAGCAGCTTGTTTGGTCGGGTGTAACCGCCTGTTTGGCCGATTGAAAAGGGTTCAAAAATTCGAAATTCTCTGTCCAGATCTCAATCATCATTGTTTCCAATCCTGCAATAATGTAGCGAAGGGCAAGCGCCGTCTGGTCTGACACTTTTGTGGCCGGAACGATGTTTGTACAAGCAATCGGCAGTTTGAAAGGCAGTTAGGCAATGTCACTTCCCGTGCTGACAGAACGACCAGTGGTCGAAGAAGATCCACTGGATCTTATGGACGAAATCGACGCTCTGAAGAAAGAAAAAGACGCGACGATTCTTGCACACTTTTATGTCGATGGTGAAATCCAGGACATTGCCGACTTCACTGGTGACAGTCTCAAGCTGGCTCGCGATGCCACTCGTGTGACAACATCAACGATCGTGTTCGCCGGCGTACATTTCATGGGCGAATCCGCCAAGATCATGAATCCGGAAAAACGTGTGCTGATCCCGGATATGCTTGCCGGATGTTCGCTGGCCGACAGTTGCCCTCCGGATCAGCTTGCCGCTTTTCAGGAACAACTGCGAGCTCAGGGCCGTGACTTTCAAACCGTCGCCTACATTAACACATCAGCAGCGGTGAAGAGTCTGGTCGACTGGATCGTGACCAGCGGAAACGCTCGTGAGATCATCGACCGCGTTCCAAAGGACAAAGAGATTCTCTTCGTCCCGGACCAACACCTTGGCCGATATCTGGTCGAAGTCACTGGCCGAAAAATGATTCTTTGGCCTGGCTCGTGCATGGTCCATGAAGTCTTCAGCATTCAGGATTTGATTCGAATCAAAAAGAACAACCCGGGCAGTGTCGTGATGGCTCACCCGGAATGTCCGCAAAACATTCTGGAATTGACAGATGTCATCGGCGGCACGGAAAAGATGCGACGACACGTCATGTCGATTGAAAAGCCGACAACGTTTCTGATCGCCACAGAAGCGGCTATGATCCACCCACTACAAAAGGCCGCGCCTCAACACACGTACATCCCTGTTCCCGGAATCATGGCTTCCACGGGAGAAACCTGCGCTTGCAATCGATGTCCTCACATGTCTCGCAACACACTTCAGAAGGTCCGCGACTGCCTGCGAGACGGGTCGCCTGAAATCGTCTGGCGAGACTATTTCCAAAAGGCTCGAGCTGTTTTGGACAAGAGTCTGTTGCAGTAAACTCACGGGCGAAACGGCCCGAGCCTGACAGCGTGTTGCAAAAAGGTGGCTGGAACTCTCCGGCGGCACCTTAGTCTCGACCATTTAGTGCCGCCTCCAAAGTTCCCGACACCTTTTTCAACAGCCTCCTGTGGAACACAACGGGTGAATTTCCGCGACCCGCCCATTGTCATTGCAGTCGCGTTTGCGGGAGCTTGCGGAGTTTGCTTCTTCACAAAGACAAAAGTCGCAACGACAACAACAATCAGGGCAGACGTGACCGCAAAATCCACTAAACTTCCCGGATCGTCGTTCTCAGTCCGTCCCTGGAAGGGTTTTGATTCTACTCATGTCTCAGCTTGGTTTTGGTGTTTTGTTCGACGTCGATGGCGTCCTAATTGATTCGTATGCGGCACATCTCAAGACTTGGCAGATCTGTTGCCAGCGTCATGGCCGCGAATGCACGGAAGCTCAGTTTGCGGCGGGCTTTGGTCGCACCAGTCGCGAAGTCATTCGAGACACCTGGCCGAATCCGCCAAGTGATGAAGACATCAAAGCGTTTGACGAAGAGAAAGAGCTACTCTACCGCGAATTGATCGCCAACGATTTTCCGATTATGCCAGGGGCTATTGAACTGATCCAGGCTCTGCATAGACAGGGTATTCCAATGGCGATCGGGTCGAGCGGGCCTCCCAAAAACGTGGCCGTCGCGATCGAACATTTGAAAGCAAAAGACATCATCCGGACCGTCATCACCGGCGCTGATGTTGTGCGAGGCAAGCCGCATCCCGATGTCTTTCTCAAGGGCGCGCAGGGACTGGGGTTGGACCCAGCGATGTGCATCGTTCTGGAAGACGCACCTCCAGGAATCGAAGCGGCTCTGGCGGCCGGTTCGAAATGCCTTGGAATCGTCTCACGTGGTCACACCTGG
>JANMEV010000313.1:0-19535 GCA_031377305.1 Planctomycetota bacterium | reverse complement strand
TCATGTGAATGGTCCCGTGTGGTTCAATGACCAGTCGATTCCATGGACAGTGTCCGGGGCGAACACGGCCAGCGGCACGACCAGCCCGGTTCAGTTCACTCCATCGAACAATGGCATGCCGATTATCAAAGTTCGCAACTTCCAGTTCCCGCTGGTGATTCGAAATGTCGCAACGACCATTACTCATGTACCGAACCTTGGCAATGCGAATTCCAACACCGGATTGAACGAAGGGCAGACTCTGACCGTTTCGCCTGGAACGATCTCCGGAAATACAGTGAGATTCGATGTTCGGGCCGACGGAGCACTTGTTGATACTTTGATCGTGTCTGAGCCTTCCGCAACTGACCGTTCAAATCTCTTGGCACGATTCTCCATTACTGACAGTGAAGGGCAATCGACTGATCTGACTCAAACGTCGCTCACGCTGGGTAGTGCAAACGGAGCGTATGTTTCGACGGAGTTCAAAGCGGACCAGACCGCATCCACGAGCGGCGTCACAATCGAAATGTGGTTGCGACCGTCGGCTGGTGCAGGCTCTCGATACATCTTTGATACCGCAGGATCAGGGAATCGAGGCTGGGCGTTGTTGCATAACGGCACGAACTGGCTGATCGACAATGGCACGTCCACGTTCACAACGACCCTGACAGTGAGCACCGGCCAATGGCAGCGAATCGCCGTCGTCTTCCATCCGACGAATGGCGTGACGGTTTACAAGCGTGTTGATGGTTCGGCAACAGTCGAAACATCCTCAAACGCGACGATTGGCTTCGCGGCAACAGGCGGCAATTTGACAATTGGAGCCGACGCGTCCGGAAACATTGGCAACCGGTTCCTGGGTCAAGTGGATGAATTCCGAGTCTGGAGTCGTCCGCTTTCCGCAACAGAAATCAATGCTCTGGACGACGGTCCGGTGCCGGGAAACTCAGCAGATCTGGTCGGTTACTGGCCGTTCAATGATGCTCTCGGTTCAGTCGTTCGCGATTATTCCGTTTCGAAAAATGATGGCGTTCTGACGGCAGCAAACTATCGATCCGAAGTCCGCGCCGATAACCCTGTGGCCTACTATCGCCTGAATTCTGCGGCGAGCCCCGCAGTGGATGAAATCAGCAGCCGAAATGGAACCGTGACTGGAACCACGGCAATCGCGACTCCGCTTTCCGGTGGCCTGCGATCTGGTCAGGCACTTCGATTCAACGGAACGTCGGACAGGATTGATGTGCCATTTAACGCGGCTCTGAATCCAGCGGGAAGCTTCTCGCTGGAACTGTGGGCGAGAGTTGATGGCGGTGCGGGAACATATCGAGGTCTCATCGACGCCTTCGAAACGAATGGCGGTTTCCGCGGGCTTTATGTGGGCGTCAACTTTGACGATACGTGGGCATTCGGAACCGCTGGCGGAACATTCGAACTCAGCAACATCAATGGGCCTGCCGTCACACCTGGAGCGTGGACTCATCTGTTGGCAACCTTCGAAGCAAGCTCACCAGCTCTTGATTCGAATGGCGCGTTCTCGGGAGTGGCCTCACTCTTCGTGAACGGCGAACTGGTTGGGAGCATCAATGCAACGTACCGACCAAACGCGGCAAGTGTGACTCGAATCGGCGCGAGTGGGACCGAGAATCCAACGGCGAGCGGTTTCTTCAACGGCGGAATCGACGAAGTTGCCATCTATGGAACAGCGCTGGATACTGCCAGGGTGTTGAAACACTATCAAAGAGGCGTTAGTGAATTTTCTGCACTCGCCGCACGGGACGTCGCCACCAACTGGAACAGCAGTGTTGCCACGGTCTTCCCGGCTCAAATCAAACTGCCGGATAATGGCATCTACACGCTGAACATCACGACGTCAGATCGAGACGGCGGAGTCGCTGAGGCGCAGTCGACGTTTACCGTAAAGAACCTGGCTCCGGTGATTTCACTGGCCTCGTTCGTCACGCCAGGCGGAGCAGCAACATCGCTGACCGTTCCGCCTCCGGGCATCTTTATGCAGATCGGCGGAGCCGTGAATCTGACGGCGGCCGGAACGACGGATGCCGGAATCAACGATCAGCCAGCGTATCGCTGGGACGTTGCGTCCAACAACGGGCATTCGGTCGGATCGTCCGATGCGGAACAGTTCAGCTTCGTTCCTCAAAATGCGGGCGTCTACGAAGTTGTGCTGACCGTGACAGACAAAGACGGGGCATCTTCCGTTGTTCGCCAGACTGTTGTCGTTCGGCCGGATTCCAACATCACCGGCACGCCGACATCGCCGGTCACCGTCGGCACAGGAACAACGCTCAGTGCGACGACCTCGAGTGCCGCAGCAGAGCAAAGCAGCTTCCGAGGCGACGTTCAGGGATACAATCGCAGCTATGAATGGTCTTCCACGGCGAACGTGTTCCTGGGAGCAAACCCAACCGATGGATCGAGCATCAACGCTGTGCCGCTGACAACAGGTCCACACACCGTGCGATTGAACGTCGTGGATGTGTTCACCACGCCAACAACCACAGTGACGCTACAACAGCCAACGGCGGTGTTCTCACAAGCTTCGACGAGCCCAGCAAACCTGATCGACAACAACGCTACAACGTTCTGGGGCAACTCTGGCAACACAGCTAACCCCGACAACAACACAGCCGTGTTCGAAACAGCGACGTCGCTGAATCCTTCCGGCGATCTGGTGCTGTTCACAATTCGGATCATCTCCGGCGGTACCGCTGGCGAAAACCTCGGCAAGTTCCGTCTGTCCGCCACGACCAGCGCAAGGACGAGTTTTGCCGATGGGCTTAGCAACGGTGGTGACGTGACAGCGGCATGGGTCGAACTCACTCCGGTGACAGCCTCTGCAACCTCAGCGACGTTGACGATGAACCCCGATCGAACCATTCTGGCCAGCGGTTCATCTGTGGCTGGCGATACGTACACGATTCAGGTTCTCACCAGCCTGGCGAACATCACCGGCTTCCGACTGGAAGCACTGACCGACGCATCATTGCCGACAACTGGTCCAGGCCGAGCTGCCAACGGCAATTTCCAGATTAACTCATTAAACATCGATCAGGGTGGAATTCTGCGACTGTCCGACATCAGCACGGTCTCTGTGACAGGGGCAGCCGTTTCACCGGCTGTCGACATTGCCGTCACGACACTTTCACGTTTCGCGGGCAATGTGAATCCTGCGATCACAGAAGGTGACTCACTGTCGTTCAGTGCGTCAAACCTGTTGCCGCTTCCATCAACGGCCGACTTGCCGCTGGGAATTCGTACGTTCCTTTGGACAGTGGTTTCAAACAATGGCCAAACCGTGCCAAATTCAGCGGCGGAGACGCTGCTCTTAACGCCGCGTGACGAAGGTCAATACACAATCAGTCTCACGGTGACCGACACGTTCGGTACTCGAACGATTGTGCAAACGAAACAGCTGATCATCAATCCGGTCAACGTCGCACCAGCGTTTACGATCGAATCGGATCCGTTTGTGACCGTGTCAAACGGCGAGAAGTCTGGCGTGCGAATCTCATTTGCAGATCCTGGCACGACCGACACATTCTCCTACACGATCAACTGGGGCGACGGCAGTGCCGATTCGACAGGAACCGCCACCGCGACGCCTGGCAATGGCGGTCTGATTGGAACCTTCAGCGTTCCGCGGACTTTCGCCACTCCGGGGACTCGAACGGTGACCGTCACCATCACTGATAACGATGGCGGATCGTTGACTCAAACAGCAGTCATCGCAGACCGAGTCGCCCCAACGGCTGATATCGTGGATCTAACTCCGAATCCGCGTTCAACCAACGCTGGGCAAGTGGCGATCAACTTCAGCGAGTCCGTGACCGGTGTGGATCGAAGCGACTTCATTCTGACTCGCGACGACGTCGAAATTCCGATTACGAATGAGGTGACTCAAATCACACCTCGGCTCTATCGACTGGACCTTTCGACGCTGACCGGTACCAGCGGCACCTATCGCCTGCGTCTTCGAGCCGCGGGATCGAGCATTGCCGACCTGGAAGGTAATTCGCTGACTTCCGATGCGACGGAACTGTGGGTTGGCGATTTCGTTCGCCCTGCGGCAACTCTGACGTCCTTCGGCACGAATCTCACTTCAGGAGTTGGGATTACCACCATCTCGTTCAGCGAGAAAGTCACGGGCTTAGATCTGTCGGATCTGACGTTGACTCGCAACGGTGCGAACGTCAGTCTGGCCGGACTGCAGCTGGTCGAAGTGACACCAACGACGTATACGCTGGATCTTTCAACCGTCGCGGCCCCTGGCGGAAACTACATCCTGACGTTGTCCGCTTCAGCCACCGCTGATATTCGCGATCAGGCCGCAAGTCTGATGGCAGCGAACGTCATCAGCAGTTGGTCTGTGGAACAGGCCGTTCCAACCGCCGCCATTACGATTGTCGGAACGTCACCACGTAACTCGGCGGTGAATCGAGCCACGATTCAGTTCTCTGAACCTGTCACCGGTTTTGATCTCTCCGATCTCCGACTGACTCGCGGAGGCGTTGCGGTGCCATTGACCGGGCTGACTCTCGAAAGCGCCGGTGCATCGAGCTTCACGATTGACCTGACAACCGTTATCGGAACAGCCGGTGCTTACGTTTTGAGCCTGCCTGCGGCCGGTTCGAATATTCAGGACCGCGTCGGAAACGCAATTGGTAATAGTCCGACGACAAGCTGGACGATGGATCTGACTGGCCCAACAGCGGATATCGTCAATGTGACTCCTGACCCACGTAAAACGCAAGTCGGAGTTGTTACGATCACGTTCAACGAGCCCGTCGTGGGAGTGAACCTTGCCGACTTCACGCTGACTCGCGACGGAATCCTGCAGGATCTGACGGGAGTCTCAGTCACCCAGGTCAACCCAGGCCGATACGAGATTAACCTGACTCCTGTGACGGCGGGTGGTGTCGCATCTAATAAGCCAATTGATGGCGTGTTTGAACTGACTCTGAATGCCGCAAACTCCGGCATCACCGATCTTGCGGGTAATCCTCTGGCTGCATCCGCGAGCGATAGCTGGACGGTGGATTTGTCTGGCCCGGTTCCAACCTTTGTCGGTATTCCAACCGTGCCGTTCAATACAACGCTGGGAGTCGTCACGATCTCCTTTGACGAACCAGTGACTGGCGTCAATCTGGCCGACCTGTCACTCCGCTTGTTATTGGATAACAACGCCAGCAACAACATTCCGTTGACCGGGCTGACAGTGACTCAGGTGACTCCGTCACAGTACACGATCAATCTGTCCACAGTGACGGCAATCACGGGCCTGTATGAGCTGAAGCTGACAGCGGCTGGCAGCGGGATTCAGGATTCGCTGGCGAATGCAATGACGGCTGATCTTTCGACGGTCTTCCTGATCGATCGAGTCGTCCCTGTGGCGACGATTGCGACTGTGCAGAGTCCTCGAAACACACCGGTTGGGATTGTCACAATTCCGATCAGTGAATTTGTCACTGGGCTGGATCTTGCCGATTTCAGTCTGACTCGCAATGGCGTTGCTGTTCCGCTAACTGCGTTGTCACTGGTGGCTGACTCACCTTCGTTCTACAAACTGGATCTCACCAGCGTCACGGCCGCTGCCGGCAACTATGTCTTTAGTCTGAACGCGGCCGCTTCAGGCATCGTGGATCAGGCTGGCAATGCACTCGCCGGAAACGCCAGCATCAACTGGGTCACCGACGCAACAGCGCCGACAGTCACGATGACGGCGATCACTCCTAACCCTCGCAACACGGCCGTGGGAGTTCTGACGTTCGACTTCAGCAAGGCTGTTACTGGCTTTGATCGATCGGATCTGACTCTGCTTCGCAACGGATTGCCGGTCAGTCTCTCCGCGCTGACTCTGACGACAGTCAATGCCGCTCGTTACACGATCAACCTCGCGACCGTGACGGCAACTCCTGGGGCCTATTCGCTGATTCTGAACGCACCGGCATCCGGAATCGCCGATGCATCAGGGAACCGTCTCGTAACGGGACTGCAGACCGAATGGACGATGGACATTCAGGCTCCAACGGCCACGCTGACGGGCGATCTTGCATCGCCTCGCAATTCGAGAGTTGGCGTTGTTACGGCACGCTTCAGCGAAGCCGTCACGGGCGTCGATCTGGCGGACTTTACGCTGACTCGCAACGGAGTCAACGTGCCTCTCACAGGACTGACCGTCACAAAGCTCGACAACTTCAACTGTGCGATTGATCTGACAACGGTCACCGCTCTGGGAGGCAGCTACATCCTGACGCTTCGCAACACCGCAAGTGGGATCGTTGATTCGGCAAACAACCTTCTGTCCGCTGCCGTCGTCGCTCGCTGGACGACTGATTTGGGGGCTCCAACAGCCACTGTGGTCGCAGTGACACCCGATCCACGCACGACACCTGTCGACGGTGTGATCTTCAACTTTAATGAAGCCGTGACAGGCGTTGACCTGAGCGATTTCTCTTTGTTCCTCGATGGCGTTGCTGTCGATCTCACCGGAGCATCAGTCACCGCTGTAAGTGCGACTCAATACCGATTGAATCCGGCGACCGTCACCGCAGCGAACGGAAGTTACACGTTGACGCTCAATGCCGCGGGCTCAGAAATTCGAGATGCCGCTGGCAACCTGTTCGTCACCGCCGTCACCGACCACTGGGTCAAAACTTCGCCACCAGCTGCCAGAATGGCCAGCGGAACGCTAGCAGCCACGACAACGCGTGCAACTGCTCCCGCAGCATCGACGACTGTGACCTCGCAGCCCGCGACTTCGGCTGTCACGGTCATCACCGGCCCAACGGGTATCAAACTCAGCAAAGCCACGGTTGTGGAAAACGCGGCGGGGGCGACGATCGGAAACCTCACTGTTACGGATTCAAAAGCGACCGTCAAGCATATCTTCACAGTGAGTGACTCGAGGTTCGAAGTCTTCGGGGCGACGTTGAAACTGAAGAAAGGCGTTTCTCTGGACTTCGAACAGGCGTCAACAATCACGATTGACGTCACCGCCACAGACAAAGCCACCGCATTACGGAGATTCACAAAACAATTCACGATCCGTGTGACCGACGTCGCTGAAGACAAGAGCAAGCCGACAGTAGCCGGCGTCCCACCAGCCTTAAAAGCTTCAGCAAAGCCATTCTCCGGCACCACTGCGAAGACTCTGTCAGATGCCGATCAACTGAAGTTGATCGACTCTCTGTTTTCAGAATTCTCGGGGTAAACTCAAACTTGCAGGCCTGATGAAACAGTTGCGTTCCGGCCCGCTGTTGACAGTTGAGCCGCGTCACTGAGCGGCGCGCATGGTCCTTCATGTGTGCTTGCCAAAGCGGCCAACGCTGGACGAAGACCCTGGCTGCGGAGTGTGAGATGTGAGGGCGATCCGAGTGGCAGACCAGCAAAACATGCGTGTCCAATAGATGGGTTGCCGTAGAATTGCGTGCTGCATTCGTTGCATGGCATTACGAAACATCGCACAATGCTGGATGGACAGCCTCGAAGGCTGAACGTTGCATTCGACGACAGTGCTCAATTCCTTAGCCAGTCAAATGTGTTTCCCAACTCATCGTTGGTTGAGGCATAAAAACCAGGCCGAAGGGAGCAACTCTAACAATCATCCACGACTATCCCCATCATGCGAGAACTCCATTCCTTTTCTGACAAGCGGCTCGCCGGTCGTTTGTCTGCCGTTCTTCGGTCACAAGACATGGCGACGACGGTGGAGCAGGAAGGGGAATTTTGGGTCGTCTGGATTCAAAACGATGACGATCGAGATAAGGCTCGCGAAGTTCTTGGTCAGTTTCAAGCCAATCCGGAAAGTCAGCAATTCGCCGCAGCGGAGAAGATTGCGAAGGAGCTGGAAGCGGTTGCTGAGAAAGCAAATCGAGAACGCACGCGACTGCATGTTGACATTCGGGATCGCTGGAAGGGCCTCTGGTGGAAGTGCCATCCGGTCAGCACAATTCTGATCGCAATTTCAGTGGCAATTACAGCTGCAGGGACGGATTGGAAAGCCCTCGAAACGAACGGGGGAATCTTTCCTCGGACGTGTAACGACGAAACGTCGGTGATTCGAAACGCCATGTTCATCCAGGCACCTGAAGCCGTCGTTTCAATATTCGGTTATGATCAGGCGTTTTTCGGCAAACCGCATTTGATGCAGACACTGAAATCAGGGCAGATCTGGAGACCGATCACTCCGATCTTTCTGCATTTCGACGTGCTGCATATTCTGTTCAACATGATGTGGATGCGCAACCTCGGCATGGGAATCGAATTCCTTCGAGGCAGTCGGCGCTATCTTTTTCTGGTCCTTCTGATCGCGGTGATCTCAAACGTCACGCAACTCTACTGGTCTGGGCCAGCGTTCGGAGGAATGTCTGGGGTTGTCTTCGGATTGATCGGCTACGCCTGGATCAAGGGACGAACTCAGCCGCATCTTGGAATCGGATTGATGCCCAATCAAGTCGTCTTCTCAATGGTGTTCCTGTTACTTTGCATCGGTGGAGCATTCGGCTCCATCGCAAACGCTGCGCATGTGTCCGGGCTGGTTGCGGGGATGATCATTGCTGGTCGACAAGCACTTTGGAAGAAAGCCGTGAACCTTCTTCAAGGTCCTTCACGCTGACTGCTATCCTGGGAATTTCGGCGTTCTATCATGACTCCGCGGCCGCACTGGTGATCGACGGAGAAATCGTCGCCGCTGCGCAGGAAGAACGGTTCACTCGCAAAAAACACGACGAAGGCTTCCCTCAGAACGCGGTTGACTACTGTCTGGCGGAAGCGGGGCTGACGGCGAGCCAGTTGGACTACGTTGGCTTCTACGACAAGCCTCTTCGCAAGTTCGAGCGGCTTGTGGAGACCTACCTTTCCTACGCTCCGCTGGGCTACCGTTCGTTTCGGAAGGCGATGCCTTTGTGGCTGCAGCAAAAGCTCTACATGCCTCGCGAGATTCGCAAAGGCTTGCGAGATCAATACTCGGGCCGATTCGTGTTCACTGAGCACCACGAATCCCATGCGGCGAGTGCCTTCTTTCCCTCGCCGTTTGATGAGGCTGCAATTCTGACCCTCGACGGCGTCGGCGAATGGTCGACAACGGCGATGGGAACGGGACGAGGAAATCGGATTGAGCTGACTCATGAGATCCGCTTTCCGCATTCGCTCGGCCTGCTCTATTCCGCCTTCACGTACTACACCGGCTTCAAGGTCAACAGCGGCGAATACAAACTGATGGGGCTCGCGCCTTATGGCGAACCGACGTATCACGACCTGATCGTGAACAACCTGCTGCAGTTGAAGGACGATGGCTCGTTCCGTATGGACATGAGCTATTTCAACTACTGCCAGGGTCTGACGATGACCTCGGAAAAGCTGCATCGGTTATTTGGTGCTCCGCCGCGAAAACCGGAGTCGCTGTTGACTCAGCGTGAGATGGACATCGCCGCGTCGATTCAAAGTGTGACCGAAGAAGTCATGCTGCGAATGGCGAGACATCTTCATTCGACGACGGGGATGAAGAACCTGGTGTTGGCCGGCGGTGTGGCTCTGAATTGCGTCGGCAACGGCAGAATTCTTCGCGAAGGCCCGTTCGAGAATTTGTGGATTCAACCTGCATCCGGCGATGCAGGCGGTGCGTTGGGTACGGCTCTGTTCATCTGGCATCAACTTCTGGAAAAGCCGCGAGTCGCCCAGAAACCGGACAGCCAGAAGGGATCGTTTCTGGGGCCAGCGTATTCCGAAGAGAGCGTCATTGACCTGCTCCGTTCCAAAGCCGCCGTGTTCGAAACGATGGACTCCGACGACGCGCTATGTGATACGGTCGCCGACTTGATTGCTCAGGAAAATGTCGTCGGTTGGTTTCAGGGACGCATGGAATTCGGTCCTCGTGCGCTGGGAGGTCGTAGCATTCTTGGGGATGCACGTAGTCCCAAGATGCAGTCCGTGATGAATCTGAAGATCAAATTTCGGGAATCGTTTCGGCCGTTTGCTCCGATTGTTCTGAAAGAGCATGTGCACGAATACTTTCAGATGAAACCGGAGACCGACAGTCCGTATATGTTGCTTGTCGCACCCGTTCATGAGCAGCAGCGAACGGTGACGCGGTCGGAAGCTTCGTCAGCGTTTGGAATCGATAAGCTCAACTTCAGTCGCTCAAAGATTCCTGCTGTGACTCACGTCGATTACTCAGCCAGAATTCAAACGATCGACAAAGTTCGCAACCCGATGACTCATCTGCTGCTTACCAAGTTCAAGCAGAAGACCGGTTGCCCGGTGATGATCAATACCAGTTTCAATGTACGCAGCGAACCCATCGTGTGTACTCCCGAAGATGCCTGGCGATGCTTCATGATGTCGGACCTTGACGTGCTTGTTTTGGGACGCTGCATCCTGAAAAAGAACGACCAGCCAAATCGAATGACGGACGCCGAACGCGAGCGGCATCTGCAGCAGTTTGAGATGGATTAGGAGGCTGTCGAGAAAAAGTGTCTGGAAGTTTGGAGGCAGCACTGAATTCTCGAGAATAACGTGCCACCGGAGAGTTCTGGACACCTTTTTCGGCGCGATGTTTGGGCGCGCGATCCGTAAGGCGGCATTTTCACAGAATACCGCTGAAATTGATGAAATTGAACTTCGGCGTGAAGTCCGAGCAGGGATCGACTATCCTGTCTGCTGATTCGAAGTTCTCCAACTCCTTTCAGAGGATCATGGCCTTGGCCAAGAATGTATTTGGACAGGATTTGCTGGTGTGCTCCGCCGATCCTTTGACCGGCTTCTTTCGCACCGGAAAATGCGAGACCTGTGGCGACGATCAGGGCATGCACACGGTCTGTGTGGAAGTCACTGCCGACTTCTTGAAGTTTTCAAAAATGGCGGGCAACGACCTTTCGACGCCAATGCCCGAGTACCGCTTTCCCGGGCTTCACCCAGGCGACCGCTGGTGCCTCTGTCTGCCTCGCTGGCTGGAGGCCCTCGAGGCAGGAGTTGCTCCAAAACTGCTCCTCAAGGCCACTCATATTTCAGCGATCGAACACATCTCCATGGAGATACTGCTCGAGCACGCACTGGATGCCGATGGATATGTGCATCATTCGCCGGAAGAAGACGATTAGTTCCGTTAAAGACTCCAAAATGTAGGCTGGACATTCCTGTCCGGCTCGTTTGTGACCGGCAATTACTGACGCCGGGTATCACGACGACGGGCAAGAATGCTCATCCTATATCAGGGTCACTGACAACGGTTTGCCACTCACTTTGGTCATTTTTCATTAGTCATTGGTCATTCCCCCCGATCATTGGTCATTCTCATGAAGCGTCCCCGCAGTGGTGGTGGCTGGAAAGCCATTGGATACAGTCTCAAGCTGGCGTCACGAGTCGGCTGGTGGAAGATGTGGAAAGCCATGCGATCCAAGAACACCTGCAAGACCTGCGCGGTCGGCATGGGTGGGCAGTTGGGCGGCATGGTCAATGAAGGCGGCCACTTTCCGGAAGTCTGCAAGAAGTCCTTCCAGGCGATGGCCTCCGACCTGCAAGGCGCGCTGCGACGGGACTTCATCGAAAAGTCCAGTCTGAATCAACTGCGAGCTATGACGTCGCGACAGCTGGAAATGTCGGGTCGGATCAGCGAGCCATTGTACCTGGCCAAAGGTGCCACGTCGTACAAGGTAACAACGTGGGAACATGCGATCTCGACTCTGGCCGAACGGATGAAAGCCGCTGGGCCCGAGCGAAGCTTTTTCTATGCCAGCGGACGAGCCTCCAACGAAGCCGGTTTTCTGTTTCAGATGCTCGCCCGATTGTTCGGCACAAACTACGTCAACAACTGCTCATACTACTGTCACCAGGCCAGCGGCGTCGGTCTTGGCATGGCAATCGGCACCGGTGCTGGCACTGTCAAATTGGAAGATCTGGATCACACGGATCTCTACATCCTGATCGGCGCGAATCCGTCGTCGAATCATCCGCGGTTGATGCGATCGCTGATGGAGATTCGTCGTCGAGGCGGCAAGATCATCGTGATCAATCCGTTGAAGGAACTCGGGCTGACCAGCTTTCGAGTCCCCAGCGATGTTCGCAGTTTGCTGTTTGGCACCGAGATCGCCAGCGATTATGTCCAACCTCACATCGGCGGCGACCTCGCGCTTCTGACCGGCATTTCGAAGGATGTGATCGAACGCGGCGGACATGATGCGGAGTTTGTTGCTGCACACACGGAGGGATTCGACGACTTTGTCACACAAGTGAAAGCGACGTCGTGGGAATCGATCGTCGAACAGAGCGGCGTGGATCACGAAACTATCCGCAAGATTACCGATCAGTACTGCAAGGCGAAGAACGTCGTCATCGCGTGGTGCATGGGCATCACGCATCATCTGCATGGGACTCGCAGCGTTCACGCGATTGCCAATCTGGCCCTGCTGCGAGGCATGGTCGGACGGGCTCACGCAGGCCTGATGCCGATCCGCGGGCATAGCAACGTGCAGGGACTTGGCACCGTCGGAGTGACCCCTGCGCTGAAGCAGAACATGCTCGAACGTTTCGAAAAGAAGCTCGGCATCGAAGCTCCGAAGTCGCCGGGCTACGACACCATGGCCTGCATGGACGCGGCCTATCTGGGTAAGATGGATTTCACTCTGCAGCTCGGCGGAAATCTGTACGGCAGCAATCCGAATGCAAAGCGAGCCTTCGATGCGATGCAGAAGATCAAGACGATCGTGTATCTGTCGACGACTCTTAACACCGGCCATGCCTGGGGCACCGGCGAGGAGACGTTCATCCTTCCCGTGTTGCCTCGCGATGAAGAGCCGCAACTGACGACTCAGGAATCCATGTTCAGCTACGTCCGCATGAGCGATGGCGGCCCGAGTCGACACAACAACGCGCGAAGCGAAGTGTCAATTCTTGCGGAGATCGGTGAGAAGGTTTTCGCAGGCGACGGTCGGCTCGACTGGGCGAAGATGCAGAGTCACCAGGCGATTCGCGAATTGATCGCGGACCTGATTCCCGGCTACGAAGATCTGAAGACGATGGACTCGTCAAAAAAGGAATTCCACGTCCCGGGTCGAGCAGTCGTCGACTACAAGTTTCCGACACCGTCCGGCAAAGCGAAGTTTCATTCGCCCGAATTGCCCGCCAGCAACCTCAGCGCTGGCCAGCTAAGGATGATGACGATGCGATCGGAAGGCCAATTCAATAGCGTGGTGTATGACGAAGAGGATCTCTACCGAGGCCAGGAGCGTCGCGACATCGTGCTGATGAACAAGGACGATATCGCTCGCATGGGCCTGAAGCCGGAGCAACGAGTCCGCATCAAAAGCGAAGCCGGTGAGATGGCTTACATCCTCGTCCGCGAGTTCGACATCCGCGCGGGCAACGTGGCGATGTACTATCCCGAATCCAACGTGCTGGTTCCGTCGACCGTGGATCCGCTATCGAAGACGCCCGCGTTCAAATCCATCGCCGTAACGATTTCGCCAGAGCCTTGATTTGAATGTAGGCTGATCTGTCCTCAGATCAGCATGCACTGCACGTCACCAGCCAAAGCCGGGTTGCTTGTTCCCCGCAGCGTGATACAACCATGCGGCATTGGTTCCCGACCTGAGACAGGTCGGGCGACTTTACAACTCACCGAACGCGAGTCGAAAGCCGTTGAGGTCTTCAATGACGAACTCGCGAATTCCATGCGGAGCCATTTGCGGCGGTTGAAGAATCGAAGCACCGCGAGCCTGCAGGTCGGCGAAAACGCTGTCCAGATCTTCGACGTAGAGGTAGACGTCTCGCTCAATGGCGGAGCGTTTTCGAGGGGCGATCTCGTCGCGGCGGATCTGAAAGTGAACCCACACCCCGGCACGTTTGACGATGGCATAAACGCCGTCTGGTTCGTGGGGAGAAGGCTGAAACACTCCGTCGACCGGATCAAGACTGAATCCGAGCACGTCGCGGTAGTATTCTGCGGCTTGACGAACTCGCCGAACGCCAAGAATCGGCGATGCTTGCCAGGTTGGATTTGTCATCGAAAAAACCTTTGGAACGATCCTCGACGGGCGTCAACGGAGACAGCCTATTCCCGTCGAACGTCGAATTCTACTGATCGACGCGATTCGGCCATCCAAATCGTCCAAAGGTGAGGCAACGGGATTCAGCTGGAGCGGGAGCAAACTTGTCCGTTTCAGGTGGATCGGTACTCAATGCGTTGTTTCATTGAGAATCCGCCGCCATAATCTTAGGGGTGGCAATCGGTCAGCGAGCAGACGCTGTCCCAGCCCACTTTTTCGTCAGATCAGCACATTTCAAATCGGGATGGCCCGATGCAGGAAATGTGGCACCAGCGGCATCAATATCCAACAGCTTTGCGGAACCTGCTTCGATGACTCAATCATTGTTCAACCGTCTGACTTCCATACTTCGTCAGTTCTCAAGCCAGACCGCCTCCCCCCGCCGCCGCTCCCGCCACCGCCAGGCTTCTGAGCCACTCGAATCGCGGCACATGTTGTCGGCAGTTGTGTCGCTCGTGGACGACTTGCAGACAACTCCAAACAATCCAGCGCCATTTTCTTCCCTGCAACAAGTTCACCTGGACGGCTATACCTACTTCGCAACAAACGGCAGTACGCTCTGGAAAACGGATGGAACCTCATCAGGAACAAGCAGGCTTCTAGATTCGTCCGTGATCGGCCAGAGAAGCGGAATCGGCGCTTTCTATGTTGCAGCGGGACACGTGTTTTTTACTGTCGATGGTGAAAACAGCCTCGAATTGTGGACGACAGATGGAACAATTGGAGGGGCTTTTCCTGTGTCGTTAAAACACCAGCCGAACGAGAGGGGGTATTCTTTTCAAGTCGTGGATTTCGCTGGCAAAGCCATATTTTCGGAAAACAGGTATGTCGACGGACGACTACAAAGTCCCACAGTTCTCTACTCCTCGAATGGAGCAGCGAACAGGCCCCAGTCCTTTCTGGAAGTTCCTGTGGCTGGAAGGATAACCAACCTTTATTCTTCCCAGTCTGTATGCTGCTGATCGTGCTTGAGGAGCAGGATATCGTTTCCGGTTTGGGAAAAACATCGCTCTGGGTCTCCGACGGCACTCAGGCAAACACTCGTGTTCTTTTGCAGTCAACGGCAGACGAACTGTACAGAGCCATCAGCGACTTTCGGGAGTTGAATGGCGAGGTTTACTTTACGACCGGCACGTCATACGGCGATACGGCATCATCATTGTGGAAGACCGACGGCACTCAGTCTGGCACTCGCCAGATCTCCGGAGGGCAACTGGATCAATCGGTATCTGCATTTCGCATTCTAGGAACGGTAGCAGACACGTTGGTCTATCTAACCAGGGAGCCGAGCAGCAGCGACATCATTCTCTGGTCCACAAAAGGTTCGATGGAAACAACAACAAGACTGCATGCGATATCATTGGGGGCAATAAGAAATGTGTCCGCAGGATTCAAACGCGACAACGGGCTATGTTTTCTTGCAAACGACCAACTTTGGTACACCGATGGCACAATCAACGGAACTTCGGCAGTTGCCGGACACGAAGGACTCTTGTTTAACGGGATCGCAACTGTCGGCGACGTTCTATTGCTCGTTGGCGACGAAACCGAAGTTGGTACCGAAATCTGGAGGAGTGACGGTACTGTTCAAGGTACCGCTCTACTCAAGGACGCGTTCCCTGGAAAGAACTCGGGGGTGCAGTACGGAGATTTCCTTCATCAAAAAGACATCGAGCAAAAACCGCCATTTTTTCTATTCGGTGCCGACAACGGAATTGACGGCAACGGCATTTGGATCACTGATGGAGATGCTAGCCATACGAAACGGCTTATGGACTTGTCGACCGGTACGAAAGATGCTGATCCAAGTGGTTTGATTGAGCATAACGGAGATCTGTTTTTTGTAACGAATAGGTTTGCAGAGCGGCGTGGACAAAGTCGCATGTGGGCCGCTCGCGGCTCCGTCGGCGCCATATCACTTGGCAAGGGGGACGGCTATAGAAAGGCAGGCGATCACCTCTACTTTACCGGGGATCAGTATGAAACCGATGTTGCCAGATCACTTTGGCAGCGGGATGGCGACAATGTTCGAAAGGTCCCAATTGATGTTTCCGTTTTCAGCCCACTTGATATGGTTGAACTTGGAACGACTCGTCTTGTCCTTGGATTTGAAGAACCTGGTTCTGACTTTCCGGAAGCAGTAATCCGGCGTGTGTTTGATGACGGCACGACGTCTGTTGTGAAACGACTTGAGTCCTACGCAAGTTCGTTTCTAGTCATTAATGATCAACTTGCATGTTTTTTTGACGAGCAAGGAAATCTTTGGCGCACCGACGGCACAACTGAAGGGACGTTTGCAATACCAGGACTGCGATACGAAAACGAAACGTTGATTGGAAACTTGGTTGCCCTCAATGAAATGGTTGTTGCCCCTACCTTCGGTGGATTCTTTTTGACCGACGGTTCCGTATCCGGATCGAAACGATTCACTGACCTGTCTCCGGAACTGAGCTACGCTGTTGGCTTGAATACTCTCCGGGGAAGTTACTTTTTTGGCAGTACCCTTGGCCTTTATAAGACCGACGGATCGAATGGAGGCACGCAATTGGTGAGGCCTGGACTATTTGTCACGGACAGTAAAGCTGCTGTCGTGGGAAAATTTATCTATTTCTGGGCTACAGAGCGAACTGACTTCTCTCATGTCGCACTTTGGAGATCGGATGGAACAGCTGCTGGCACCACCGAAGTGGCTGCATTCGCGGACAGTTTTTCGCCGAACCAGCAGGTAACCGATTTCACTGCCGTCGGAAGTAAGCTGTTTTTCAATGTGTGGTCTGATGCCTCTCAATCGAGAGCCATATGGATTTCCGATGGCACAGCATCGGGGACTGTGCCGTTGCGACATACGTTGGGAACCAAATTGCAACCTGGAACATCATCGCAGTTTACGCTTTACAGCGGAGGGATTGGCTTTGTCGGAGACACTGAGGAAACGGGGACTGAAGTATTCCGGATCGACACGACCACTCCTGTGGCATCGCCGATAGGTCTGGAGCTAGTTACACGAGACGCCAGTTCCGTTGGTTGGACTGACGTCGCTGGAGCGATGCAGTACGACGTTTCGGTTCAGAATCTCTCTAATCCCGCGGCTCCCGCTATACGGAAACGCGTCAACGACCCAGAAATTTTGCTTCAGGAAAGTTCTGGCGCCAACATCGCCGGTGATTTGCAGACGAGTGCCTATCGAATGTGGGTCCGTAGTTTGCCGGTGCTGGGGGAACCTTCGGCGTGGAGTCAACCGCTGGATTTTGCAACGGGGCCAACTCCGCTGATGCATTCCGTGGTGGCGAGTTCCACTAACAGGACGCCTACTTTCCAATGGGCCGGATCAGCAGGAACGGTTTCCTACGATCTTTGGGTCGACAACAACGACGCGAAGACTCGGCCGATTTCTCAGCAGGGGCTTACGAAGACTTCTTTTGCCGTGACCACGCCGCTTGATCCCGCAAGGTATTCGGCGAAAGTTCGAGGGACTCGGGCAGATGGCACGAAGACTGAATGGTCGCCGGTCTCAAACTTCACCATCTTTGCTGCCCCGATCGCGTTGACAAGCGGCGGTGGTGAGTCGCTCAGCGGCCAGCCTTCGCTCGCATGGGCCGCAGTGCCGGGAGCGACGGGCTATGACGTGCAGATCACAGCAGCCGGTTCGAATTCGATCCTGTATCGTGCCAACAATGTCCAGGGAACGGCTCATGCATTGAAGAATGGCCTCGCCGCTGGTCAGTACAAGGTCTACGTGCGAGCCAACAAGGGAAGCCAGCCGCTGTCGACATGGGGAAGTGGCAACGATCTGCAGGTGAAGCTGCCTCCAACGGGCCTCGTCCGGACGGGTACTGGCATTGCGGGGAATGTCGGCGTGAAATGGAACGCTGTTCCATTGGCGGTGTCGTACACCATCGAGCTCATCAACACGTTCACCGGAAATAAGGTGCAGGCCGACCAGACTCAGACGACCACGACGCTCAATCCATCGCCCGCATTGCTGGCCGGACAGTATTCCGTGCGAGTTCGCTCGAACTTCGCAACCGGAGCCGCATCGAACTGGTCTCCAGCCTTCGCCTTTGATGCACTGCGGTCCGCGGCTGTGACGATCACATCGTCCAGCGCGGCGACAGCCGATGCGACTCCGACAATCACCTGGACGGCCTCGCCGGGTGCGACTGGTTATGAGATCTTCGTGAGCCGCCAGGGAAGTTCCGCAGCGGTTTATACTCGCTCGGGAATCACGACGACGTCTCACCGTGTTGACGTTCCACTCACGTCCGCCATGCACAGAATCTGGGTGCGACCGACGTTCGCGGACGGCAGCCGAGGAATCTGGGGTGCTGGGCAACAGCTTCAGATCGGACCAGCTCCTGTGATCACCAGAACATCAACAGGGTTCTCGTGGACTGCCATCAACGCGGCGACGCAGTATGAGTTCTGGCTGAGTTCGGTGGATCCAACGGCCGGTGTGAAGCGAGTACTCTACGATGCAAAGTTGGTGACGACTTCTTACACGCTTCCGACCACGTTTCCAAAGGGACGCTATCAACTTTGGGTCCGAGCCATTCGTTCAGAAGCCGGTGCAAGTTACCTCGGCAACTGGGGCACGACCGGGACGTTTGATTTGACGTGATTCCAACATGAACACCAGAACTGCTGCGAAGGCGTTCCCCACGGGACTTGCTGAATTGCGGCGCAACACTGGCTTTTCGCCGAGGCTCGATCGTCGCGTGACAGAATTGGCCAATGCTCTACCATTCACAATCTGCGGAATACGCCAGGCAGTGACCTGGAGCATCGCCCAATCGGAAGTTGCGAATCAGGGAGTGACTCGCGAGTTCGGTCGTGTAGAGGGTCTTTTGAAGGATGAATGACATGAATTCTCCGAATTCGAAGCCATCGAAATTGATGTTGGATGAATGTTTCATCGCGGCAGACGAGAGGTTTCTTAACGAATTTGTGAAGTTCAATTCTCGGGAACTGCTGCTGAGCTTTGTTGAACACTGGCTGGCGGATGAGCGTCCGTGGGCAAAGTTGCAGATTCGCAATTACCTGCAACGAGACCTCAATTTTCCGGGGCAGGAAGTCGTCGTCAAACGCTTCTACAAGCACTTCGAAGCGGCTCGCGATCATGCGATGATGGTCGAGTTGATGGTCTGCTTCGATCGTCTCGTCCGCCGCAGTCGTCTGTCTCGCCCGTGGTGGAACAGGGAGACTCGCGAGACCATCATGGATGAAGTCCTGTTTGCCAGGCCCAACAAAACAGTGTTGGATCAGACCGGGCGAACGGTGGAGTACGGCACGGGCAAGTGGAAGCGAACCGTGCCGCTGCCGGACATTCGCAATCGGCCAAAGAACCGCCTGTTCAAACACAGGACTCGCAACTATCTGCGGCGGCGAGTCTGGCGGTACTTTCGATGGCTGAGCTATCGCGATCCTCAGGCGTACTTGAATTCAGTCAGTTCGGCTCTGACGAATTATCGCGACGTTGACTTTGCAGTCGGGGAGAAC
>JANMEV010000703.1:0-3150 GCA_031377305.1 Planctomycetota bacterium | reverse complement strand
GCCGCCGTTGTTGGGTTTTCGAAAGCAAGGTTGCTCGCAGACGACGAATGGCCTCAATTTCGAGGGCCCGGTGGTCAGGGACATGCCGATGGTGCGAAATTGCCGCTGACATGGAGTGAATCCGAACACGTCAAATGGAAGACTGCGATTCCTGGTGAAGGTCATTCTTCGCCGGTCATTTCCGGCAACCAGCTCTGGATCACAACAGCGATCACCCAGGCACTGACGGAAGAAGATAAGGCAGCTCGCCTTGCGAAAGTGAAGGATCCGAACGGTCTGGAGATCGTTGGTGAATTGACACTGCAGGCGATTCAGCTCAATCGTGAAACCGGCGCTGTCGAACAAACCGTCGAACTGATGAAAATCGCCGAACCGGAACCCAAGCATGCATTGAACAGCTACGCGTCACCGACTCCGGTGATCGTTGGCGATCGGCTTTACTGTCACTTCGGAACGTATGGAACGGTCTGCGTGGATCGAAAATCGGGCAAGGTGCTGTGGAAGAATGATAACCTGAAACTGACTCATCAAAACGGACCAGGCAGTTCGCCAATTGTTTGGAACGATCGAGTCATCGTGCATCTGGATGGCACAGACACTCAGTCCATCGTGGCTCTCGATGCGACAACCGGTGAACTGGTGTGGCAGACGAAGCGATCAGGCGAAATGGATTCGACACCAGAACTGCAAAAGGCCTATGGCACTCCACTTTTGGTGGAGATTGACGATCGGCCATTGCTGATTTCGCCTGCGGCGAACTGGGTTTACGGCTACGACGCGCGGGATGGCAAGGAGATTTGGAAAGCGTCGTATGGTAAGTTAGGCTTTTCCACAGTGCCTCGTCCCGTCATTCTGGGCGACACCGTTTATGTTGCCACAAGCTATATGCAGTCTCGCCTTGTGGCCGTGAAGTTCACTGGTGAAGGCGACGTTACGAAGAGCCACGTGAACTGGATTTCTGACAAGCAGATCCCGCAGAAGCCCTCGCTCATCGCGCTGGCCGGGCGACTCTATTTTGTCAGCGACAATGGCATCGTCCGGAGCCTGAAAGCCGATTCCGGCGACGAAGTCTGGTTCGAACGCCTGCCCGGAAATTACTCAGCGTCGCCGCTGGAATCGAATGGCCGCCTGTATTTCTTCAACCAGGACGGAGTCTGTACGGTTCTTGAGGCCGGTGATTCATTCAAAGAACTGGCTTCCAACAAACTTGAGGCCGGCTTTATGGCGTCGCCTGCAGTTGCGGAGAATGCTCTGTACCTTCGAACGGCGACCAGTGTTTACAGGATTGAAGACTGACGTTTGTACCACTCATTTTGCACGCGGTCGAAAACGAGGTCTGTCTTCGGCGAGCGGGGGGATGTCAATCACCTGATTGTTGGCCTCACAAAGAATCAGGGGACTAACGCCCCCCAGTTCTGACTGCGCAAAGCATAAACAATGTTGAATTCGAAAACTGGTCAATCTGATATTCAAAATTCCAAATCTCAAATTGAATTCCCCCTACCGGAGTTTGGCAATGAAAAAGTTCTTGGTTCTGTTAATGGCTACGGCGCTCTCAAATGCCGTTCAGGCGGATGACGACAATCACTGGGTTCGTATCAAGCTGGACGAGAGATTTCGTTCCGAAGGCGTGACAGCCGCCGACGTCAACGGCGACGGCACAAAGGATGTCATCGCTGGCGACATCTGGTACGAAGCTCCAAAAGTTGGTTCCGACAAACATGTCGACGGGACGGCTTGGAAGCTTCACGAAATCCGAATGCCTGGCGAGTTCGTCGCTGGAGTTGGTTACAGCAACAGCTTCGCCAACTTTTCGCACGACATGGACGCAGACGGATTGCAGGACGCGATTATCATCGGCTTTCCCGGCGATCCCTACCACTGGTACAAGAACCCCGGCACCGGCAATGAGACGCATTGGAAGGAACACGTGATCTGGACAAGCGCATGCAATGAGTCGCCGGAGTTTGAAGACTTAAACGGCGATGGCGTGAGAGAATTGATCATCGGTTCTCAGCCGGAGGCTCAGATGGGCTTCAACATGATTCCGAAACCAGACAAAGCCGCTGAGAAGTTTGCCTTTCACGCTGTGAGCGAAAAGGGCGAGCCAAACGAAAACGGCACTTTCAAGTATTACCACGGTCTGGGTGCCGGTGACATGAACGGCGATGGACATCGGGATGTATTGATCGCTCACGGCTGGTGGCAAAATCCGGGCGACATCACCACGGGCAAGGCCTGGGCGTTCCATCCTGTTCGCATCAAGACTGACAATGGCGAACAGCCTCTGCCTGGGTGTGCGAATTTGTATGCTGACGATCTCGATAGCGACGGCGACGCTGACTTGTTCCTTTCATCCGCGCATGGCTTCGGTGTTTGGTGGGCGGAGAATACTGGCAAGGGCCCCTGGACTCTGCATGAGGTCACGAAGAACTTCTCCCAGACTCACGCAGTTGAAACGGCCGACATGAACGGAGACGGACAGTTGGACTATGTCACTGGAAGTCGATTCTTCGCTCACAACGGTGGCGATCCCGGTGAACATGATCCAATCGTCATGTATTGGTACGAAGTCGTGCGAGCGAAGGGCCAGGCTCCGAAGATCACGCCGCATCAGATCGTCGCAGGCCAGGGAACCGGCGTGGGGACTCAGTTTGAGATCCACGACATGAACAACGACAAGAAGCCGGATATTGTGTTGTCCAATAAGAAGGGCGTCAACATCCTGCTTCAGAAGTGACTCGCGTTCTGAAATCCCAGCAGTAAAGAATCGGAAGCCCGGCTGTTCAGCTCAGCCGGGCTTTTCTGTTGACCGAGCTGTTTCAGGCCCGCGATCATGTTGAGCCAGCGATCATGTGCGAGCCCGTCCATGCTACTCAACTGTGCGGGTCGGATTCGGCGTCGCCGCTGATTGCTGCAAGCACGGCAGCAGGTCGTCGAGGCATCTTTCGGCCGCAAGTCGAGCGACCGCAAATGCCGGGGCCGAGGCCGTGACGTTTCGAACGAACATTTCCACAAGATTGCTGATGGCTCCGAAACGATCTTCTCCAATTCTTCGGATTGCCCGCTCGGACATCCACGTTCCACTGCCACTGAGGACGATCTGCGTTTTTATTCCTGTGAGACTGGAAGTCAAACCCTCGAGATAGC
>JANMEV010000630.1:0-10989 GCA_031377305.1 Planctomycetota bacterium | reverse complement strand
CAGCAGAGTCAAACTCCTTGACCCATACCTCAAAGAAGGCGGCACCCGGATTAAGTTTCTGCAGCAGCATCGCGGCAGTGTAGTCAAGTCGTGAAGATCCACTGCCGCCCGGCTCCAGGTTCATCTCTCCATCCAGTTTTGGCAGAACTGCCAATAGAGTCTTCGTGATTTGTTCCGAAGTCTCTGGCGACGCCAAAGCCATGCACGCATCCAACGCGGACTTCAATCCAGCCGCACTTTTCTCACGACTCAACATGTCCAGCCAATGTTCCAGAGGCTTGCCTTCGTAGAGGGGTACTGCGGTCTGCGCGAGCGTTTTGGCGACTGAAGACCCCTCGACGAGTCTCGGGCGAGTTTGATCGGTCAACGTTTCGGACACTTGTCCTGCCTTCATTGCCCGGTCGACCGCAAGAATCACTTGATGGTCATGTAACAATGCCAGGAACCAGCGTTGCGGGGTCGGACTGTGATCTTTCCAAAACGTACTGGGCTCTCGAAAAATAGGTTCTGTGAACTTTTTCAAACTGACCGGCTGCAGGCTGGGCCAGCGCATGACAATGCTGTAGTCGGACGTCCCGAAGCCTCCTTTAGCAGCGAACTCGTCAGCCACATCGGCCTCTTCCGATTGAGCAATCTTCCAAATGGCCAACAGCCCCGGCGGAATCGCGTCCTTCTCAAATGAGACTTCTCTTGGAAGTAATGGAGAACCTGGGGAGAGATCCAGAAGTGAGATCACTTCGTTGGCTTTCGCCTCGCGTTTGTCCACTTCAGTTTTCCAACGGGCAAATCCAGTCGACGCAAAACGGCTCGCAGTCGGATAACAACACCACCCTAGTCGATCGTGCATCGAGATCATTTCTGACAGCTTCTCTGGATCCACTGCTAGCTTCAGAAGACGCTGGTCAATTGCGTCACGCGGAATCGCAGCTTCAATTACCGAAATCAATTCTCTTTTTTCATCACCTAAGCCTTCGTACTTAATTGCCAGTGACCTTAATACCAAAGCTGCTTCGACGATCGAGGTCGGCTCAGATTTGGGCCGTTCAATGACTTTTCCCGCTCTATCAGCCACGCAGGTCAGTATCGCTCGCTGCCAGGAGTCGTTAAGTTCTTGAACTTTACGATCTAGGGAAAGCCACCATTGATCGAGGGTCCGGCCTTGTCTCAATAGAAGTTCAAGCAGTTGCTCCTTAGTGGCGGCGTCATTTCCAAGATCACCCAACTTGATGATGAGATCGGCAAGACGTTCACGTTCTCCTGGCGCAAGTGCCAGTGTGTCCGGGTCTTCAAAGCTGGAGCAGACACGCGATTCGTACCAGGAAACAAAAGGAGCAACGCCGACAATCGTATTACGGCCAGCGTGAGCCCAAATGTGTTGCAGTGCAAATGACAGGCGATCACGCCATTTGTGAGTGCCAGATGAATACTCTTTGCACCACCATTGGTAGAACTGGTCTTTGGGAAGAAGCTCTGAAAGAGTACGGCAGATTGAAACGGCAATTCCATCGTTGTGTGATTCTCGAATCAGCTGGATCAGAACAGGTTCCAGCCGCTCTACATCTTCTTCAGTCGCCAGTTTTGCAATTGCCTTTAGGCAAGTGGTAACGGTTTCAGCGCTCTGCTCTCGCTGAAGCAGCTCAATCCATGTGGACAGTGTTTTTCCGTCGTACACAAGTGCGGAGATCGGTTGCGGATCGATCTCCGCGTACTCCTTTAGGATCCTCGTAATCCTCGCCACCACTGTTTCACCGTTCTTCAGCGTGAACTTGTCGTTGTCGATCACGAGGCCGTCGCTTGGGCCGTCGATGGTGATTTCGTAGTTGTCGGCGTTCAGGCGAGTGGACGTGGTGCCGTGGGAGACCTGGATGCCGTCGACGGGCTTGCCGTCCTTCAGAAGTTTGACAGAGACGTTATCGACGTCGGATTCAATGACGAGCTGGCCCTTGCTGGTTTCCAGTTTGATCAGTATTCCGGCGATGATGAGTATCGGCAGCGATGCGGCGAGGAGCAGGCGGCGGATGATTTTGAAGCGGCCGCCTTTGGAAGAAGCGGGCAGGGGAGCGAGGGAGGCGAGGGCAGGGGAGAGGAACGGTGGATGGTCGGGGAAGGCGGATTTCTTGAGTAGCTCAGGTGACGTGGCGGCCTTTTCTTTGGCTTGCTGAAGCAGTTCCACCAGCTTCGAACCCTCGGCGAACGGAGCCAGTTGCTCGGCCACATGAGCCGCACTGGCGGGGCGATCGGATGGGTTGCGTGACAATAGCGATGCGACCAGTTTGACCAGCTCGTCCGGGGCTTCCGGACACAGAGTGCTCAACTTCGGCGGCTGATGATTGGCCAGCAACCGCAGCTTCTCAAACGGCGATTGATTCGGCGCAGCGGCAAGTGGCGCGCGGCCGCAGAGAAGTCGGAACAGAGTGGCTCCGAGCGCATATAAGTCAGCTCGATAGTCCACGCCGCTGCTGATTTCTGCTTGCTCTGGAGCCATATAGTCCAGCGTACCCATGAGCTGCCCAACAGTCGTGAGATCAACGCTGGCTTCATCCCAGACGCTCAGCTGTGCCAGCCCGAAGTCCAGAATTCGGATCTGCCCGCCTTCATCCAGCATCAGGTTCGATGGCTTGACGTCTCGATGCACCACGCCTTCCGCATGAGCACATGACAGACCCTGTGCCGCCTGACGAATGAGCTCACACGCATCGGCCACCGGCAGTCGTCCCATTAGCCGAGCCAGTCGACTCAGATCCAGCCCTGGCACATATTCCATGACCAGAAACTGAGTCCCATCGATCTCGCCAGCATCGGTCGCCGTGACGATCGACGGATGATTCAACTTGCCGACGACGCGAATCTCCCGATCAAATCGGGCTCGCACGTCGCTGTCTTCCGCCGACAAAATCGGCAACAGCTTGATGGCGACCTGCTTCTTCAACTGCTTATGAGACGCCAAATACACAGCTCCCATGCCACCTCGGCCGAGCGGCTTGAGTAGCTCATACATGCCGAGTTCCCGCTGCATCGGTTGCCATGCGGTTCGGGCTTTGTCGGCGGCCGTTTCGACGGGTGCATCCATCAATTGCTTCGCCTTTGCGAGTGCGGCGTTGATGGGTGAGTCGTTTTCTGGTTGGGAGCTGGCTTCTGAATCGGAAGCGGCAGAGTCCCGATCTGAGACAGATCGGGCTATAGGCGAGACGACGGGAGCTTCTAAAGTGGATTGCAGCGACTGCAAAAGCGTGTCGGGTCTGGTTTCCATCTGTCCAATCGCCGCTTCGCAGATCGGGCAAAGTTGCAGGTGCTTTTCGAGCTGCTCGGACTGCGTTTCATCGCTCCAGCCCGCGAGGTATTGCTTCAGCTCGTCCGGAGTCGGACAGGTTCCGGTTCTGGCGGATTGTGCATGTTCGGCTGTGGTCATGGCAAGGATTCCTCAGTGCGCCAGTTTGCGTCATTCGCAGACATTTTGCGACTCAGGAGACCAGAACGTTTGGTGTGTGACAGGATTTTTCTGTAACGCTTCGTAGTAGCTTGGACATTCTTGTCCGAGAGCCTTCAATTGCGCCCATGTAGCTTGGACATTCTTGTCCGAGGGCTTTTTAATACGCGAAGAAACGCACGACGGGCAAGAATGCCCATCCTACATGCTGGAGGAACTTATGGCCGTTTTCCATACCTTCCACAGAGAACCTCCGCCCGGCTTTCGCGGACTGCAGCCTCATTTGCCAATCCGGTTCTACGCACGCCATCTTCCTCACTGGCGACAGGATGGAGCCACCTATTTCGTCACATTCCGGCTCGCCGATGCTCTTCCACCCGACGACTTGAAAGCCATCCAGACGCTGCGCGAACACTGGAATCGCACTCATCCTCATCCGAGAAGCGAAAAGGCGTGGGAAGATTTCGCACGGACGGTCACTCAGCGATCAGAAGACTGTCTCGACAAAGGTCATGGGGCGTGTTACTTCAGTGATCCGAAAAACGCTGAGCTTCTTGGTAATGCACTCAGGCATTATCAGACAACGCGATGTTTCGTACCATGCTTTATCGTGATGCCGAATCATGCTCACGCTGTCATGAAGCCACTCCCTGGGAATGAGCTAGAAGATGTGTTAAAGCTGATAAAAGGATTTGTTGCACATCAGCTTAACCAGAACCTTGAACAGCACGGCAGTTTGTGGGAACAGGAAAGTTACGACCGCATCATTCGTGATGAAGTTCATCTCGAAAATGTCATTCGCTACATCGGTCGAAACGGACTCAAAGCTGGACTGCCAGCAGACAGGTTTCTTCGCTGGATTGATCCAGACTGGGTCAAGGGTGGTTGGGATTTTGATTGAAGAGAACGACTTGTAGCTTGGACATTCTTGTCCGAGAGCCTTCAAATACACGGCAAAACGCACGACGGGCAAGAATGCCCATCCTACATTAAACCCATGCCTACCGAATCCTCCAGCCACGCAACTCGTTCCAGTCTGCTCTATCGAGCCCGGCAGAGAGACCCCGTCGCGTGGCGGGAACTGGTAGATTTGTATGGTCCGTTGATTGCCTGGTGGTGCCGTCGATGTCGGATTGATGATCACTCGGTCGCGGACTGCGTTCAGGATGTCTTCGCGTCGGTTGCTGTTACAATCGATGCATTCCAGCCCAAACGAGAAACGGGCTCCTTCAGAGCCTGGCTGTGGACGATCACTCATCGCAAAGTACTTGATTACCTTCGAACGACACAACGACGTCCTCAGGCCATCGGTGGTTCAACGGCCGTTGCGATGATTCACGAGGTGATGGACGCTCAGTCGATCCCCGATGAAGAACCGTCGGAGGCTCTGCAGATTCGTGAGTTGATCGATCGCGCCCTCCAGCAGGTCCGTGATGAGTTTGAGAGCTGCACATGGCAGGCCTTCTGGCGATCTGTCGTCGATGGACAATCCACAGATATCGTCGCGGCAGAACTGAACGTCACTCCCGCAACCATTCGCCAGGCCCGCAGCCGCATTCTGCGACGACTAAGACAGCAGCTTGGTGATCTGTGAACGAGCAGAAGAATTGAAAGAGTCCATCTTGAAGATTTCACCATCAACCGATTCTGACCTCCGACATCGCATTGAAGACGCCTGCGATTTGATGGAGCAAACGTATGCGGCCGGGCGGTATTCGAAGATCACGGTGACTCGACACTGGTCAAAGCACAATCCGATCATCTCCGGCAAAACGGCGAGACCATCGGCCTGTCGCTGGTATCTTCGACGAGAACTCATGCGACTGCTCGAAATGGGCGCTGAGATTGAAATCACGGCGGCGCAGGATCGAGTCGACCTTAACTCCCCCAAACTGCTGGAGCTGATCGACGAATCGGAGTTCGATCACACGAAGAAGAAGGTCTTCCTGTTCGGGCCGGAACGTGTTGAGCTGTCACTTCAGCGACTGGAACACTACACGGGGACTCGAGCCGAAGATTTTCAGCGTTACGTGCTGCTGACGAACTATCAAATGCACATGGATGCGTTTGAGCAGATGTATCCGGACTGCGTTCGCCCGGATCGTGCTCGAATTCAGATGCCTGCGTTTCATCAGCGAACACAGAACAACGACGGCCTGTCGATTGTGAACATCGGCGTTGGCCCTTCGAATGCCAAGAACCTGACTGATCATCTGGCCGTGCTTCGTCCTGATGCCATGCTGATGGTCGGCCACTGCGCGGGCATTCGAAATCATCAGGAACCCGGCGACTTTGTGCTCGCATCCGGCTACATGCGAGATGATCATGTGCTGGATGAAGCTCTGCCGCGATCGGTTCCGCTGACACCCAGTTTCCTGCTGAACCGGTATCTCGCACGAGTGCTCGACGACCGCAATTTGCCGTACCGATACGGAGTCGTTTACACCACGGCCGATCGCAACTGGGAGCTAACGCTCAAGCTGAAGCTCAAGGATCTGCGAGCCAGTCGAAGTATCGGTGTCGACATGGAATCGGCCACCGTCGCCGCCAACGGTTTTCGCTATCGCATTCCGTCCGCCACGTTGCTGTGCATCTCCGACAAGCCTCTCCACGGCCAGCCGAAACTCCCCGGCGCGGCCCAGGCGTTTTACGAAGAGACTCGCCGCCAGCATCTCGAAGTCGCTCGCGAAGCTCTGATGATGATCCGCAACGACTACTCCGCCGGCCTCCCCAACAGCGATCTGCGAGCGATGGATGAACCGCTGCTGGGTGGGAACTGATCGTCATCGCCTTGAACGACTGCAAGAGTCTTCCCATTGTAGAGCGATTGTCCTCAATCGCTCACCGCGTCGACACACGACACGAAACGCGAGTCGACCATGTTGAGCCAACCCCGTCACTTCAACCGATCCCCCACATCCACCCAGCAACGATCGCGATGGCTCTTCAGAATCGCTTCGCTCAGTTGAATCTTCCTATGTCCATCGGCGAATGTAGGGAAGGGCGGTTGACGGTTGAAGTCGCCGTCGGAGATGTATCCGTAGAAGGAGCGGAACAGTTGCTTGAACGTGTCGGGGAGTCCTTCATTGTGAGCGCCCGGATAGTTGCTGATGGCCGATGCCGAGCCGTCCATCAGCGACGGATCACGAATCAACATTTCGTTGGCCTGCTGACGATGACCAATCCAAAGTTGGTTCGGGGCGTGGCTGTTCTACTCCATCGCGGCTTCGGAACCAGCGACTTCGAATCGCAGGCAGTTCTTGCGGCCCGCTGTCACTTGCGATATCCACAAGCATCCGTTGGCTCCGTCTTCGAACCGAAGCATGATGGCACCGCAATCTTCGGTGGAGATTCGCATGGGTTCGAGACTTGAGTCGTGTTCAACGCAAGTGGTAAACGTTTCAGTCCGACCGGTTGGACGAATTCGCTAACTTGGAAGAGTCGCTACACTGCAGTCTATGAACTGGATTCTTCTCAGCTTGTGCTCCGCGGTGTTTTTGGGCTTTTATGAAATCGCCAAGAAGGTTTCGCTGCGCAACAATGCTGTGCCGCCAGTGTTGTTCTTTAATGTTTTGACGCAGGCTCTGGTGTGGCTGCCGATGGTTTTGATGTCACGGTTCGCGCCGCAATGGATGCCGTCGGAGCGGCTGATTGTGGATTCCGTCAGTTGGCAGGACCATGTATTGCTGGCGGCGAAGTCGCTGCTGGCGGGAAGTTCGTGGATCTTTGCTTCGTTTGCGATCAAGCACCTGCCGATTTCCATCGGAGCTGTAATTCGCGCCAGCAGTCCGCTGTTCACGGTGCTGATTGCGGTCGCGTTTCTGCAGGAGCGGCCGACAGTCCTGCAGTGGACCGGCATGAGCATCATCCTGGTTTCGTTCTATGCGTTCTCGCTGGTTGGCAGCAAAGAGGGAATTCATTTCCATCGAGACCGCTGGGTCGGCTTTATGGTGTTGGCCACATTTCTGGGAGCCTGCAGTTCGCTGTATGACAAGTTCCTGCTGCAGACGATGGAGATGAAAGCGTCAACTGTCCAGGCGTGGTTTTCGATTTACCTGCTTGCTGTGATGTTGCCGCTGGTTCTGCGATGGCGGCTGCGAGATCGTATCGCCAGTCCGTTTCAATGGCGCTGGTCGATTCCGATGATTGCGATTCTGTTACTGGTGTCAGACTTCATGTACTTCTCCGCGATCGAAATGGACGGGGCTCTGATCTCTGTGATTTCGCCGCTTCGGCGTACGTCGGTGGTCATCGCCTTTATTGCGGGGATCCAGCTGTACGGCGAAAAGAACTGGCGACCCAAGGCCATTTGCATCGCCAGTCTTTTGGTTGGTGTTTACGTGCTGAGTTTGAAATCGTCGGTCAAACAACCGGCGAAACAACCTGTCAAACCTCAAACAACTTCTTCAACGACCGGGTTGGTCAACTGACCGATCTTTTCGATATCGATCGTGACGGAGTCGCCGGGCTGAAGGAACACGGGAGGTGTTCGAGCCGCACCGACTCCGTGAGGCGTTCCGGTCAGGATCACAGTTCCAGGAGCCAGCACCGTGCTGGCGCTGAGGAATTCGATGAGCGTCGGGACGTCGAAGATCATGTCGTTCGTGTTCCAGTCCTGCATGACGTTGCCGTTCAGGATGGTGCTGATCTTCAGCGCGTTCGGGTTCGGAATCTCGTCTGTGGTGACCAGGCAAGGTCCGAGCGGGCAAAACGTTGCGAAGGTTTTGCCTCGACACCATTGTCCGCCGCCACCATCCTTCTGCCAGTCGCGAGCACTCACGTCATTCGCGCAGGTGTAGCCGAGCACATATTTCAGGGCATCGGCTTTTGACACGTTGTGACATCGCTTGCCGATGACGACGGCGAGTTCGCATTCATAGTCGACTTTGTCGCTGCGAAGTTTGCGAGGTAGCACGATCGGATCGCCGGGATTGGTGACGGTCGTTGGGACCTTCATAAACAACACCGGATGAGCGGGGATGGCCTGCTTGCCTTCTTCGGCATGTTTTCGATAGTTGAGGCCGATGCAAAGGACCGCAGCGGCATCCAGCGGAGCCAGTACTTTAGCAGCCGTGACCGATTGACCAGTCGGCTGCAATCCAGAAAAAAGCTCACCCTGAAGTCGTTCAAGCGTTCCGTCGGCTCGCTCAGATGCGTAACACGTTTCGCCACTGGATAACTGAACTCGGCAGATTTTCATTCGAAGGATCTCACAAGGCAAAGAGGCGGGAAAGCAGGGCAGGGGACAGTGCGATTCTGCAAGGTCCAGCGGCAGGCCCCAAAGTCAGGTCCGCAGAATAGCGAACTCATGCCGAGTGTTACAGGATTCGCAGGGACAGAAACGACTCGTCGATCATCGTCATCAGGATGAAGCATTCGATCCATCATAGAGAGCGTTGATCACAGTGCCCTGGTTCAGGTGCACGGGGCGATTGATTCGGTCGTGGACAACGGAATGCGGGTCGATCCCAAGCGCCGTGTAGATCGTCGCTCCGATGTCGTCCGGTGAATAGGCAGCGGAATCCGGATACGCGGCGATCTCGTCGGATTGACCAATCACTTTGCCGCCCTGAACGCCGGCGCCGGCAAACAGACCTGTGAAGCAGGGGCCCCAGTGGTCTCGACCGCCTTCTTTGTTGATCTTTGGAGTGCGTCCGAATTCGCCTACCATCATGACCATGGTGTCTTCCAGGCGACCGCTGGCGTCGAGGTCATCCAGCAACGCGGCGACTGCCTGATCCAACGGCGTCAATAGTCGACCTTTCAAAGTCGTGAAGATGGCCTGATGGCTGTCCCAGTTTTGAACCGGGCCCATGTTTGCCTGCACGATAGGCACGCCAGCTTCGACAAGTCGACGAGCCAGCAGCAGGGACTGGCCGAATGGGTGACGACCATAGTGGTCTCGCACACTGGCAGGCTCACGATTCAGCTCAAAAGCCTGTGTCAGTTTTCCTGACGACAACATCGTGAACGCAAGCTTCTGATCTTCCGTCATTCTATACGCGGCAGTGTCTTCCGCGACCGCTGTTTTCTGATCAAGAGTTTTCAAGAGCGAGCGACGCTGTTCGAGTCGGCCTGAATCGATTCCCTGCGCCAGTGTGAGTGCATCGACTCGAAATTCCGGGCTGTTAGGGTCACCAACAATTTGCCATGGATCGTACTTGGGACCCAGAAATCCAGCATGCTGGCCCGGCCAGATCAGCGGCGACGACATGAGGAACGTTGGCAGGTTCACTCCGCTTGGAATGCCATCCTTTCGAGGCCGCAGGTATTCGCATCCCGACGAATAGCATGGCCAGTCATCTCGCGAGGCAACCTTGTCAAAAAACGCGCCGGGCTGCAGGTGTCCGGTCAGCACATGATGAGTCGACATCAAGTGGTTGTTGTCTTTGTGCGACAAGCTGCGAACAAGCGCGTACTTGTGCGCTCGCGACGCCAGCATTGGCAGGTGTTCGCAGATTTGTGTGCCCGAAACTGAGGTTTGGATGGGATTGAATTCGCCCCGAATTTCAGCCGGCGCATTCGGCTTCATATCGAGCGTATCATGATGACTGATCGCGCCGGTACAAAAGACGATGATCAGCGACTTGGCTCGCGGAACGATCTCGACGTCTGATGACGCAGCGGCTCGGGACGGTCGGATCAGCGAACTCATGCCAAGACCCAGCAGCCCGGAATACCCGATCTGAAGCAGGTCGCGGCGGGAAGAGGAAGGCAGGGCGAAGGTGGGCAATGAGCGAGTCATGTCCGAAGTGTAGTGCTCAACGTTTTGAGTGGGAATCAGAATTCAACGAACGGCCGGAAATTCCGGTCGTTTAAGACTTGGCCAACAGAACAATCCGAAGGGAAAACGACTACTTTTGGCTGGCAGCGGACCGCAGCAGTCGAAGAGCCTCCTCGACAAGCATCTCGCCTCCGCCAGGTTTCAGCGTCGAGTTTGTGACTTCGTAACTTCCCCCCGCATAGGCCGCGCGAGTTGGCACGTAGCAGGTTTCGACGCAGTTTGAGAGTTCGACGATGAGCGTTGTACGAAACGGTGAACCTCGTTTAATGGCCAGGCCCAGCTCGACAAACACCTCGCCGGGCAATGCAACGATTGCGATATCTTTGCCCAGCGCGATCACGTTCACTTCGGCCGGCAATGTGGAACCGATCCCTTCCCAGTTTGATGTCATCAATCGTGCCAACGTCGCATCTTCATGCGACGCGTGGCGCGGTGTGTTGCGAAGTTGATCGATCAGCAGTCGAGTGTGGGCTGTGACGTTATCGGTGAACTCAACTGCTTCCCCGGCCTTTGCTGCCTTCATGATTCTGACGGCTTTTTCAACGTCGCCTTTGGTTGAGTCCTGAAGTGGAAGCTGCACAATGGCAGAACGAACTTCAAGGTGCGGTGCTTCCAGAGGCTGCAGCGATGGAAGACCGGTCGTGATGGTTTCGCCAAGTGAGTTTCCAATGAAGTCAGTTTTGTTGCGATCCTTGCCGCGAGGATTCACGTGGTTGATGTCACCGCAGCAGCCCGTGCCAAAGAGGGAGACGACGTTTGGACCCAGTGACTTTCGAAC
>JANMEV010000528.1:0-1696 GCA_031377305.1 Planctomycetota bacterium | reverse complement strand
TAACCTATTTGACGAGCACGTCCTAGGAAAGCGATGAAACCTGCGACTGCAAAAGCACGATCGACAATGTGTCTCGATCTGGCTAGACCTTTTCAACGGCGACAGCAGGCCCCATCGCGGTCGCCAGAATTGCACAGGTCGCAAAAGTGTGCACAAGTTGCTGCAGATATTTCATGTCTGTGCTCGCTTCAATCAAAATCTGAGAGTTTACGTGATGTAAAACGCTGAACAACATGGCGTCAGGAGGGTCGAATCGTCAGCCATGCAATTTCTTCGGTCGCGATCCACTTCTTGGCCATCGACTCTTGGCCATCGACGTCCGTTGGAGTTGAGTCGCCAGCCCTGATATTGTCGAGATGGTGTCGCCGAAAACTTACATTTCCAACTGGCCAAACAACCGGCCGAAAAAATCTGTCACGGACAACCGCCAACGAGACCAAAATACAAACTTCAGCGAGGAATCCTGGCTTCAATCCCGCTCGGTTGACCATCCGCACAAGGTGGAACAGTAGCCAGAACGTCCGAGAGACTGCAACCTGAGAGTTTTTGGCGGAAATTGCGAGGTAGAGGCTTGCAGCCACTGCCTGTTACAATCAACTTCCGCGTTCCCACTTTCGTAGAGGATCGGTCAACCGCAGCATTGCGGAAGTCTTTCGACTTATGCCTGATCCTTCGGTAATTTGACGGATTTTTATTGTGACGGTGATCGTTCAGAAATTTGGTGGCACCAGCGTTGCCAATGCCGGAAAAATTCGTGAGGCGGCTCAACGGGCAGTCGACGCTAAGCGACGTGGCTATCAGGTGGTTGTCGTGGTCAGCGCGAGAGGACACAAGACGGACGAGCTTGTCGACCTTGCCGCAGAGATCACCAGGACGCCTCGACCTCGCGAAATGGACATGCTGCTTTCGACCGGCGAACAGGAATCCGTTGCCCTGCTGGCGATGGCCGTTCACGAACTGGGGGAAGAGGCGATCAGTCTCACCGGCGCTCAGATCGGCGTTCTGACGGACACGACTCATACGAAGGCACGCATCGTCAGCATCTCAACCGCGCGGATGAGAGAACTTCTGGATGCGGGCAACATTGTGATCGCGGCCGGCTTTCAGGGTGTCGATGCGAACATGAACATCACCACGCTGGGCCGCGGAGGCAGCGACACAACGGCCACAGCGCTGGCGGCCGTGTTGAATGCCGAGCTCTGCGAAATCTACACCGACGTCGAAGGCGTTTTCACCACAGATCCGCGTTTGGTCAAGACGGCCAGGAAAGTCGAACGCATTTCCTACGACGAGATGCTGGAACTCGCAAGCCTTGGCGCTGGAGTGATGCATTCGCGATCCATCGAGTTCGCAAAGAAGTATCGAGTTCACTTGCGAGTCCGCCCGTCGTACTCCGATGGTCCCGGGACGCTGATCGCGCCTGAAGCCGACGCGGCCGGCTCAATCGTGACGGGAGTCGCGTTTGTTCGAAACGAAGCTCGGGTGAGTCTGGTGGGTCTGCCGGATCAGCCGGGTGTCATGAGCGGTCTTTTCACCGCATTGTCGTCGGCCAGAATTCCCGTCGACATGGTGGTGCAGAACGTGGCTCGCGAAGGCTACGCCAATGTTTCGTTTACAATCGCTGAAGACGAAATGCCCGCCGCGATGAAGGTCATCCAACAGGCAGCCGCCAGCCTTGAGGCTCAGGATTTGACGA
>JANMEV010000512.1:0-3010 GCA_031377305.1 Planctomycetota bacterium | reverse complement strand
CGCAGTCTGGCTAGCGCGCTTGGCTGGGGGCCAAGAGGTCGCAGGTTCAAATCCTGTATTCCCGATTTGTTCTAAGTCCTTTCCGAATCGTGATTTACGATACCTGACGACGTTCGTCAGTGCGGCAGAAACTCAATTTTTCGTAGGTAGTTACTACCTACTTTTGAGGATCCGCACTGATGAAAGCTCCGAAAGTACCTACCTACGGTCACCACAAACCGACCGGCCAAGCCCGCTGTTACGTGAACGGGAAAACCGTCTATCTCGGGAAATATGGCAGCGAGGAATCCCGAATTCGCTTCGGAGAGATCGTCGCCACAGTCATCAGCGGCATTCCTGTCGATCCGTTTGTTACGAAGTCTGCCGACCCCGCGTCCGGGCTGACGATCAACGAACTCGTTCTGGCATTCATGCGACATGCCGATACGCACTACGTCAAGAATGGTGAACCGACGTCAGAGATTCACTGCCTCAGAGCTGCCACAATTCCGCTGTTCAAGATTTACGGATTCACAGCGGTCGATGAATTCGGGCCGTTGATGTTAAAGGCAGTCCGGCAGAAGTTTATTGAAGCTGGCTGGGTTCGCGAATCCTGCAACAAAGGAGTGAACCGCATTCGACTTGTCTTCAAATGGGGTGTTGAAAACGAATTGGTTCAGCCTGCTACGCTCCAGAAACTCCAGGCCGTGGCACCATTGCTCAAGGGCCGGACTGAGGCACATGACAACCCTCCCAGAACGGCGGTGGATGACGAACGTATCGAAACGGTCAAGAATCTGGTTCGGCCAGTGGTTCGCGACTTAATCGACCTGCAACGCCTCTGCGGGGCTCGCAGCGGAGAACTGCTGAAGTTGACGACCAGCATGATTGACCGCACTGGCGACGTCTGGAAGGCTGATATCAGCGATCACAAGACGGCTCACCATGACCAAAGCCGGACACTGCATTTCGGGCCACAAGCACAGTTGATCCTTTCGCGATATCTTTCTGCTGATCCTGATGCGAAGCTGTTCAACGTCACAAGGAATGCGTTCTGCCGCGCTATCACCCGTGCTTGTGATAAAGCTGGAATTGAGCGATGGGTTCCCCACCAGATGAGGCACACAAACGCCTGCGATGTTCGGGAGCAATTCGGCTTGGAACACACGCAAGCGGTTCTCGGTCATGCCAGTGCAGATATGAGTCAGCACTACGCAAAGATCAGCAGCAAGAAGGCGGCAGAAGTCGCCCGAAAGATCGGCTGATCGCCATGAAGACACTCCCAGGAACTGAAACAGAATCGGAACCTACGTTGAAGGCGGCTGCGCTCGCAAGATCTGCAACGGGCATGGAAGGTACTTCGCCGGATGGAAGATCTGTCAGAAAATCTCCAGGAAGCCACGTCTGCCGCCATCTCAACAGCTTGAAGCTGTCACTGGCGTGCAAGCCGACAGGGAAGTTGTCGGCGATATCCGGAGCAATTTGAGTCACCACCTTGAACTGTTTTCGACGTGGTTTGGAACGTCGCTGATTGAAGAGTAAATTGTGTCCAACGCGGGGATAGTCCGGCCAGACGACAAGCGAGAATCCTGTACTTGCTTCCCCGCGTTTTTCTTTCTACAGGCCATCGGCTTTACAGGGGCCGGTCAAGTGTCGCCCACACCCATACCCAATTGCAATGTCTTGATCCAAGAACTCACTCGCGTCCGTGACAATGCAGTTCCTGAATTTTGGTATTTTGAAGACGAGATCTGGAGCATGTACGCGTTGTCCGTCAAATGTCGTTCGGCCAATGAATTTGCTGCCTCGGAGCGGTTCTGTCCGATTGTCTGTTTCGTTGTCCGTTTGTCCGTTTGCTCTCTCATTCCTCCCCAGATCGCTGCTAACGAAACATCCCGTCGAGCCCTCTCAATCCCCGAGTTGCACCCTCGGAATCGACTGGTGGCCATCCTGTGAGCCCCAGCGAGCCATTCTGGGAGCCTCTTTCGGACTCGTTTACAGCCGTCACGAACACATCACGAACACATCACGGAAACAACTCGCTCCAAAACACCACTGTTTTCCGCTATCGGGACATATTTTGGAAATCTATCCCGATGCGTGTGGACTGGCGCCAAACCTATCCCGTTATCGTCATAGTATTACACATGTGCACTTAGCGGCCCGGTGACAATGGTGCTGTTTGGCCATCGGGAATCGGAGTCATTGGACTGGTTCATTCGGCTGGTTAGCGGTTGGGCTTCGACGCGAATTCGCGATCAGCTCAATGAGTTTCCGATCGGCAGTTTGTGACTGAGAACGGCTCGTCCTGAGTCAGCAACGACAGGGGAATATCTTCCTCCAGAATCGTCGACTCAACTGGATTCTGGCACTTGCGGGATTGGCCAGAAAGCGTGCCTCGCTTGCAATCAATTTGATTGCACTTGCGGGATTGTCACCACGACTTCGACGCGTCGGCCGATGTGACCGGAGCGTCGAACGGCGGGACGCAAAGTCGCGTCGGTCGGTTTCACCGGAGCGGTTTAGCACGTTACATCGCGGGCACTGGCGTGTCGGATCGGGGCGTCCAAGTAATGCACTGTCTCACACTTGGTCATGCCCACAGGATTGCTGGAATACCAGTCTCAGTTCGAAGTTTGGCAACGCTACTCGAATAGTGATGCTTTTCGGAGAAGCGTGAAAGCCTGATGCATTTGCAGGGCCACTTGACAAAACAGCCGATGAAATGGACCGGGGAGATCATGTAACGCAGAAAGCCGTCTGCAGGCTAAGCTGCAAACGGCTTTCAACACGGGAGGAAGATAGCAAGTCGCCAGTGCTTAACTCATCGACTTAAAACATGTACGTGCCTTGCAGATAGAACTGTTCTGCGTCCAAACGTGCAAGTTCGCCGTTGTCGCCTAGCTGACGCGCATGATCGCCTGATTCGGAATATACTCTGGAAACGCATGATCGCCTGATTCGGAATATACTCTGGAAACTGATCAATTTGTCGGAGTCGGCAGGAGAATCGGAGGGGCCGTGGCGAAGG